>JANOAF010000275.1:0-2574 GCA_031411015.1 Opitutaceae bacterium | reverse complement strand
GTAGCCCTTCGCGCGGCTGTCCGAGATCACGTCGTAGCGGTCGAGAATCTCGGCTGTGGCGCGCCCGTCGGGTTCGGTCGTCGCCAGCAGGCTGTCCTGAAGCACGCGGTATTTTTCGACGAAGATGCTGCGGCCGCGGGCCGCCGCCTGGCGCAGCGCGTTGTGCTCGAGGTTCATCGAATCCTGCCGGATTTGGTTGCCGAAAGTGGCGGAAGTCGGAAGCGGATTGGGCACCCGCATATTGGAGACATTCCCCTGGCCAGTGTTCTCGTATTTCGAGAGCCGGAAGCTCAGCCGGTCGCCCAATAGTTGGAGCGAGAAACCGTATTCTTTTCCTTCGCCGATGCCCATCTGCGCGATGTCCCGCCCGGATTCAACCGGACGAGGCTGGGCACCTGCTCGCTGTTCGACTCGGTGTAGAAAGCCGAGGCCCAGCCGGTGGGATGCACGATGATGCTCTTCTGGGTGGTGACGGGCGTTCGTTCGGTCAATCGCCGCCACTGTGGATCGCGCGCGATGTTCGGTATGTCGCGGCGCAAGTCGCCAGCGCTTTCGTAGACGGTGACATCGTCTTCGCGTCGTCCGTAGGTAAGGCCCAGACGGTTGCCGAGGAAGAAACCCTGCCACGACAGCACCCGGGAATCCACGACGGAACGGTTGACGAAAGCCGGGACACTCGAGCCCGCCGGATCCAGGGCCTGAATCTGGAGGTTGGGGACGCCGGGCACATTGATCACACCTTGCTGCAGCGGATCGAAGGGCAGCCGCAAGGCGAGGTTTCTGCGGTCGGCCGGATCGACGTAGTAGGTGGCGAAGAATCCGTTCAACTGGCCGGGCGGCGTGTTCAGAACCTTGAAATCGGAGCGTCCGTTGTAGAATTCCGTGTCGTTGCGGTCGAAGAGGGTGGCAAGGCGGTGACGCCCCAGCCGTTGTTTCCATCCCCCCGTCTTTTCGAGATCAAGTTCGTAGGAAAGCGAAACGCGCGCCTGCTCCTTGACGGACCGGTTCCGGCCGGCGCGGGCGGCGGGTGATTGCAGGAAGTAGCGGCCGAAATTCGGATTCGGTGTGATGCGATCCTGGAGGAACGTGTTGGCATCGACGAAAAGTTCGGTGTTCGTCAGGGGTAGAAAGCGGGAATAACGCTGGATGTAGGTTTCGCGATTATAGCCGACCTCGATGAAGAAATTCCGAAACGGATTGATCTCGGCGATGGCACCCGTGATCGAGGTCGACGCCTTCATCTGGTTGGCATTGCCGGTGTAGTTCACGTCGGCGGGGTAGATCCCCGCATCGGTGATGGCGGACTCGAGCGAATAGGGCGCTGGCCGGATCGTATCGTAACCCCGGGTCTGCGACATGTTGGTGCGCAGGCCATAGGTCGGGGCGACTGAGCCCGCGCCGTCGAACGCGTAGTAGTTGGTGCTCGCGGGATACGCTACGAACACACCGGTGCGCGCCGGCATGGCGGTCGGAGTCGTGGCATTGTTATAGGCCGGCCGTCCGGCCTCGATCCACGGAGTCACGTGGTCCTGCAGCAGAGACTCGAGCGCCGCCTGAAGATGAAAGGACGAGCGTTCATAGTAGGCTCGGATCGCGACCTGCTTGAGTGGCTTGTAGGTGGCCGTGACATAAAGCCGATCCGAGCGGTCGAACGCGTCATCCCGCCAATCCTCCGTGCGGTTGCGCAGGCCGGCCAGGCGCAGCGCAAGCACATCTTTGCCGATGATCGGCTGGTTGACGTCGAGCACGACCCTCGAACTGCCGGCATCGTCGAATCGCAGTTCAACGGAACGAAATGCCCTGCCGGCATTGGCCCGCTTAAAGGTGGTGTCGATCGTGCCCGCGGGTTGGGCGTTACCGAAAAGAATCGAGTTGGGCCCGCTCGCAAAGGTGAAGCGCTCAGTATTGTAGGAATCGATCGGGACGACGGTGTCGAAAAAATCGTGGGCGCGATTGGGCGAACCGATCCCGCGGGTGCGTCCGCCGATGGAAGTTCCGGGGCCTCCGATCGGATACTCAGTCGAGTAGGCGCCGCCAATTCCCGGCGCGGTCACATCGACCATTTCCGAGTCGCGCTCGGTGTTGAGCGAATAGAACAGCGCGCTGTTCAAGTCAGTGATGCCGAGATCCTGCATGAACTCGGGAGTCATCACGGTGATTTGTCCGGCAATGTCGCGGAGCGAGGAATTGAGCCGCGTTCCGGCCAGCGTCGACGTCGCTTGATAGCCGGTGTCGCGTTTTACATCGACCGTAAAGGGCGACAGCACCAATGCCTGTTCGCCTGAGGCGGCGGTGGAAGGCTGGGCAGCTGGAACGGGGGCATCGGCCCCCGCCATCGCCGTAGCCAGGATGAGCGGGACGAACGCACGGACGGAGGGGCGAAGAGGCGGGAGTGAGAGGATGGATTGAGACATGGGGGGATGGGTGGGGAAAGCGGTTCAAGTCAGGGTGACTTCTTTTTTGGCGCGGTGGCGGGCACGACATTTGTGACCGGTTCGCCGAGGAGGAGCGGTTTACCGAAGAGCGTTTGCGCGTCGCCCTGTTGTTTCATCCAGGCGTCGAGCTCGCCGCGCA
>JANOAF010000274.1:0-2069 GCA_031411015.1 Opitutaceae bacterium | reverse complement strand
CCTTCGTCTCCATCGCGATGGTGCCGCCGAAGGTCGCCATGCCGATCGTGCTCGCGGTGCCGGGGCCGCGATCGACGGTCACACGGCCGAGGAGCTTCGCGGGAAAATAGCTCGTGGTGTGGTGCGTGTAGTCGTTGCCGTCGCCGAAAGGGATGCCGTCGATGGTAACGTTGTATTGGCCGTCGTTAAAGCCGCGGAGCGTGGGCTTGGACTCGTTGAGACCAGGGCCGTTGGTCGAGAAATTCGTGACGCTCGGCGAGAGCGCGGCGATCATCGCGTAGTCCGCCGTGGGCGCGATGCTGTTCTGGATCGTCTGGAGGCTGATGACGGACTCGGGCTGCGTGGCTTCAAGCCGGCTCTCGGTGGGCGCCATCGTCGCGGCCGAAGTGCGGGCCTCGATGACCTCAAATTCCTGGAGCCGGACGACGGGCGCGGTGTTGGCGCCCGATTGCCTGATGGCGTTGACGGTTTGAGCGCCGAGCGGCATGCATATAAAAACTGCAAGCAACGTGGTCGCGGCGCAGGTGCGATGGAGGCTGATGTTCAGGTTCACCTGACAATCTTGTCGCCCGCGTGTGACGGTCCGAAGGCGTTCGTGTAACGATGCGGCAATAAATTCACGTGGAGTTTTCATTCGTCACACCCGCGCATGCCTTCGCGGGCGCAGGCGCCGCCTTGACGTAAACGTAACCGGCACGGGATTGCGCCTTCGCCTTTCGTCACGACCTTCCGCAAGCCCATGACCAACGAAAACCCGGCCATCGACCGCTCCCATGAGGAGCAGGCGAAAAACTATTTCTCGTCGGATGCGGCGGCCCAGCGCTACGCGACCGGACGGCCCGCGGCTCATTCGCGGGTATTGCCTTCGCTCCTGCGGGCGCTCGCGGACGCCCTGCCGGTGGCGCGCGCCCTCGACGTGGCCTGCGGCACCGGGAGCTCCACGCAGGCCCTGCTGCCCTACGCGCGCAGTATCGTGGGAATCGATTCGTCGCGTGAAATGCTGGCGCAAACGTCGCCCCATCCCGCCATCACCTACCGCAAGGGCTACGCCGAAGCCCTGCCTTTCAGCGCGGGCGAATTTGATTTGGTCACCGTCAGTTCCGCCTACCACTGGTTCGATCACGATCGTTTTCTCGGTGAGGCGGCCCGGGTGCTTCGCCCCGGCGGCTGGCTGGCGCTGTATAAGATCGGATCGATGGGACGCCTGGAAGGGAATCCCGAATTCGAATTTTGGCGGCGCGAAGTTTTCCGGGCGCGTTTTCCCAAGGTCGCGCGCAACGACGAGCGGCTCGACGCCGAGCGGGCCGCCCAGTTCGGCTTCAGCGAAGTGACCGCGGAGTCCGCCACGCACCGGCAATCCTACTCACTCCCGAGCTACGTCGAGAATCTCCTCACCCACAGCAGCGTGATCCGCGTGGTCGACGAAGAAAAAGAGCCGGTCGAGGTCACGCGGCGCTGGCTGCACGGGGAGTTGGGGCACTTTTTCCCCACGGGCGTCGCCGAATTCTCGCACGAAGCCCAGATCCACATCCTGAAAAACAACCTCGCCCCCGGGCCGGGTCGCTGATCACGCCGCGCCCGCCAGTTCATCCGCGATCAGGCGATCGCTGCGGCAGCGGGGCATTTTGTTTTGTCCGCCCCATTTGCCGTGCCCACGGAGCCAGTGTTCGAAGGTGCCTGGCGCGACGAGCCGCACCCACGGCGACTCCAGCCCGCCGCCTTTGCGCTTCGCCTCATAGTCATCGTTCCGCCGCTGGAGCTGCACGTCGAGACCAGCCGCCATGATCTCCGGCGCGGGCGCCGCCGCCGGCGTGTCTTTCAATTCAATCCACCATTCGTGGCGGCCGCGTTTCTCGCCCGCCCGCGCGTCGACGAAGCGCGGCGCGACATGGAAATTCGCCACCGTGAGTCCGTGCTGCCCGGCGACGGCGGTGAGCGCATCGGTGAGTTCTTTTTCGATCACGTGCTCGCCAAACGCCGTCAACTGGAGCCGCGTCCGCCCGGCATAGACGAGCCGCGGCGGCCGCGTGGAAACGAAGCGCACGACATCGCCAATCACGTAGCGACAC
>JANOAF010000273.1:0-6693 GCA_031411015.1 Opitutaceae bacterium | reverse complement strand
CGCTCGGCTTGAGGGAGCTGGTGGAAGATGCGGGCGCTTGGGCCAGCAGCAGGCAGGGCGCGAGCAGCGTGAGCGCGAGGAGGGCGCCAGGGCGTGTTTTGTGTAGTTGCAGGGTCATGAGGTTGGTCGGGTTGTGCAGGGAAACCATGCGCGGGGCTGGGGTAAAGGCGCAGGAAAGTTGCGGAAGTTGGACGCACGTTGCAACGAAAGGATAATAGTTATAATGGAATTCTTCAGGGCGCGGGGGCGGCCGGTTTCAGCGCGAAGACAACCGCAGGATTGCGTAGGCGCACCGGGCGCTCCATGGTAGGCGGCGTATGTCCACTTTTGCCGCTGCACCGCTTGATCGCTTTTCGGTCCCCGACGTGGGGGGCCACTTTGGCCGCTATGGCGGCGTGTTTGTGCCGGAGACGCTGATGACGGCGTTGCAGGAGTTGGGCGCAGCCTACGAGATCGCGCGGGAGGACCCGGCGTTTCAGAAAGAACTGCGCCATCACCTGAAGGAATTTGCGGGCCGGCCGACCGAGTTGTATTTTGCCGAGCGCCTGACGCAGCACTGTGGCGGGGCGAAGATCTATCTCAAACGCGAGGACCTGCTGCACACCGGTGCGCACAAGATCAACAATGCGCTCGGCCAGGCGCTGCTCGCGCGCCGCATGGGCAAGAAACGCGTCATCGCCGAGACGGGCGCGGGCCAGCACGGGGTGGCGACGGCGGCGGTGTGCGCAAAATTTGGGCTCGAGTGCGTGGTTTACATGGGAGCCGTCGACATGGAGCGGCAGGCGTTGAACGTGTTTCGCATGCGGCTCATGGGGGCCGAGGTGCGCGGCGTCGAGGCGGGCCAGAAAACTCTGAAGGAAGCGATTAACGAGGCGATGCGCGACTGGGTGACGAATGTCCGCGGCACGCACTACATCCTCGGATCGGCGCTTGGCTCGCATCCCTATCCGATGATGGTGCGGGATTTTCACCGCGTGATTGGGCGGGAGGTGCGCGAACAAATCATCGCGCGCGAAGGTCGTCTCGCCGACGAGATGATCGCGTGCGTGGGCGGTGGCTCGAACGCCATCGGCTTCTTCCACGAATTTCTGGAGGACACCCAAGTGCGAATGATTGGGGTCGAGGCGGGTGGTCGCGGCATTAAGCGGGGCGATCACGCGGCCCGCTTCGAAGGCGGCAAGCTGGGCGTCTTGCAGGGCTGCAAGACCTACATTCTCCAAAACGACGACGGCCAGATCGAGCTGACCCATTCGGTGAGCGCCGGTCTTGACTACGCGGCGATCGGGCCGGAGCACGCTTTCTACCGCGAGCGCAAGCGGATCGATTTCGCCTACGCCTGCGACGACGAGGTGATGGAGGCGTTTCAACTTTGTTCGCGACTCGAAGGCATCATCCCGGCCCTCGAGAGCACGCATGCGCTGGTGCATGGCTTCAAGCGGGCGAAACAGATGCGCCGCGACGAAATCCTGATCATCAATCTCTCGGGGCGCGGTGACAAAGACGTGAACCAAGTGGCCAAAATTTTGGGCGTTAAATTATGAAGAGCATGACCGGCTACGGCCGCGCCACCGCCGCCATCGAAAATCTCTCGCTGACGGTGCAGGTCAGCGCGGTGAATCGGAAGACGCTCGATCTCACGATTGGCCTGCCCGAGCAGTGGGAGAGCATGGAGCCGGCGATTGGAGAGCTGGTGAGGAAGCATGCGTCGCGCGGCAAGGTGCATGTCGATATCGAGGTGACCGGCGACAAGTCCACGCCCCAGGCGACTTGGGACGAGGCGGCGGCGGCGGCGGCGCTGGAGCGGCTGCAGGTATTTGCGTTGCGGCAGGGAGTCGAATTTCGGCCGACCACGGACTTGCTCTGGCAGGTCGTGAACTCACAGCGCCGCACGAGTGACTTTCCGAGCGTCGATGCGGCGGAGGCCACGCTGCTTGAAACCGTCGGGACCGCATTGCGGTCGTTTGCCGCGATGCGGGCGAAGGAAGGGGAAGCCTTGATGGTGGATTTCATCGGCCGCGCCCAAGCGTTGCACCGACAGGTCGAGATCATCGTGGGGCGGGCCCCGCAAGTGCCGGCCCACTACCGCGAAATGCTCGCCAAACGCCTGCGGGACGCGGGGCTCGAACTCGACCTGAACGACGAGCGCGTGCTGCGTGAGATCGCACTCTTCGCGGATCGTTGCGATGTGACGGAGGAAATCACGCGGCTGCGCAGTCATTTCGAGCAGTTTGCCGCGCTCCTGAAGTCCGACGGCGAAATTGGTCGAAAGGCGGAGTTCATTTTGCAGGAGATCGGCCGCGAGGTGAACACGATCGGCAGCAAGGCGAACGACCTCACGATCGCGCGCGCGGTGATTGAGCTGAAAAACGAACTCGAGCGCGTGCGCGAGCAGATCGCCAACGTGGAGTAGGGAACTATTTTCCAAATCGGAAACCTCGGAAATGAATTCAAAAGCCAGAAAGCCAGGACACGACCCAGATTGACTGGTTTGATGCCTGGATTTCTGGCTTCTGAATATCTTCCTGTCGCGCCCGAAGCTTTGGCCCCTTTGCGATTCAAATCACTTCGGCGAGCGGAGCGACTGCAGCACGTAGAGAATCACGCCGACGCAGATGCCGGAGTCGGCGACGTTGAAAGTAGGGTAGATGTAGCTGCCGAAATGCAGGTCGACGAAGTCGATCACATGGCCGTGGAGCAGGCGGTCGATCAAGTTGCCGACGATGCCGCCGCAGAGGAGGCCGAAGCACACCTGCGAGAGCGTTTGCCTCAGACCGAGCGCGTGGCGCCAAAAATAGATTGCGACGAGTGTCCCGGCGGCCAGCGCAGCCAGCAACATGCTGCGGCCGGTGAACATGCTCCACGCCGCGCCGGTGTTACCGATGTGGATCAGGTAGAAAAATCCGGGGATGACCTCGATATCATTGCCGGGTCCGTGCGAGTGGAACGGATCGAACGGCACGTGTGCCGCGATCCAGAACTTCGTCAGCTGATCGAGAACGAGGACGGCCGTCGCGAGCCCCAGCAGAATCCGGTAGGCGCGGAACCGTTGCGTTTTCGGCCTTTGATTCTCGATTTGCGATTGAACCCGGCCGTGTGACGGCGCGGGCGACGGCGGGCCAGCGGACATGAGGCGGGAAATCGAAAATCGAAAAACCGTTTACTCGTCGCCGCCGCCGTCGTCCATCATCTTGCCGGCACCGTCTTCGCCCATCTCGCCGAAAATGCCGGCCTGGCCGCGGGAACGGTGGCGGTTGCGCTCGAGATCTTTTTGGGCCTCGGCGGAGTGGCGGGTGAAGGGCACGGCGAGGAGCCGATCCTTCGCGATCGGCTTCTGCGTGATTTCGCAAACGCCGTAAGTGCCGTCGGTGATCCGCTTGAGGGCGGCGTCGATCTCGGAGAGCGCTTCCTGCTCGCTCGCGACCATGCTCAGAGCGAAGTCGCGGTCGAAGGTGTCGGTGCCAGCGTCCGCCATGTGCTGGCCGTAGGAGGAGAGATCGCCGGAGTCGTCCTTGGCCGAGCGCTTGAGCGTCTCCTCGGAGTGGCGCTCAATGCCTTCGGTCAGGTGCGCCCGGAGATCGTGCAGCAGTTTGTGGTAACGTTTGAATTTTTCCGGCACGTCCTTGTCGCTGATGAGATCGGCGGGTTTTCCCTTCTTGGGATTGAAACCGAGGATGTCGGCGAGCGACGCAGCCTTCACGTGCTGCGGCTTCACCTTTTCCGCCCCGGCGAGCGCGGCCTGCTTGGCCGCGGTTTTGGCGTCCGGCTTCGCAACGAAGGGCAGGTTGGTCTTGCTCGTGACGGTCATCGCGATGGCGCGAACTTCATCGAGGCTGAAGGCGATGGGCTTGGCGGGCGCCTTGCGTTTCAGGATGCTGTCGCGCAGCGCGGTTTTCTTGGACGGTTTTTCCATGGGAGGAGATACTTTCACTGGTTTGGCGGCCGGCGCCGCTTTGGGGGCGGACGCTCGGACTGGGGCTGGCACCGGGGCGGATTTTTTCGCGATGGGCTTGGCAACGGGTTTGGCCGCCGGTTTAGCCGCCGGTTTGGCAACCGGTTTTTTGGCGGCCGGTTTCTTGGCGGGAGGCTTTGGTTTCTGTTTCTTGGCCATGGGGAGTTTGGGTTAAGAAAAAATCAGGACGGCAATGCCTCGGCGCAACGCGGGCAAACTTCGCCGTGCGAACTCGCCGCGAGCGCTGGCACCCAGCGCCAGCAGCGCGGGCAGCGGACGAAGCCGAGTTCGCTGCACGGTTGCACGCCCACGTGCCACGCGTCCGCCGAACCCGGGCGCAATGTGACATGCGACACGATGAAAAGTTCGGGGAGAGATTCGCGGTGCTTCTCGAGCACGGCCGCCGTCGCCTCGCCGCTCGGCACGGTGAGGGTGATCGCGGCGTCGAGTGACTTGCCGAGCTTGCCGGCCGCGCGGAGCGGTTCGATGGCCTCGGTGACGAGGGAGCGGATCTTCAGGAGCGCAGCGACGTCGGCCTCGATTTCAGAATTCGTCCAACTTGCAGGCGCGACCGGCCAGTCTTGGAGGTGGATCGAATCGCCGGAGTATTCGACGTTGGCCGTGGCGTAGGCCCAGGCTTCGTCGCAGGTGAACGTGAGCACCGGCGCGAGCAGGCGCACGAGTGCGTCGAAGATGTGATGAATCGCGGTCTGCGACGAGCGGCGCAGCGGAGAGTTCGTGCCGTGCGTGTAGAGCCGATCCTTCAGGATATCGTGGTAGGTCGCCGAGAGCGTGACCGCACAAAACTGATTGCAGAGCTGGTAAACGCGGTGGAACTCGTAGGCATCGTAGGCCGCGGTGCATTCGCGGATGAGCACCGCCGTCTGGTGCAGCGCCCAGCGATCGAGTGTGTCCATCTGCTCGACCGGGACGCCATCTTTCGCTGCTGAAAAATCGAAGAGGTTGGAGAGCTGGTAGCGAAACGTATTCCGGAAAAGCCGGTAGGACTCGCCGACATTTTTCAGAATCTCATCGTCCACCGGAATGTCGTCGCGGAAATCCTGCGAAGCGATCCAGAGGCGGATGACGTCGGCCCCGTGCTGGGCGACGTAGGCATCGCTCGTCTGCGGTTTTTGGTAGGTCGAGCTCTTGGAAATTTTCTGGCGCGCCTTGTCGACGATGAAGCCGTGCGTGAGCACCGCCTTGTAGGGTGCCGCGCCAAACGCGATCACGCTCGTCCACAGCGAAGATTGAAACCATCCGCGATGCTGGTCGCTGCCCTCGAGATAAAGATCCGCGGGCCACTGCGTGTCGCCCTGACCCCGCTTGAGGACGGCGGCGTGCGAAGAACCGGAATCAAGCCACACATCGAGCGTGTCGCGGCCACCGGTGAGGGCAGACGGCGCGGGCCAGCCGACGGGCAGCGTTACGCCGGCGAGTATCTGCGCGGGCGTGGCGTCATACCAGAGATTGGTGCCGGACTGCGCGAATTTGTCGGCGACGGCGCGGGCGACACCGACATCAAGGTAGGCGTTTTTATTTTCGTCGTAAAAGGCGGGAATCGGCACGCCCCACGAACGCTGGCGGCTGATGCACCAATCGGGTCGCGATTCGACCGCACCCCGAATGCGTGCCTCGCCCCACGCGGGAATCCAGCCCTGCGCCGCGGCGATTTTCTTGATCTCGTCGAGGGCGATCGAGCGGCGGTTGTTTTTGTCGAGCGAGACGAACCACTGATCGACCGCGCGGAAAATGATTGGGGTCTTCGAGCGCCAGCAGTGTGGGTAGCTGTGCAGATATTTCGCTTTCGCGAGGAGCGCGCCCGCTTCAGCGAGCTTTTTCAGGACGGCAAGATTGGCGGGCGAAGGTTTTTTCGCGGCGAGATCCTCGACCGTTTCGAGGGTGGAAATACCGAGCAAGTCGCTCGGCAGTGACAACGCGGGGTAATCTTTGTCGTCGGCGTAGCGGCCGTCACTGCCGACGGGACAGTAGATCGGGAGTTTGGTGCGGAGGCCGGTGAGATAGTCGTCCGCACCGTGGCCGGGCGCGGTGTGGACGGCACCCGTGCCGCTATCCGTCGTGACGTAGTCGGCGAGGACAACCGGCGAGGCGCGGTCGAGGAAGGGATGGCGGGGGGCTAGTTTTTCGAGTTCGGCCCCTTTGCGCTTTGCGACAATGGCTGGGGCGGCCTCGATTTTCGCCGCGCCGAGCACAGCGCCGAGCAAGGCTTCGGCGACAATGATCCGTTCAGCTCCGAGATCGGCGACAACGTAGTCCACGTCGGCGTGCAGCGCGATCGCGATGTTGGCGGGGATCGTCCATGGCGTCGTCGTCCAGATGACGACGAAGAGCGGCTTGTCGGTGGGCAGGCCGAACTTCGCCGCTTCCTCCGTCGGAACCGCGAACTTCACCCAGATCGCGATCGAGGTGTGATCCTTGTATTCGATTTCCGCCTCGGCGAGGGCTGTCTCGAAGGGGATGCTCCAGTAAACGGGTTTCTTGCTGCGGTAAACGAGGCCCTGCTCGACGAACGCGGCGAAGGTGCGGACGATGTCGGCCTCGAACGCGGGTGCTTTGGTTTTATATTCGTGCGGCCAGTCGGCGAGGATGCCGAGGCGCTTGAACTGCGCGGTCTGTTTCGCGATCCACGATTCAGAAAAGGCGTCGCAGCGCGCGCGGAGTTCGGCGGTCGTGAGCGTGAGTTTTTCCTCCCGGACTTCTTTCGATACTTTCTGCTCGATGGG
>JANOAF010000272.1:0-3420 GCA_031411015.1 Opitutaceae bacterium | reverse complement strand
GTCCTTTTTGCCGCGGCCGTCGGTCGCGAAATGCCACATGAGCGCGAGGAGCGCGGCGGGGTTCTGCGCGGTGACCGGGTAACGCGTGACCTCGTCCATCGCCGCGGCGCCATCGAGCATCGCCTGGACGTCGATGCCCTGGAGCGCGGCAGGGAGGAGGCCCACGGCGCTGAGCTCGCTCGTGCGACCGCCGACCCAGTCCCACATCGCGAAGCGCGCGAGCCAGCCTTCGGTCTGCGCGGTCTGATCGAGTTTGGAGCCGACGCCGGTGACGGCGACAAAGTGTTTCGTGTGGTCGAGCTTCGCCGTCTTGAAAGCAGCGATGGCCTCAAGCATGCCGTTGCGCGTCTCCGCCGTGCCGCCGGATTTCGAGATGACGACGACGAGCGTCTTCGCGAGCTGACCGCGCAGCCCCGCGAGCACGTAGTCGATGCCATCGGGATCGGTGTTATCGAAGAAGGAGACGGCAAGCTTGTCCCTGCGCGGATGGCCCAGCGCATGATTCACGAACTGCGGCCCGAGCGCGGAGCCGCCGATGCCGATCACGAGGAGTTTTTTGAACTTCCCCTTCGGACCCGCGATCGCGCCGGAGTGAACCTTGGCGCTGAAGTCCTTGATCGCGGCGAGCGTCGAGGTGATCTCGTTCGTGAGTGCGGCGGTGGGCGCAAGCTGCGGCGCGCGGAGCCAGTAGTGGCCGACCATGCGCTTCTCATCGGGATTCGCGATGGCGCCTTTCTCCAGCGCGGCCATGTCGGCATGCGCCTGTTCCATCTGTGGCGCCATCGTCGCGAGGAACTCGTCGGGAAACGGCATCCGGCTGACATCGAGCGAAACGCCGAGGTCGGCGTTGTGGTAGAAGTGGGATTTGAAGCGGGACCAGTTCATGCGAGTGGAAGGACTGAGCGTGCAGTGGCGACGGCACGAGGCCAAAAACGCATGAGCGCTGGGCGTGGCTAACGCAGCCGATGACAAACGCCGTGCATACGAGGCCGGTGCTGGACTGCGGCAACTGGATCTTTGCTGGAAAAAGCGCCGAGACTGGCGCGCTTTTTGCAGCCTCAAGTTCCGAACCGATGAACGCGAACCCCGCCTCCAACGCCTATCCGATCGGGAAGCCCATCTCGGTGGGGCTGACGTGCTGGCGATGGCAGCGGCGTCGCGTCCGTGACATCGATCAACTCGCCGCGCGCCTAGGGGTAACGCTCCAACTAACCCAACGCGGTCGCGGTTTGCGGCGCGACATCGACTGTCAGGTCTCGGGCCGCAACGTCGATCAATTCATCGGCGAGTTTGTCCGGCGCTGCTAAACGAAGACTGCCGGCGCCGGCGCAGCGAACTGCGGGTGCGCCTCGATTCGTTTTTCAAATTCAGCGTGGGCTTCGGGCGGAAGCGATGCGGGGAACTTCGAGCTGCTGCGACGCCAACGCGCGAGCCATTCGGGACCGAGCAGGCGTGCCGGGCGCGGATGAGCGCTCGCGCCGTGTGCGCGCGTGAAGGCAATGGTGGTGTCGGCTTTCGGACCGGTGCCGACGCCTTCGCCGACGAAGAAACCCGCGCTGAGCAAGGCCACGCGGGCCGACGTCGCCGCGGAATACGTGTAGAGCTCGGCCGACTTCGGCGCGCAGGCGGCCAGGATGCGTGCGAAGGTCTCGGCGGTCCAGAGCACAGAGTCTGTTTTGTAGGAAAATGGATCGTAGAAAATCAGGTCCGGTGGTTTCGCGGCGGCGAAGAGTTGGAGAAAATCCCCGTGGCGCAGCTCCCAGTGCATCCCGCCCGATTCGTGCGTCCAGTGGCCCTGCGCCAAAATCGTCTTGGGCGCACCGTGGCGGACGTGCGGAAAATAGCCCGCATGGCCGGCCGCTAGGCGCAGCGGGTCGAGGTCACACTCGAAGCTGACGAGGCGCAGTGGCCGGAGGGGCCCGTCGTTCTTTTCGGCGAGACAGCGCTCGTAGCACCGCAGCACGGCCATCGCGTTGCTGGCGGCACCGAGTCCCACGTCCCACACGACCAGCTCATCCGCAGTCGCAGCGCTCGGCGTGAGGCGCGCCGCGAGCGCGGATTGTTCGACGTAGAGCCGGTTCGCTTCGTCCTCGGGGCGATTGACCGAGTGCATGACTTCACCCGAGCTGATTTGGCGGACGCTGTTGAAGCCGGCGGGACCGCGGTGAATCTCGTAGTCGCCGAGTCGCGGAAACTTGAAGAGCTTCGCCGGCTTCGGCTTCACGCTGGGATTCACCGAGTCGGTGCGCGTGAGTTCGGGGCGCATGCGCTCGTAGAATTCGAGAAACGTGCCCGCCAAGATCGCTTCGCGCATCGCGCGCATCAGATTGTGATAAAACGCGAGGTTGTGAATCGCCAGCAGGTGCCAGCCGAGCAGCTCGTCGGATTTGATCAGGTGGTGCAGGTAGGCGCGCGAGTGGTCGCGGCAGGCCTGGCAGCGGCACGCGGGGTCGAGGGGCTCCTCGGAAAATTTGTAGACCGCGCGGCGGAGGTGGAGCTTGCCCTGAGTGGTGAAGACCGTGCCGCGCTGCGCGAGTTGCGCCGGGATGATGCAGTCGAACATATCGACGCCCCGGTGCACCGCTTCGAGCAGGTCGAGCGGCATGCCGACGCCCATCAGGTAGCGCGGGAGATTCTTCGGCAGATACGAGGCGGCGAGGCCCGTGAACTCGTAGCGTTGCTCCGCCGTTTCCCCGACAGCGAGGCCGCCGATGGCGAGTCCGTCGAAGGGCAGGCTGCGCAAAAACTCCGCGCTTTTTTTCCGCAGGTCCGGGTGACACGCGCCCTGCACGATGCCGAACATTGCCTGCGGCGAGTCGCCCCGCGCCAGGAGCGAGCGGTGCGCCCAGCGGTGCGTGAGCAGCATCGCCGCCTCCGCTTCCGCGTAGGGCGCGGTCGAGGGCACGCACTGGTCGAGCACCATCATGATGTCGCTGCCGATGGCGCGTTGCATGGCGATACTGTTCTCCGGCGAGAGCAGGTGCATGTCGCCATCGACGTAACTCTGAAACGTCGCGCCGTCCTCCGTCATCCGCCTCGAACCCGGCAGCGAGAAAATCTGAAACCCGCCCGAGTCCGTGAGCACGGGCCCGTCCCAATTCATGAAGCGATGGATGCCGCCGACTTTCTTAAAAACCTCGGGGCCGGGCCGCAGCAGGAGGTGAAACGTGTTCGCGAGCAGGACGCGCGCGCCGACGGCCTTGAGCGTGTGAATCGTCTGGCCCTTCACGGTCGCCTGGGTGCCGACCGGCATGAAGATGGGCGTCTGGACCTCGCCATGCAGCGTCTGAAACCGCGCCGCGCGCGCCTGGGAACCGGGAGCTTCTTGTTCGATGGTGAAATTAAGGCGCGACATTCCAGTCGGTGAAAGAATGGGAGCCCGCACGAATAGGAAGAACTTTCGGTGGTGGTCTAGTTTGT
>JANOAF010000271.1:0-13654 GCA_031411015.1 Opitutaceae bacterium | reverse complement strand
GGAGTTCCGCGACTACCTGGCGTTCACCGAAGATCTCTTTGCGTGCTGGCTCGCCGGGCCGCGACCCGGCGGCGAACTCTGGGTCTGTCCGGAGCTGGGGATGAGCCACGGCTACCACGTGAGCACTGATCCGCACGCGTGGCCCGATGCGATGCGCGAGCGCACCGAGCTGCTCGGCGCTTGGGCGCGGGCGCTCAAGCGGTGAAAAGCACAGCGACCGCGCGCAGTTTCAGACCGCGGGCGTAGTCAGGTTTTGCGCATCCGCTCAAACTCCCGGGCGGGACGCCCTTGTCACGCGGAATGGGCGTCCCGCCCTTGTCTGCAAACCGGCGGTTGCTCAAAACCTGATTTCCGCGTCAGGCCGGCTTGCCCCGGAAATGCACTTGACCGCCCCAGCCTCATTTCATTCCGTTTACTGAAATTTCATCCGTGTCTGCCATCACCCCATGCTGATCACTGAGATCGCTCGAAAAGCGAAGGTGTCGCCCGCGACGGTTTCGCGCGCGATTAACCAACCGCAGATCGTCGCCCCGGACAGCCTTGCGCGCATCCGGCTGGTGATGGAGGAGCACAACTATGTGCCCGCGCCGCTCAACCGCCGCCGTGGGCCCAAAGCTCGGGTTTCAGAGCTGCGCCGCATCGGTGTTTGGTTCGTCGGCGGAAAAGCGAACAACCCGAGCCTGAACTGGTTTCAAGAACAGCTGCTGCAGGTGCAGTCCACTGACACGCGCTATCGCGTCGATCTCCGGGTGCTTTTTTCCAACACGCCGGACGAACTGCCCGCCGGGATCGCCACCGAGAAACTCGACGGCCTGATTATTCAGGGGATGGAGCCTTCGCCCACCACCCTCGCGAAGCTGCGGGATCTGCCGCACGTCTGGTTCATGACGCGCCGTTCTGCGACGTTTGCCGGCGACTACGTCGAGCCGAACAACGAGGAAAACGGCCGCATGGCCGCCGACTATCTCGCCCAGCGCGGGCACAAAGTGGCCGCCGTCATCAGCACCGATCCGGACTACAGTGCCGTCGCCCGCCGCGTGAAGGCATTTCTCCAGCGTGCCGCCGAGCTGAAGCTGGCGGTGCACTCCATCCTCGGAAAATCCAATCCAGGCGTCAGCTACCTTGAGGTCGCGCCGCTCCCCGGCGAATCTGACACGCTGGTGCGGACGCTGCTCGCCAGTAGCCCGCGCGCGACCGGCCTCTACATGCCCGTCGATCATTTCTGCGGCTCGTTTTTCCGCGGACTCCGCGAGGCGGGGAAAAAATCCGGCAGCGATTTCGAGGTGATTATCGGCAACTACAATCCCGTCATCTACCACAACCTCGATCATCTGCCGGCCGCGATCGACATCAACCTCCCCACGCTCGTGCGGAAGGTCGTCGACCACCTGTTTTGGCGGATCGCAAACCGGCACAGTCCCGGACGCATCGGCATCTCGATTTCGCCGACGCTACTGGTGCATCCCAACGGTTTTCACTCACCCCAATAGGCGCTTTACCTTTCCGCTCCCATACGGAAGTTTCAACCCCCCACGCATAAATGAACCCATCCATGACCCACCCAGCCCACCTCGCCAGGCGTCCCCTGGCCATCGTGCTGGCGGCCCTGCTCGCCGTCCCGTTTGCCTCCGCGCAATCGGGCGACGCCGCAGCCCTCCGCAAGCTTCAGGAAGAAAATGCCACGCTGCGCAAGCAGCTCGCCGAAGCCCAGACCAAGGCAACCACGGCACCGGCCATCAAGCCCGCGGCCCAGCCCGCCGGCGCGATGACCGCACCCCGGGCCGCCACGCCCTCGCTCGCCACGGATGAAGGCGTGCAAGTGCTGTCGCCCTTCCAGGTCAACACCGACAAGGACTACGGCTACCTGAAGACCAATTCCGTCACCGCGACCCGCATTGGCGTCGAGGTGCAGCGGACGCCACTCGCGATTGAAATCAAGAGCGCCGAGTTCCTCGCCGACACCAGCGCCAACACGATCACGGACATCCTCCGCTACACGTCGTCGGGTTCGGGCGACAACGCCTTCCGCATGGCCCGCCCCGCCAACGGCGCGACCCCGCAAGGCAACTTCACGATGCGCGGCTTTCAGGTGAACACCCTGCTCCGCAACGGCGTCACCCGCTACGGCTCGTGGAATGTCGACAACGCCGAGCGCGTTGAAATCGTGAAGGGCCCCGCAGCCCTCTTCTTCGGTTCGGGTGCTCCCGGCGGCGTCATCAACTACGTCACCAAGCAGCCTTCGTTCTCGAAGATTCCGACCTCGGTGGACTACATCACCGGCACCGACCACAAGAAAAAGGTCGTCATCGATACCAACCAGAAATTCTCCGACAAGGCCGCCATGCGCATCGTCGGCGGCTGGGAAAACAGCGGCGGTGACCGTCGCTGGGAGTTCGACAAGAACAACAACATCACCGGCTCGCTCGCCGTCGTTCCCTTCGCCAGCGGAAAGGTGAAGATCACATTCGAGGCGGAATTCGTCGAAAACAAGTTCAGCGAAAATCGTCAGGATTGGTTCTATCCGGACGGCTGGTTCCAAGCCTACGCCGCTCCGTCGCAGGCCCTCATCAACGCCGCCGGGGCCGCCGTATCCGGCGCCGCCGATCCCGTCGCCGCCTACCGCAACCGCATCTTCAACCCCGGCGGCTATGGCACGTGGGGCATCGACAATCGCAACGCCTCCGGCAATCTCACGCAGGCCACCTACACCAAGATCATCAAGGGTGCCTACTACCAAGACCGGAACAACAAGCGCATTCACGACAAGGCCTTCAATTACACGGAGCGCGGGGCCTACACCAAGAACGACATCGCCCTCACCTCTGCCACCGTCGAGGCCTCGCCGTTCGACTGGCTGGATGCGCGCTACGTCGTCACGAAGGACAACTCCCGTTTCGATTCGATCGAAGGCATCATGAATCCCTACGCCGATGGTCGCCTCTTCAACTCCCAGATCGCCGCCAGCGCCGGTTATTACCGCAAGCTAACCGACCAGCAGTTCGACGTCGTGGTAAAGAAGGACTTCCTCGGGATGAAGAACAAGGTGCTCTTCGGCGGATTTTTCCGCGACTCGATCCAACAGTATAACGCCAACGCGGCGCAGGCCCCCCTGTTCCCGTTCTACGCCCAGATTCCCGGCTCGACCAATCCGCTCGGCAACCCGAACAACGCATTCGTGCCCGCCGGTGTGGCAAACGTAGGCCAAGTCCCGGTTAACCAAGTCATCCGCGACCGCTTCGGCGTAATCAAGACCGTCCAACAGGTCTTCACCCAGTTTGACCCGGGATTTGAAATCGCACCCGACATCAAGCCCTTGGCCGCGATCGACCGCACGCTGCTCGACGGCTACCGCGCCCAAGATCAGGCCGGCTACCTCAACTACCAAGGCCAATTGATGGATGACCGCCTGACCATTCTCGGTGGCGTCCGCCGCGAAATGCACCGCGACAGCGGCCAAGTGCTGACCTCGAATTTCCCCTACTTCGCGCCGCCCGCGTATGCGTTCGCCGATCAGGCGACCTATCCCCCGGGTGTCTACAACTACGACCCGAGTTACGCGGGTGACCGTGACGGTAACTTCTCCCGCGTCGCCGGCACTTCGTGGATGGGCGGCCTCTCCTTCGCCATCAAGAAGGACATCAATGTCTACGCTTCGGTGAGTAAAATCTACAACCGCAACGGTGCCACCAACGCCGGTGGGTTCTCCGCCTTGGACGTCCCGAATTGGTATGCCGCCGCCAAGGGCTTCCTCGGGAACACCCCGTTCGTTTACAACGGCAAGACCATAAACTCCGTCGCCGACCTCACCGCCGCGCTCCACGACATCGGAGCCGACACCCTCATCCAGCCCGAGACCGGCCGGAACGTCGAAGTCGGTGTGAAGACCAGCCTCTGGGACAACAAACTCGTCGGCACCGTCTCGCTCTTCCACATGTATCGCGTCAACCGCCGCGTCGATGATCCCACCCGCGTGGCCAACGAGCCCCTCAACGGCGTGAACAACTACCAATACTTCGGCCAACCCGGCACGATCAACCCCACCGGTTTCAACTTCGTCGGCGGGCGCCTACTCCGCTGGCGCACCGTCGGCCAGAAAGACATCATTGAGGGCGCCGACGCCGAGATCACGTGGACGCCACGCCGCAATTTCCAGACCGTCATCAACGGCGCCTGGATGTGGACCGCCAAGACGGACAATGCCCCGACCGTAAACAAGCCCGGCTCCGCCGCCTACAACGCGTCGTCTGCCACGGCGAAGGTGGCGAGCGACATCTACTACGGCGCTCGCCTCGAAAACGTGCCCGAGTTCCGCCTGAACACGTTCAGCAAATACACGTTCACCGAGGGCCCGACGCGTGGCCTCTCCGTCGCGCTCGGCACGCGCTACTCGTCGAAGATGGTCCTCTCCCGCTCGGTGGACTGGAACCCGCTCACCAACGGATTCCAATCCGGTAACTACCTCGTGTTCGACTCCGCCATCACCTATCCTTGGGAAGTGAACGGCTACAAGATATCGACTTCGTTCCGGGTGCAGAATCTGGCGGACAAGACCTACTTCGAAGGTGGCACCGCCGCCTCGCCCGGTCGCCAGCTCTACATCAGTAACGCCCTGCGCTTCTGATTCGAACCGCGCTCACGCGCGGATGATTCCTTCAAGGGCGGAGACGAAAGTCTCCGCCCTTTTTTTCGTCCGCTTTCCCGTTTGGCTCGCACCGTGCCGCGCGCCAATTTCGCCGCAGCTCGCTCCGCTCGTCCCGCCCCACGTTGTCCAATTTTCGAAACTCACTCCGCGCCTTCGCCGGCCTCCGTGACGCCACCTATCTGTGGCCGCGGTGGCTCGTGCTTCGCGCCATCGGCGCAGTCTTCGTATTCGTTTTCGCCGGCATCATCCGCGAAGGGCCCGCCCTCGTTGGGCCGGGTGGAATCGCCCCCCTCGCCGGATTTTTCTCGCAGCTCGCGGCGGCTCTGCCGCACCCCGTCGCCGCCTTTTTTCATGCGCCCAGTTTTTTCTGGTTCGGCCATGGACCAGTCGCGATTGCGTTCGTCGCGTGGAGTGGAATGGCCGCCGCGCTCGCACTCGTGCTCAATTTCTGGCCACGCGTCGCGCTCTTCGGCTGCTGGTCCGCGCTACTCTCGTTTGTCGCCACTTGGCAGGTTTTCTCTGCCACGCAGGTCGACCAACTCATGCTCGAGACGGCGCTGCTCGCGATTCCTTTCGCTCCCGCCGGATTCCGGCCCGGCCTCGGTGCGCACTCGCCGCCGCGCCCACTCACGGTGTTTATCATGCGCTGGCTGCTCTTCCGCGTGATGTTCGAGTCCGGCGTCATCAAGCTGCTCGCGGGCGACCCGCGCTGGTTCAACCTCACCGCGCTTGATGGCCTCTACGAGACCGCGCCGTTCCCTACCATCCTCGGCTACCTCGACCACCAACTGCCGCACGCGTGGCACGTCGGCGAAATCGTCCTCACCTTCGCCGCCGAACTCGTCGCACCGTTCGTCGCCCTCTTCGGCGGCCGCCGCGGGCGGTGGTGCGCGTTCGCAGTGTGGAGCGTTTTCCAATTCGGCATCCAACTCACGTGCAATTTCGGCTGGCTCAACACCGCCTCGATCGCGCTGGGCCTGCTCCTCCTCGACGATCAGATGCTCACGGGCGCAGCCACGCGTTTCCGGCTCGGGAAACTCGCGAACCTCCTCACAGCGCACACGGCCTCTCGGGTCGCAGTTACTTCTGTCGCGTGGCACCGGCACGCGCTGCGGATCGCGTTTGCCGCCCATTTCGCCCTCACGCTCTACTTCATCGGTCGCGTCTGCGGCGATGCCATCGGCGCGGATCCCAACCGCCCCATTCCAAGTCTCGTGAAACTCACCGCCGGTTTCCACAGTGCCAACGCCTACACGCTCTACGGCGCACTCCTCCCGCATCGCTTCACCGTCGATTTCGAGGGTTCCAACGACGGGGGCGAAACCTGGCGCGCGTTCGCCTACCGCAATCAACCCCAGCGCGAAGATCAAATCAGCCCGTTCCTCGCGCCCTACTACCCGCGCTTCGAGGCCACGCTCCAGGTTCTCGCCAACGCCGCGGAGCCGTCGCCGCTCTATCGCGTCGTCGCCGCGCACCTGCTCGTGCGCACGCCCGCCGTGCTCAGTCTGTTTCGCTCCGATCCTTTTCCCGATCAAGCGCCGCAACTCATCCGCCAGCGCGGCCATCGTTTCGCTTTCACCGATCGCGCGACCCAGCACGCAACCGGCCGCTACTGGACCAAAACCTACGAGCGCGATTACCTGCCGATGAGCTTCCTCAACGAGCGCGGTGCGGTGACCGAAGCTGCCTCCGCGCTTGACGAACTCCGCGTGTGCGCCCTCCACGGCAACCGTGCCGCGCAGCACCAACTCGGCACCCTATTTGCCTATGGGGAGGGCGTCACCCGCGACACGGCCGAAGCTGCACGCTGGTTCCGGCAGGCCGCCGATCGCGGCCACCCGCTCGCGCAATTTTTCCTCGGCCTGTGTCTCGCCAAGGGCGACGGCGTCCCGCAGGATTTCACGGCTGCGGCAAAATATTACCGGCTCGCCGCCGCACAGGGCAACGCCCTCGCGCAGACCAATCTCGGCTTCCTCTACGCGCGCGGTGAAGGCGTGCCGCGCGACGACGTCGAGGCGCTCGCCTGGTTCGAACTTGCCGCGCAATCGGGCCACAAGGATGCCATTCGCATTCACGAATCGTTCGCCGCCCGCGCCTCCGCCGCGACCATCGCCGCCGCCCGCCAGCGCCGCGAAAAACTCGTCGCCGAGATCGTCCGCCCCACTCGGGAGAAATGATCACGCATGGACTTGAGGATACATGATTGAAAAACCGCGATTCCACTGGCCTCTCGCCGACTCCCTCGCGTCGCGGCTCCTCCTTTTCCCCCGCGCTCCGCAGCTCCGGGATCTGCATGCATTCGTGTCCATCCGTGGTTCCTGATTGGATGTCCTGATGCGTCCCGTGTCTGAAAACAAATCTCGGCCGCCGTCCGCCCCCGCCGCGACTCCGACGCGCTCGCGCATCGCGTTTCACCCGCTGCGTGCCATCCGCGACTTCTCGGGACTCGCCGACGACGCGACTTACCTCTGGCCGCGCTGGCTGCTCCTCCGCGCGGTCGGGCTCGTCTACATTTTCGTTTTCGCCGGCATCGTCGCCGAGGGTCAGGCCTTCCTCGGTCCGCGCGGCATCGTGCCACTCGGTGAGTTCTTCAAACAGCTGCGCGAAATGTTTCCCGGCGCGCTCGACGCCTTCGTCGCTGCCCCGAGCCTGTTTTGGCTCAGTTCCAATCCCGCCTGGATCACGGTGCTCGCGTGGAGCGGACTCGCCGCCGCGTTCGCGCTGGTGGTCAACCTTGCTCCGCGCCTCGCCCTCCTCGCGTGCTGGCTCATTTTCCTCTCATTCGCCGCGACGTGGCGGATCTTTTCCCCCGCCCAGCTCGACAACCTCATGATCGAGGTCGCGCTCATCTGCCTGCCCTTCGCGCCCGCGGGGTTGCGCCCCGGGCTCGGGGCGGATTCTTCGCCCCGCCCCATCGCGCTCTTCATGGTGCGCTGGCTGCTCTTCCGCGTGATGTTCGAATCGGGCGCGGTGAAGCTCGCCGCCGGCGATCCGCATTGGCGCGACTTCTCCGCGATGAAGGTGATGTATGAGACCAGTCCGTTCCCCACCATCCTCGGGTATTGGGATCACCACGCGCCGCACGCGTGGCACCTCTTCGAGATCGTGCTCACGTTCGCCGCCGAAATCGCCGCGCCGCTCCTCGCCATCTTTGCCGGCCGCCGCGGGCGCTGGTTCGCGTTTCTTACTTGGACCACCTTTCAAATCGGGATTCAGCTCACCAATAACTTCGGCTGGCTCAACGTTGCCTCCATTGGACTTAGCCTCGTGCTGCTGGACGATCAGATGCTCGCCGCCGCCACGACCCGCCTGCGGCTCGCGCGCCTCTCTGCATTTCTGGCCGTGCGCCCCTCCGTCACCGCGCCGCGCGTCACCGCGACGTGGCGACTGCAAGCGCTGCGCGGCGCGCTCTGGCTGCACTTCGCGCTCTCACTCGTGTTTCTCGCAAAATCCTGCGGCCTTGCGATCCCCGCCGCGCTCGCTGCGCCGGTGAAACTCGTCTCAGAATTCCGTAGCGTAAACGAATACTCGCTCTACGCGACGTTCGTGCCCGAGCGCTATCAGGTCGAATTCGAGGGCTCCAACGACGCGGGCCGCACGTGGCGCACCTTCGAGTATCGCTACCTGCCGCAGCATCCCGACCAGATCGCATCTTTCATCGCCCCGTGGTTCGCGCGCTTCGAGGCGACGATCCAGATCGCCGCGTGGAATCGGAAACAATCTCTCGTGATCCCCGTCGTCGCGTCGCATCTACTCGCGCGCAATCCCGAGGTCATGCGCCTCTTCCGCGCCGATCCGTTTCCCGATCGCCCGCCAACGATCGTTCGGATGCGCGGCTACCGGCTCGCGTTCACCGACCCGGCGAAACAGCGCCGCACGGGCCACTATTGGCATAAGGAACTCGTCGGCGACTACCTGCCCGCGCTCTACCAAACCGCCCATGGCGAGGTCGCGGAGTTCAGCCTCGCGCCCGCAGACGTCGCCATGAAGGCCGGTGATTTTCCCGCCGCGATCGCGCTTCTCGAACAGCAATTCGTCCTCGGCAACCTCGACGCCGGCCTGCGGCTCGCCGACATGTTCGCTCGCGGCGCCGGCGTGCGCCCCGATCCCGCGCGCGCCTTCGCGCTTTTTTCCGATCTCGCCGCCCGCGGCGAACTCAGCGCGAGCCACAACCTCGCCACGTGCCACGAATACGGCGTCGGCACGCCCATCAATCTCACCCAAGCCGCGACGCTCTATCGCGCCGCAGCTGATCGCGGCTACCCGCTCTCGTTCTACAATCTCGGCGCCATGCACGCGCAGGATAAGATTTCCCCGCGCGACGACGTCAATGGCCTCGCCCTCCTCCTTCACGCCACCGCGCGCGCCAAGGGCGCCGATCCCATCTCCCACTTCATCCGCGACGATCGCGCGGGGCACCAAAAGCGCCTGATCGACCGCATGAGCCCGGCCAACATTGCCCGTGCCGGCGAGCTCGCCGCGCGACGGCCCTAAGAAAACTCTTTTCACCGCGTCGCTCCGCCGAATCATAACGCGCGTCCCTTGGCTACGCCCCCGCCCAATCCCATCCGTTCACGCTTCGGTTTTCTCCCGACCTCATGGTCGGCTCGCCTCGGCGTTTTCGCGCTCGTGTCGGCACTCGGTGCCACGACGTTTTCGCTGCTCACATCCGCCACGAACGTGGGACCGGCCAACCGCCCGATCCGCTCCGCCGTCGCCCCCGATATTGTGTCCTCCGAGACGTGCCGTTCGTGCCACCCCGGAAATTACGCGAGCTGGCACGCGTCATTCCACCGCACGATGACGCAGGTCGTCGCTCCGGGCACGCCCGCCACGGAGATCGACGGACTGGAACTCACGCATGCCGGAACCGACTTCCGCATCGAACGGCGCGACCAAGCTTACTTCGTGCGCACCAAACCACACGGTGCCACCGCGTCGGCCTATGGCTCGCCGCAGCAGCTCGTGCTCAGCACCGGTTCGCACACGCTGCAAATTTTTTGGCTGGAGAGCGGCGAGGGTCGCACGCTCGGACAGTTTCCTTTTGCCTACATCATCGCCGAAAACAAGTGGGTGCTCGTGAAAGACACCTTTCTTTCCCCACCCGGCCCACAGGAAATCTACAGCAAGGGCGACTGGAACAGCGCGTGCATCAACTGCCACACCACGCAGCCGCGCTCGCGGCTCGTCGCCAACACCACGACGTTCGACTCCCACGTCGGCGAGTTTGGTATCTCCTGCGAAGCCTGCCACAGCGGTGGTCGCGAGCACGTCGAAGCCAATCGCAATCCGCTCCGGCGCTTTGCGCTGCACCTCGGCGGCGGTCGCGATTCCACGATCGCTAATCCGGCAAAGATGGACGGCCCGACTTCCTCCCTCGTCTGCGGGCAGTGCCACTCGATCTGGATGTTCAACAACCCCGCCGACCACCTCGCCTACATGCGCGACGGCGGCAAGTTCCGCCCCGGCCAGCCCGACCTCGATCTCCGTTGGGTCGCGCAGCCGGGCGGCACTGATCACCCGAAGGAGCGCGCCTCGCTCGCCCAGACCGACCCGCATTTCTTCGGCGATCAATTCTGGCCCGATGGCCAAGTGCGCGTAATCGGGCGTGAGCTGAATGGCGCGATGGCGTCGCCGTGTTTCAAGGGCGGCAAATTTTCCTGCCTCTCGTGTCACGAAATGCACCCGGCGAAAACTGACGCCGCCTCGCTGGAAAACTGGCGCAGCAACGATCAGATGAAGCCGCAGATGGAGTCGAATCGGGCGTGTCTCCAGTGCCACGAAAAAATCGGCGCGAATCTCGCTGTGCACACGCACCACGCCGCCGACTCCTCCGGCAGCAGTTGCTACAACTGCCATATGCCGCGCACGATTTACGGCCTGCTCAAGGCCACGCGCAGCCATCAGATTTCTTCCCCGACGGTGCGCGAAAGCACCGATCACGGTCGCCCGAATGCGTGCAATCTCTGTCACCTCGATCAACCGCTCGCGTGGACCGCCACCAAACTGTCCGAGTGGTATGGCCAGAAGATTCCTGCGCTCGCCGCCGAGGATCACGAGATTGCGGCCGGCGCAAAATGGATTCTTAAAGGCGACGCCGGGCAACGCGCACTGATCGTGAACAGCATGGGCTGGGAGCCCGCACAGAAAGCCGCCGGCACCGACTGGCTCTACCCTTACCTCATCTTCGAGCTGAACGATCCCTATGCCGCCGTGCGCTTCGGCGCGTGGAAATCACTGCAAACCCTGCGCGGATTTTCCGGCTACCCCTACGACTACACCATCGACGATGCGAAGCAGAAGGACGCCCTCGACCAAGCCTACCGCAAATGGTGGTTCGAGGTGCGCAACCCCAACGGCGGCTACCGTCGTCAGACGATCCTCGAATCCACGGGCATGTTCCGACAAGATGTCTTCGACCGGCTCCTCGATCAACGCAGCAAAAAGAAAATGGTCCTTGCCGAATAACCAGACGCCACGACTCCTGCTTTGTCATTCGGAGCGCCGCGAAGAATCCTCGGCAACGTTCGCCACTCGATCGGACGCTGAAACTCCCGTTCGATTCTTCGCCAGACTAAGGATTACAGCCGTTCCCCACACAATTCGCCCATGAACTCCTCCGACCGACATCTCCGCTTTGGCTGGCGATCCCTCTTCGCCTTCCTAGCCCTGGGCCTCGTGCTCGAGATTCTACACGGCTTCAAACTCGGTTGGTATCTCGACGTCGGGGCCGAGATGCGCCGGCTGATGTTCACCCTCGCCCATGCGCACGGCACGCTCCTCGCTCTCGTCAATCTCGCGGCCGGGCTCACGCTGCGCACGGTCAAGGGCTTCGAACTCACGAGCGCAGCCTCCCACGCCCTCATCTGGGGCTCGCTGCTCCTGCCCCTCGGGTTCTTTCTTGGCGGCGTGGTGGTCCACGACGGCGATCCAAGCCTCGGGGTGCTGCTCGTCCCCGTAGGTGCGCTCTTTTTGCTCTACGGTGTCGGCAGCACGGCGAGGGCTTTCGGAAAATTTTCTTCAACCAAGTGAAATCTTCCTGAGCGCTCGATCGCGCTCGATACAGCGCGTCGTCTCTAGGTCCACGCTCAACGCCAAGATAGTTTTTTGAAGCTCCCGGCAAACGCGAGCGCACCGAACAACGCCACCACCACAGCCAGCGGTAAGCCGTCCGGGGTGTTTTGCGGAACCGCCGCAGGCGCGGAAATAGAAAAATCGTCGATAGCCAGACCATCGTCGGAGCTAGTGGCGTTGAAGTCCTGCCAGCGCAGCCAGAGGCTCGCGCCGTTGGCGATATTCAAGCCCGTGAGGGTAAATGAAACTACGGTGCGGTTCGCCGCCAAATTGCCATCCAGCGCGCCGGTGGTCGGGCCAGTATTGGGTGCGGTGAAGTCGAGTTGATTCACGCCGGTCCACGCGCCATTGCCCAGCCCGGTCGCATCGGTGCTCAAGCCGAACGTAAGCTGATCCGTGCGGTTCGCGCTGCCGAGGCGCCATTGCTCACCGGTGTAGGAAATGGTGAGCGACGTAATCGCACCCCCCGTGGTGTTGGTTACAACGGTTCCGATCGTCGATACGAGGGATGACGTGAGCAACATTCCGAGCGCCCGGTCGGGGTTGCCCGCCGCACCAAAGCTGTAAGTGTCGCCGGTCGCGGAGCTACCCGTTCCCGCGGTGTAGGTGCTGTTGGCCGCGGAACCGGTTTCGAGCACGCTCCAACCCGCCGGCAGCACGCTGCTCGTCCCGGTGCTCACCAGCGTGTTGAAATCTTCCGTGAGCGTGACGTTGAACTGACTAATCGTAACAGCAGCGGCCGGAGTGACCGCGGCGACCAGAAGCAAAGCAATGCGGGGAGTATGAAGCTTGATCATGACGGATATTTTGAGGTCACCGACGAACGCATTTTCAAACCTCACGGGGGTCGGCTGCCCCGAAATACATGCGGAGGAAACGTGCGCAAAACTGGGGCGCGACCTATCGGACTGGGAAGCGTCACTTCTCCCCAATTTAGGGGCATTCCCTCACTCGATCAGAAATCGTAGCAGAGCACTTTGCCGACCCAGCGAATCAACTGGGTGACTCGAATGCCCCGCGAGCCGGACGGAATGGGTCGAGAGAATCTCGCCGCCTAAATAATTTCGTCCCCGGCGATGGGCAGAACGCCGAAGGTCTTCCCCTGAACGCGAATTTTGCGGCCACCGCGCCCGTTGACAGGGTTTGGCGGGCACCCGTAGCCTTTGCGTCTATGGAAGCGCCGGCATACGCGTTGGAGTTTGAAAAACCGCTGCGTGAGCTGGGCCGCCAGCTCGGCGAGCTGCGCCAGCGCTCGATCGAGACCAACGTCGACCTCACGAGCGAGACCCACGCCATCGAGCTCAAGATCGCGGCGATGCAGCGCGACATCTATTCCAACCTCACGCCCTGGCAAAAAGTCCAGATCGCGCGCCACCCCCGCCGGCCCTACGCGCTCGATTACATCCGCGCGATTTGTGAAAATTTCCAAGAGCTGCACGGCGACCGCCAGTTCAACGACGACCGCGCGATCATCGGCGGCACCGCGTTTTTCAACGGCGATGCCGTCATGATCGTCGCGCAGCAAAAGGGTCGCGACCCGAAGGAGCGCATCGCGCGGAATTTCGGCATGCCCCAGCCCGAGGGCTACCGCAAGGCGCTGCGGCTTTTCCGCCTCGCGGAAAAATTCAAGCTTCCGGTGCTCACCTTTATCGATACGCCCGGTGCGTTTCCCGGCATTGAGTCGGAGGCCCGCCACGTCTCGGAAGCCATCGCCGTCAACCTCCGCGAAATGATGTTGTTTGAAGTTCCCATCATCGCCGTGGTCATCGGCGAAGGCGGCTCCGGGGGCGCGCTCGGCATCGGCGTTGCGGATCGGGTTCTCATCATGGAGAACGCTTACTATTCCGTCATCAGCCCGGAAGGTTGCGCGGCGATTCTTTGGAAAGACCGTTCCGCTGCTGCCAAAGCTGCGGAAGCTCTCAAGATTACGGCCAAGCA
>JANOAF010000270.1:0-8160 GCA_031411015.1 Opitutaceae bacterium | reverse complement strand
AGCGGAAGGCCCCATTTGTATGAGCTGTGGCATCACGACCAACTGTGACCGTCTCGTCGTGGGCCGGCCAGCCCTCACGCAGGAATGAAATCACATATTCCCCAGGGGTGAGATCCGGGAGGGTCGCGGGCGTGCGACCGGTGCGGTTGGAGCCGGGGGCGACGAAGAGAGCATTCGCGGGGCGGACGCGGTAGCTGACACCTGAGGGCTCGCTTCTGATTTCGAGTGTGCCTACCAAACGCTCAAGCTGCAGGGGACCGGCATCCGTCGTGGCGTTTTCCCGCACCTCCAATTCGAGTTTCATGGGCTCGTGATTCAGGAGAGCGACCGTAACAGGGTAGCGGCCGATCTTGATGTCTTCAAACGTCGCGGGCGCGGTGCGCGGAGGCAGGCTGCCGACGGTGACGGTGGCCCCGGCGGGTTCCTGAACGACGAGGGTGCCGCGGGCGTTGGCGAGGCGGGCTGCGACTTGCGTGCGAGTTTCGTTTTCAGCCTGCTGCCGCGCGCTCTCTGCGGCGGCGAGCTTTTGGGTGGTATCAATCTCAAATTTCCTGCGCGACTCGGCCTCGGCGCGCGCACTCTGCTCCGCGAGGCGTGCTCGCTCGGCTTCGGCCGCAAGACGCCGCTCGGTTTGGCTTTTCTCTGCGGCGACCCGAGCCATTTCCCGCTGCTGCGACTGAGCGTAGAAGAAGCCGCCGACCGAGAGCAAAGCCGCCGCAGTGACGGCCGCCATCGCGGGACGACGGAGAAAAGTCGGCTTGGTTTTGCCCGCAGACGTCGCGATGACATTGGTCGTCGATTCGAATTTGCGTTCGGTGGCCGATGCCGCCTTGGACATCGCGACCGCAACGACGGACTTCGCCGGGGCGGCCTCGGAATGTTGTTTCGGTGTTGGCTTACCCGCAGCGGTATTTTTGGGCGGGTAACTAACACTCGATACGACCACCGCCGATTTGACGAGCGATGCGACGGCCCCCGCTTTGGGTGCTACTGCCGGCGCGGCGGGCGCTGCAGTGGATTTAGTAGGAGCGACAAAGGGGACGACGGCGGGAACCGGAGCGGCGGGTTTGGCCGGTGCGACTGGGCGTGTCGCTTTGGCGGTGGCGGCTGGAGCTGCGGTCGAGCCGATTTCACACCAGTCGGCCTGCCAGTCTCCGCCTGATTCACACGCGGACGTGCTGATGAGGCGGAGAAATCCGATCCACATCGGCGAAAGGGTCGCTTCGATTTCTGGGCTGGCAAACGTCAGGCCAGCGCCTGCGCACCAGGACTTCAGGTTGGGTGTAGCCGGGGCTAGACCCAGTGCCGAAGCGAGCTGCGCACCGAGCCAGTGTTGCATGGCCGGCAGGCCGGTGCAGGCAAATGCCGCAGGGGTGGCGCTGCGGAGTGCGACCAACTCGGGTTTCAGAAGGGCCGCCAAGCGAGCTGCGATTTTGGGACCGGCGTCCGTAAAATCGTAGTCGGGACTGAAAAGCAGTTTCACCGCGGAACCTCGAAACTTCATGCCGAGCTCGGCTTGAACCGCCTCGGCGATTCGGTCGAGATTGAGCGACGTGGGAGTGGCGGCGAGCAGACCCTCGGGCCCGATGAGCAGCGCGTATGAAGTCAGTTCACCGAATTCGAGGAGCAACGTTGGCGTGGTGGCACCGTTCGCGATTGCGCCGATCGCCTGGTGGGTTGCGGAAATGTAGCGGGACGGCTTGATTCGCAGGCCCTCAAGTTGGGCCAGAGCCTGCGTGTAGCCTCCTTTGGAGGTGAGCGTGAGCAACCATGGCGAGTCGGTCGGCGCGGAGCCATCTCGCGCTCGGGTGGCGGCGGACCAAGTCGGGGGCTGGCCGGCGATCTCGGGCTGTGCACTCGAAAAAGAACGAGTGCCGGCGAGTCCGGAGTGGGCCGATGCTTCGGCGGGGGACGCGAGATGCAGGCGGCGTAGCTTGGGCCGCAGGGCGCACACAATCGGAAGGCCACCGGTTAAGACAGTGCTCGCGGTGCTGAGTCCGTTGGTATCAGAGAAAGGGATTTCTTTTAACGCGTCGATCCGAAGTGAACGCCCCCCAGCGGTGCCGCGGGCGAGAAGAATCGAGAAGTCGTTCTGCTCAACAAAACAAGTTGAACCTGGGGCTGTGGGCATTTGCGGTTTGATTCGTGGTGGATCGGGGCGCGCTGAAAGATGACTTCCCTGCGGGGAAATCCAGATGCGCGACGGTCCCGCAATATTTTGACCGATTCTTCAAAATCCGGCTCTGGAGTTCTCGGCGACATGGGTTAGACGAATCTTCCTTCGGCCGCTATGGCGCCGGTCCGATACTGCAACAATCCCCAATGGTCCCCAAAATATTATTCATCCGCAGGCTCGCAGCGGAGACTTCGGCGCAGAGCGCGGTGGTCGAGGGCAAGGCGATGCATTGGCGCGCACTGCGCGGGCTGGATGAAATTACTGCCGCCGTCGCGGCTGAGCATTTTTCCCTGCTTATTCTTGATCACCGGACGGCTGGCGGCGATCCCCTCACTTTTCTTGCGACGCTGCGGCTGCGTGACCAGCAGATGCCAATCATTCTGGTCAGCGACCCGTTGCCGATGGAGGCTGTGATTCGCGCCATCCGCGCCGGGGTTAAGGACATATTTCACGCCCCGATAAAAATGGAGGCGATCGTGGAACGCGTGCACGCGGTGTTGAATTCCCGACTGGGCTCGTCGCGTGGGCCGCGCCTCGAAGACTGGAGTGACTTGGTCGCTCAACTCTGCGCGGCCGAGGCAGCAGTGACGCCTGCGCTGGCATACCCTGAAGCGCAGCAGCGCGAAGTAGATCCTGTTTCGGGGCGGTTGCGTCCGGCTGACGCGGACAGTGCGAGTCCACATTTCGCCACGGAGTTCAATAAATTGGAAACTGAGCGACATTTGCTGGCGCAGGAGTTGAAGAAACTGGAGGAGCAGCGTTGCGCCGCGAAAACCCTCGCGCTGGAACTCGCCTTGCGTGAGCAATCCATCGCGGCGGAACGGAAGGCGATCGATGAAATGGCGGGCAAGCTCGACAAACAGTTGGCAGCCCACAGCGAGGCGAAAATCTGGTTTGAACAGGAATGTGAGACCTTGGCTGAAACGCGCGAACCAACTGGCAACACGCCGCCGCATATTGCCGCGCAGGGAACCGAGTCTCTGGCGAGGCTCGCAGAGCTGGAGGAAAAACTCGACCTCGAACACCAGCTCGTGAAGCAGGCGCAGTCGAAGCTCACTCGGGAGCGAGAAGAGTTTGGGAAGGCCCGCCTCGCGCAGCAAACTGCGGCGGAGCAGGCCATGAAGGATGGGGCGGAGATAGCGGTTCGTCTGCAAGCGTTGGCTGCAAAGGAAAAATCTCACGCCGAGTCGGCGGCCTTGTTTGCCACCGAACGGGAAAAAATGGCGGTGGCCCAGCGCATTTTGGGGCAGGCCCAAGCCCAGCTGGAACAGGATCGCAGCGCGAGCGACAAGGTTCGGGCGGCGCAAAAAGAATTCGGGACGCTCTCGCAGTTGCTGGCGGAGAAGGAGCGGGCTCAGACGGAAGCCGCCGCCAGGCTGGCGGTGTTGGAGGAGAAGCTCGAATCTGAACACCAGATTGTGAAACAGGCGCACGTGAAGCTGGCGCAGGAGCGCGACGCGTTGACGAAGGCCCAGGCTGCACAAAAAGAAGCTGCTGGGCGCGCGGCGAAGTTCGAGGCGGAGGCGGCCGCGCGAGCCCATTCGCTGGCGGCCAAGGAAAAGACCCAGTCCGACACCAGTGCCAAACTAACCGCCGATCTGGAAAGACTTTCGTCCGCGCAGCGCGCCCTGCAACAAGCACAGGTCAAACTCGATCAAGATCGTGCCGCAATCGAGCAGGCACAAGCGGAGCAGAAGAACGCCGCGGCGCGCACGCAGGCACTCGCGGCGAAAGAGCGGATGCAGGCGGAGGCCGCCGGCCGGCTCAACGCGCTGGAGGAGCAGCTCGATTCGGAGCAACAAATCGTGAAGCAGGCACAGGCGAAACTCGCGCAAGAGCGAGAGGTTTTCGCGAAGTCGCAGGCGGCGGCCGAAAAGGCGAACGCCACTGCCGTTGCCAAGATTGCGGCCGAGCAGCAGAAAATTGTGGCGGCACAACGAGCCGACCTGACCCAGCTCCAAGGGCAACGGGCCGCTCTCGACATCGAGCGGGCCGCCGCGAAGGAAGCGGCCGCAAAGTTCGCCGCCGAGCGGAAGGTCATTGATGCGCGACTGGCGCAGCTCGACCAACGGGAGCAGGAAACCGCCGCCAACGAATTGAGGCTACAGCAAGCGGAGGCGCAGTCACTCGTTCATACGGCGGAGCGGAAAAAAGCGGAGGCCCTGCTGGCCAACGACCGCGCGGCGCTCGCGGCGGAAAAAGCAGGAATGGAGGAGGAGGCGACGGCTCTGACGGGTCGCCTGCGGGCATTTGAAGCGAAGCAGCTCCACCTTAAGGAGCAGATGAAACAGTTGCTGGCCGCCGGTTAAGCCGAGGGGCGACGGCGCAGCGCGCTACCTTCGGACCGCGGTGAACGCCGTGCCACCGAGAATCAGCGCCGCGCCCATCAATTCGTGCGGAGTAAAGCGCTCGCCGAAGAAAACCGCGCCGCCCGTGGCGATCCCGAGCGGCACGAGCATTTGCAGGAGTGAACCTTCCGCCACGGGAAGTTCGCGGAAGCCACGGGTCATGGCAATTTGTCCGAGGGCGGCGCACACTCCGGCCGTCGCCATCATCGCCCAACCAGCGAGCGGAATAGTTTGGGGATGCAGCACTGCCGGCACGCCGCAGATGAGCAGGCCGTAGATGCACTGCGCCGCGAAGATCGTCGAAGTGTGATCCGTCGTGTGGAGCTGGCGAATGGTCACGACCACATAGGCCGAGGCAAAGGCCGTCGCGACACCGATGAAATCGTAGAGGTTGGCGTGCGCATTCGCGCCAAACGCGTTGGTGAGCAGTGCCAGTCCGCCCAGCGCAGCAGCGCTGCCGACGGCGAGTGCGGCACCGAATCGCTCGCCGAGAATCCACACCGCCATGATCGCACCGATGATGACGTAGGTGTTGTTGATAAAGGTCGCGCGTCCGGCCCCGAGTTCGACCACGGTGAGATAAAATCCGTAAACGCTCGCGCCGCCGACGAATCCGCGCGCGGCAAGTTTCGGATGCGTGAAGAGCCGCGTGAACTGGAACTCACGTCGGTAGAGCGCATACACGACCGCCATTCCGGCGGCGAAGCGCACGCAGCTCACGAGCCACACATTGACCGACTCGACGCGTCCGAGCGCGCGGATGAGGAGCACGTTCGCGGTGAAAAAAACCGTTGAAGTCACCATGAGGACAATCCCACGGGCGTGATGGGGACTTCGAGCGGTGGAACTCATGGATGGTCGACGACCCTTTCCGATTTGCCCGAGGCTGGAAAGAAATTGCGCCCGCGCGGCCGCGCAGAGCCCGCACGAAAATCAGGCGCCGTGCGCAGCTGCGGTCAGATCACAGCGCGTGCAGCGCACTCTTACTCACGGCGAGGGCGGCTTCTTTCACCGACTCGCTCATCGTCGGGTGCGCGTGGATGGTGCGGGCAAGGTCTTCGGCGCTGCCGCCGTATTCCATGTGCGTCACGATCTCGCTGATGAGTTCGCCGGCGTTGTGGCCGAGGATTTGCGCTCCGAGGATTTTGTCCGTCTTGGCGTCGGCGATGATTTTCACGTAACCATCGGTGACGGCCGCAGAAATCGCGCGGCCGTTGGCGGCGAAGTTGAACTTGCCGACATTCACGGCGCGACCAGCGGCTTTCGCGGCGTCTTCCCCGAGGCCGACGCTCGCGACTTCCGGGTTCGTGTAAACGATCGCGGGCACGAGGTCCCAATTCACGTGGCCGGCCTTGCCAGCGATCCATTCGGCGACGGCGACGCCGTCTTCCTCGGCCTTGTGCGCGAGCATCGGGCCGGCGACCACATCACCGATCGCCCACACGCCGGGCGCGGTGGTTTTGAGGTGGGCATCGACCTTGATCCGTTTCTTCTCGTCGAGTTGCACGCCGGCTTTTTCGAGCGCGAGCGCATCGGTGAACGGGCGACGGCCGACGGAGACGAGAACCTTGTCGGCGGGAAACGACAATTTTTCCGCGCCGCGCTCGGCGGTGAGCACGCCGTTGGCGAAGCCCGTGACCTTGGCACCTACCTCGATCTTCAGGCCCTGCTTCTGGAGGAGGCGCGTGAAATTGCGGACGATGTCGTCGTCGTAGCTCGCAGCGATCTTCGGGAGAAACTCGACGACGGTGACATCGCTGCCGAGGCGCGACCACACCGAGCCGAGTTCGAGGCCGATCGCGCCGCCACCGACGACGACGAGTTTCTTGGGGATGAAATCGAAAGCGATCGCTTGATCAGAAGAGACGACGGTTTTGCCGTCGAACTTCATGAACGGCAATTCGACCGGAGCAGATCCGGTGGCGATGACGATGTTCTTGGCGGTGAGCTTTTGCGGAGCGCCCGCAAGCGGGCTGCCTACGGGAGCAACTTCGATCGTGTTGGCCGAAATGAAAGACGCGGCGCCAGTGACGACCGTGATTTTGCGGGCCTTGGCGAGTTGGGAGACGCCGCCGACGAGTTTGGTAACGACATCGTCCTTGCGTTTCAAAAACGCGGCGAGGTCGATCTCAACTGCGCCGAGCTTGATGCCGTGTGCGCCGGCGTGGTGCTTGGCCCACGCGAAGTGCTCGCTGGAATGGAGCAGGGCCTTCGAGGGAATGCAGCCGACGTTGAGACACGTGCCACCGAGCGTTGCGCGCTTCTCGACGAGCGCGACCTTGAGCCCGAGCTGCGCGGCGCGAAACGCGCACACGTAGCCACCGGGGCCGGCACCGATGACGATGAGATCGAATTCGGAAGACATGGATAGATGAACTGCGAAGAAACTAAGAAGCTAAGTTCAGACTGGGATCGGGTCTTTGTTCTTCGCAGTTTTCAAATTCCGATGACAAGTCGGCTGGGATCCTCGATCGCCTGTTTCACTTTCACGAGGAAGGTGACGGCTTCCTTGCCGTCGACGACGCGGTGGTCGTAGCTCAGGGCGAGATACATCATTGGGCGGATGACGACCTGACCATTGAGGGCGACGGGCCGCTCGTTGATCGCGTGGAGGCCGAGGATGGCGGCTTGCGGCGGATTGATGATGGGTGTCGAGAGCATCGAACCGAAGATGCCACCGTTGGTAATCGTAAAGACGCCGCCGTCGAGATCGGCGAGGGTGATTTTTCCCTCACGGGCGCGCTTGGCGACGTCGGCGATGGATTTCTCGATCTCGGCCATGCCGAGCGTGTCGCAGTTCCGCACCACGGGGACCATGAGGCCCTTCTCGGTGGAGACGGCCATGCCGATATCGTAGTAGTGATTTTCGACGATGCTGTCGCCGTCGATCTGGGCGTTGACGCCGGGGACTTCGCGAAGCGCGTGCACCACGGCTTTGGCGAAGAAAGACATGAAGCCGAGCTTGAGGCCGTTCTTCTTGACGAAGTCGTCCTGATATTTCGCACGGAGCGCCATGACGGCGGACATATCGACTTCGTTGAAAGTCGTGAGCATCGCGGCCTCGTGCTGCGCGGAGACGAGGCGCTGCGCGATCTTGGCGCGGAGCGGGGACATTTTTTTCCGTGTCTGGCGTTCGCCGGTGGCGACGGGCGCGGAGACTTTCGGGGTTGTCACAGGAGCCGGAGCGACAGGTGCAGGTGAGGCGGGTGTGGCAGGCTTCGCTTCGGTCGCGGCGAGCATGTCACCCTTGGTGACACGCCCGGCTTTGCCGCTGCCGGCGATGGCGGCGGGATCGACGTTGGTCTCAGTGGCAAGGCGGCGAACAGAGGGAGATTGTTCGGTGGATTTGGCGGCGGACGACGGAGCGCTCGCCAGCGAGCTGCCTACAGCCGAGGGGGCGGAGACGGCCGAATCAATCGTCGCTACGATCTGGCCGATTTTAACCTCGTCGCCGGCGGCGACTTTGAAGGAAATCTTTCCGGCGGATTCAGCGAGGCCCTCGCTCGTGATCTTGTCGGTCTCGAGTTCGAAAACGGGTTGATCCTTTTTAACGACGGCACCATCGGCGATGTGCCACTTGGCGAGAATACCAGAGGCGATCGATTCGCCCATCGGTGGGATTTTGACTTCGAGGAG
>JANOAF010000269.1:0-2487 GCA_031411015.1 Opitutaceae bacterium | reverse complement strand
ACCAGCCACGTGCCATCGGGTGTTAGGTCCAGGCCGTTCGGGGTCGGCCAGCCGCCGGCAAAGACACGCCACTGCACGGCGCCGTCGCTCGCGCGCGGCTGGCGGAGCGGCCTGTCGCCGCTGTTGCAGTGGAGGAAAGGGGAAACGGGCCTGTTGCGCAGCCGGCCGCTCGTATCCCAAGAGGCGGGCTCCGCGCTGCAAATGAGTTCAAGACTAGGCCACGCGTTGCGCGCTCGCTCGGGCGCGACGAGGAAAGGCGCGGGACCGAGCAACGTGGGCGTGGCGGGCGAAGGGTAGTCGCGAGGGGAGCGACGGCGAGTCATGCGCGCACCGTAGGCGCGCCGGGACGCGTGGCGAAGCGAGATGGGTAAACGCCTTGTTACGGCGGCCCGAAGCGAACCGGCCGCAGCGCGTCGCCTACGAAAACAAGTCCGTCGCCGTGCGGCCGAGGAAATCCTCCATATAGGCGGTCGTGGCCTTGCCCTCGATGAAGACGGGATCGGCCATGATGGCCCGGTGCAGGGGAATGGTGGTCTTGATGCCGCGGATCAGATACTCGCTTAGGGCGCGGTAGGAGCGCTCCAAGGCGACCTTGCGCGTCGGGCCGAAGCAGATGAGCTTCCCGATCATCGAGTCGTAGTAGGGCGGGATCGTGTAGCCGCTGTAGGCGTGGGAATCGACGCGCACCCCGAGGCCGCCAGGCGCATAGTAGAGGCCAATGGTGCCGGGGGACGGCGCGAAGTTCCGCGCGGGATCCTCGGCGTTGATGCGGCACTCGATGGCGTGCTTCTCAAACTTGATGTCGCCCTGATCGAAATCGAGTTTCTCCCCGTTGGCGATCCGGAGCTGCTGCTTGACCAAGTCGATGCCGGTGACCTCTTCAGTCACGGGGTGCTCGACCTGGATGCGGGTGTTCATCTCGATGAAGTAATAGTTACCCTTGGCATCGACGAGGAACTCGATCGTGCCGGCGTTCTCGTATTCGGCAGCCTCGGCCGCCTTGATGGCGTGCTTGCCCATCTTCTTGCGGAGAACGGAGCTGAGAAACGGCGAGGGCGATTCCTCGATAAGCTTCTGGTGGCGACGCTGCACGGAGCAGTCGCGCTCGCCGAGGTGAACGATCTTGCCGTGGCTGTCGCCGAGAATCTGAAACTCAATGTGGCGCGGCCTTTCGATGTAGCGCTCGATGTAAACGGCGCCGTTGCCAAAGGCCTTCTCGGCCTCGCCGCGGGCGACATGGTATTCCTTGGCAAACGAGACGTCGTTGTGCGCGATGCGCATCCCGCGGCCGCCGCCGCCGGCGACGGCCTTGATGATGACGGGGTAGCCGACTTTGCGCGCGATCTTGACCGCCTCGGTCTCGGTCTCGACCGGTCCATCGGAACCGGGAACGGTGGGCACGCCGACTTTGCGGACGGTGTCCTTGGCGACCGACTTGTCGCCCATCATCTTGATCGATTTCGACTTTGGGCCGATGAACTTGATGTTGCAGGACTCGCACTGCTCGGCGAATTTGGCGTTTTCCGACAGGAAGCCGTAGCCCGGATGGATCGCATCCACATCCGCGATCTCGGCTGCGCTGATGATGCGGTCGGCGCGGAGGTAGCTGTCGGCGCTCTTGTTGCCGCCGATGCAGATGGCCTCGTCGGCGAGTTGCACGTGGAGCGACTGCACGTCGGCCTCGGAATAGACGGCGAGCGTCTTGATGCCCATCTCGCGGCAGGCGCGGACGATGCGGAGGGCGATTTCGCCGCGGTTGGCGATGAGGACTTTTTGGATCATGGGACGGGCGGCGGAGGAAAGCTTAGAGCTGAGAGTCCAGAGCTGAGAGGCCGGAGGGTCCGGCGACTTGGGCCGGTTTGGCTCGAAACTCCCAGCGCCTGGCTCCTGAAAATCAGCCCTGCTTAATCTTGAAGAGGCGCTGGCCGTATTCGACCGGCTGGCCGTTTTCGACGAGGACCTCGACCACGGTGCCCTTGGCCTCAGCCTGAATCTCGTTCATGATCTTCATCGCCTCGATGATGCAGACGACGGACTTTTCATCGACCTTGGTGCCGGTATCGGCGAAGGGTTTGCTCTCGGGTGAGCCGGCCCGGTAAAACGTTCCGACCATCGGCGACTTGATGTAGGAGATGCCCGTCTCTTCCTTAGCCGCGAAGGGCGCGGCGGAAACGGCGGTGACCGGAGCGGGGAGGGGCATCGGGGGCGCGCTGTCCACGATCGGAAAGGGCGAATTTGAACCCCGGCCGGTGGTGACGATCGGCAGACCGTTGGTCCCACGCCGGATCTTGAGCTTGAAGCCCTCCTCTTCGACCGCGAACTCTGTGAGCTCCGAGCGCTTCATGAGTTCGATGATCTGCTTGATTTGTTTTAGGTCCAAAAGGTCGCCTTGGTTGTGAGTTTAAGGGGCTCGACTTCGTTAGTTGGAATTCGAGGTCGGTCGTTCAAAAGTAATCCACGGCTCCAATCAATCACCGATTTTGGCGG
>JANOAF010000268.1:0-5944 GCA_031411015.1 Opitutaceae bacterium | reverse complement strand
TGTGCAACGGCGCCACGGGGAAAATCGACACGTTGCTCGCGGGAAAGTCCGTCTTCAAAACTCTGCGGGGCCTCGCGACTTTCCCCGGTCTCACGCTGGGTGAGCGGCTGCAACTCACCGGCTTTATCTGGCGCATATTGCGGATGGATGACGCCACCGCAGAGAAATTCGACGGCCAGTCGGTGTCAGATTTTCTTCGGGCGCAGGGGGCCAGCCCGGCGATCAGTCGGCAACTCTCCCTCGAAGCGGTGACCATCCAAGGATTGCGGCCGGAGGAAGCGAGCGCGGCCTCGTTCATCAAGTTTCTCCGCACGATGTATGGCAGCATGGGGCGTTTTAACACGACCTTCTTCGGCGCGCCCCTTGCGAACGCGCTGATCGGGCCGTTGGAACAGTTCGTTCGCTCGCGCGGCGCAAAGATTTTTCTGCAATCCCCGATTGCGGGCGTCGCGCCCGACGGCCAGGCCGGAGGCACCCGAATCGTTTCTGACTCGGGTGAATCGCGCACGTTTGATCATGTGATCTTCGCAATCCCCGGATACGCCGTGCCACCGTTGGTGCCACTCGAGCACCGGGCGCGGGCGCCGTTTGCGGGTCTGCGCGAACTACGGGAAACGCCGATCATCACGCTGACGTTGTGGTATGAAGCGCAAATTTTCAGCGACGGAAATGTCTACATCTCCAATCGCGACCGAACGCATGGCCCGATTTTCGACGCCGTGGCTGACAAGTCGCACCACTGGAAAGGGTGGACCGGGCTCAAGCACACGGGCAGCATTCTCCAGGTCTTGATCGACGCGGCCGACGACGTGCAACACCTCACGGATGAGCAGTTGATCGCCGCGTCCCGTGTGGACCTCGACAAGTTCTTTCCCGGTTGCCGCGGTCAGGTGCCGACGGATGCAACAGTGCTGAGGCTCAAAGGAACTTACTGCGGAACGCGGCCGGGCTATTGGTCGCACGTTCCGCGGCAGCATGAAACCGGTTTGCCCGGCGTGTGGCTCGCCGGGGACTACACGGACGGCCCCTATCACTACGGCATGGAATCAGCCGTGATCTCGGGCAAAGCCGTGGCGAACGACATCCTCGCCGCGATCAATCGACCCGGGCACGAAATCCTGCGGCCGCGATTTCTGCCGTTTGTCGCGGCAAGCTAGCAACCCTGCGGCGGCAGAAACAGGGGTGATCCACAGGGCATCTGGCGGTCACCCCCGCGACCGAATGAGTGCGTCAGCCTTCAATCGCGGCCGGACTTGCGACAAAGTTCCGCTCGCGATACTCGAACCAATCGAAGTCCGCCGGGCATGCAGTGCCGGCCATGTCCTGGCAGGCGACGCCGACGAAGGCGCCGGTGAAGTTCGGCGCGCCGGGCGCGGTGGCTTCGTCGGAGAGGATGCTCGCGTCGAAAACCTGCGGCAGCCACTGCCACGCGGTGTCGCGGCCCTCGACGCGAAACGCGAAGAGCAGGCGCTCCTGATCGACCTCGACGCGGAGTTCGACGCGGCGGCCGGCCGGAATCGCGATCGGCGCGGTGAAGGAATCGGTCTGCGGCGAATCGGGCGTGCAGGACATCACGCGCAGGTGTTTGCCGAGCGACTCGTCGTGCGTGATGTGGAGGTAGTGGAACTTCGCGGCGTTGTAGTAGCACACGAGACCGGCGAGCTGTTGGTAGTGTTCGGGCTCGAACTCGATGACCGTCGATGCGCTGTAGCAGTGCGCCTGCTGGCGGCGCGCGACGAGCGACTGCTTGAACGGACTGCCGATCGATTCGCGGCCGAAGAGGCGGAGGTGGCCGGGGCGCGCGGTGAGCGAGAAAAGTTCGGCGGGCCACGGGGAGCGAAGCCACTGGAACGCGAGCGGGAGTTGCGGCGTGTTGAAATCTTCGCGTGCGGCCGTGGCGGGAAACGGGGGCGTGTGCGAACGGCTTTGCGCGGGCGCGGGGGTCGTCTCGGTCGGCACGCCGGAGCCGTCGGTGGTGCGAAGCCAGCCGTCGTCGCCCCATGTCATTTTCTGGATCGCGGTCTCGCGGCCGAGCGTGCAGCGGCCGCGGTTGCGCAGCGGGCGGCCGCACAGGAAGACCATGTAGGTCTCGCCGTTTTGTGTCTCGACGAGATCGGCGTGGCCGGTGCGCTGGAGCGCGGCGTCGGGCCGATCGCGCGACGTGAGCACGTGCGTGTCGGGGTGCGTTTCGTAGGGACCGAAGAGAGTGCGCGAACGCGCCATCGTCACGGCGTGGCCCCAACTGGTGCCGCCCTCGGCGGTGATGAGGTGATACCAACCGCCGCGTTGATAAATGTGCGGACCTTCGGTGAACCCGATAGCGGTGCCGGGATAGATATTTTTCCGTTCCCCGATCAGGCGGCGCTCGGCGACGGAATATTCCTGGAGGACGATGCCGTTGAAACGGTTTTTCCCGGGCCGGTGATCCCAGAGCTGGTTGAGGAGATATTTTTTCCCGTCGGCGTCGTGAAAGAGCGACGGATCGAAACCGCTGCTGTTGAGATAAACCGGATCGCTCCATTCGCCTTCGATGGTCGGGCAGGTGACGAGGTAGTTATGAAAATCGCGGAGCGAGGCGCCGCTCGCGCCGCCGACGGAGGTGCGGCCGTAGCGTTTCACGTCGGTGTAGATGAGCCAGAAGAGGCCATCGGCATGCGTGAGGCACGGCGCCCACACGCCGCACGAATCGGGATCGCCGAGCATGTTCAACTGGCTCGGGCGCGTGAGCGGGCGCGACAGCAATCGCCAATTCACGAGGTCGCGCGAGTGGTGGATCTGCACGCCGGGAAACCACTCGAAGGTCGAGGTCGCGATGTAGTAGTCGTCGCCGACGCGCACGATCGAGGGATCGGGATTGAAGCCGGGCAGGATGGGATTGCGGATCATCGGGGAGGTGGAGGTTGGGCTACGAGTGATTACCCGAAAGGTGACGGCGATCGGGTGAAAGTAGGGCGGGGTCTGTGACCCGCCCTCGGACCCGGAATGGGCGGGTCACAGACTCCGCCCTATTTTCGAACCGCGTCACGTCTTTGGTAAGTCTCAATGAGTTGCCGCCGTCGCAGTGACCGCGGCACGGCGGGCGGCGAGGGCCTGTTCGACCTCGTCCACCTTGGCTTGGCTGAGCGGATAAATCCACAGCGCGATTCCCTTCAGCACGGCGAACGCCGCGGGGAAAAGCGAAAACGTCAGCGTGATGCCGACGATGGACGTGGCGCTCTGCGCGACGTTGGCGAGGTAGCCATATTTTGCGAGGATCCAGGGCAACATCAGGCCGGCGAATGCCGTGCCGGTCTTGATGGCGAAGAGCGAGGCCGAGTAGACGAGTCCCGTCGAGCGCCGGCCGAATTTCCATTCACCGTAGTCGGCGACGTCGGCATACATCGCCCACACGAGCGCGGACGCCGGGCCCATGCAAAACGCGCCGAGCGCCTGCACGGCGAGTTGCAGCGGGAAATTGTCCTTCGGAATAAAGTAAAACGCCGCCCAGCAAACTGCAGTGGCGGCGGTGAGTGAAAACGAGAGGACGCGTTTGTCCGCGATCTTCGCGAAGAAACTCAGGCAATAGGAGCCGAGCATCTGACACGCCATGCCGAGGGAGATAAACACCGTGAACCGGTCAAACTGGCCGAAGAGCACCGGCTGGTTGTCGTAGCCGGCGACGTATTTGAAGTAGTAGATGGCGCTGCCGTTGCGCAGGCCGATGAACGTAAGCGAGAAGATCGCCGAGAGCAGCAGCATCACCCACGGGTAGTTGCGGAGCAGTTCCTTCACCTCGCCCCACGCGTGGTTCTTCTGGCCGGGCGGGACGGTCACGCGCTCCTTGGTGGTGGCGAAGCACACGAGAAACATCACGACGGAGAGCGCGGCGAAAATCAGCATCGTGAGCTGAAAGCCGCGCAGCTCGTTGACGACCTTGCCGGCCGCGTCGGCGCCGCCGCCGAGCCATTTCACGAGCGGACGCACGAGCAGCGAGACGAGCAGGCCGCCGCCAAACGCGCCGACAAACCGGTAGCTCGACGCCAGCGTGCGGATGCGAGGCGAGGGACTGATGACGCCGAGCAGCGACGAATACGGCACGTTGATGAAGGAGTAGGCCAGCATCATGAACCCATACGTGAGGTAGGCATAGGTGAGCTTACCCGCCGTGTCGAAGTCCGGGCTCGCGAACAGCAAATAACCGCCGAGGCCATAGGGCAGCGCGAACCACAGCAGGTAGGGGCGGAACTTTCCCCAGCGCGTGTGCGTGCGATCCGCCATGAGGCCGATGAGCGGATCGGCGGCGGCGTCGCACAGGCGCACGGTCAGAAACATCGTCCCAATCACGGCCGGCGCGAGGCCCCAGACATCCGTGTAGAAATAAGTGAGGAAGATGCCGAAGGTCTGGAAGAACAGATTGGAGGCTGTGTCGCCGAGGGCGTAGCCGACGTATTCCTTGGTCTTGAGGCCGTCAGGGGTAGGGGGACGCGACATCGGGGCGACGAAAGATTATCGTCGCGCGCGATGCAAGCGGCGACCGGGAAAAGGGTGCGCACGCCAAATGCTGATACCTCTTTTGGACTAGTCCTTTTTCGGCGTGGCGACGGGCGGAATAGTCACCTCGAAATTTGGCCGTTCCCACAGCAACTGATCCCAGCCGAGGCTGCGGTTTTTGTCGTCGTCCACATTGACGATGCCGCCGTAGCCGTCGCCGAGTCGCTTGAGATACGCGGCGTGAACCAGCAGTCGGCCGGCCGCGGGGCGCGGGTAGGTGACGTTGAAGATGATGTCGTTTTCGTCGGTGAGTTCGACCTCGACCTTCGCGGCCGCGAGTTGCTTGCCGAGCGAGGTGAGGATGAACAGCAGTGCGCCCTCGCGCAGGAGCAGCGGCCGGTGCTCGGCCATGTTTTCCGGGGTGAGCACCTTGATGCGCACATCGGGATCGATGATTCGCAGGGCGGTCGATTGCGCCATGCCGATGCTGAGCTCCATGCGATCAGGATGGACGATGACGGTCGTGAACGTCTCGTAGGGATCGTGGGCGCGGGCGGGCGTAGAGAACGCCAGGAACAACAGCATTGTCACCGCCAGGGGCGCGAAGCGCGCCGTGGCAATCCAGCTGGATTGCTTCGTCGCTGGCGCTCCTCGCAATGACAGGCTGGCGGTCATCATCGGGGTTCAACGAGCACGATATTCGGCCGCGGAAATTCTTTCGTCTCCGCGCCGAGGTAAAAGCCGGTGTGCGTGGGCTGGTTGTAGGCGCTGTTCTGCCACGCGACGCTGAGGCGATAAACGGGGTCGTGCATCAGCGTGTAGCCGCGGTGCTCCGTCGGAATCGGCGTCGTGAAGATGCGTAGCTCCTTGTTGTCAGTCGTGCGCAGGATCACTTCCTCGCGCCAGTCGCCGAAGAGATCGGCCAGGAGGCAGGGCGTAGACTTGGTGCTGTTGTTGGACGTGCAGCCGTCGGCGACGAGGAGCGGAGATTCGGTGCCGTCGAGCCAGTTCCATTTGCTGACGGTGTTGCGGTCGAGGATCTCGCAGAGAAAATCGCCGTCCCACCAGATTTTGAAATTACACGAGCGCGGCTTCTGGTCGGAGACTTTCTCGCCCTTCACGTTCCAGTAGCCGTTCATCCCCCGGCCCGAGGCCCACGATTCATAGCCGGGGAAACGCGGATCGATATCGGCGGACAGGCCGCGGCCAACGTCGGGGGCCGGTTCGGTGCCGCCGGGCTGGCTCCAGAGAATCTCGCCCGTGCGCGCGTCATGCATTTCGACGCCATGTGGGTGCTTCGGGTTTTCGTGAATCGCGAAAACTTCGAGGCCTGGTCGCGAGGGATCAAGATCGGAGACGTGCAGCGCGTCGCCGTGGCCGAGGCCGGTCGAGTACAGGCCCTTCCCGTCCGACCCGATGCAGCACGCGCCGTAAACGATGTCGTCCCTGCCGTCGCCGTCCACGTCGCCGACAC
>JANOAF010000267.1:0-13152 GCA_031411015.1 Opitutaceae bacterium | reverse complement strand
AAAATCCCCCAACGGTGTCGGCTCGCATGTTCGAATCCCTCACCGACAAACTCGGCAACGCGCTCCGCAACCTGCGCGGCGTCGGCAAGCTCTCCGAAGAAAACATGGCGGCGACGCTGCAGGAAGTGCGCACCGCCCTCCTCGCGGCTGACGTGCATTTCAAGGTCGCGCGGGAGTTCGTCGATCGCGTGCAGCTCAAGTGCGTCGGGCAGGACGTGCTCAAGGGCGTCGCGCCCGGCCAGCAGGTCGTCAAAATCATCCACGACGAGCTCGTCAGCCTTCTCGGCTCAGGCACGACCGAACTCTCGGGCGCGCGGCCACTCAAGATTCTCATGGTCGGCCTGCACGGCTCGGGCAAAACCACCTCGACGGCCAAGCTCGGCAAGCTCCTGAAAAAACGCGGCTACCGGCCGTTTGTCGTCGGTGCCGACATCTACCGCCCCGCGGCCATCGACCAACTGGAGATTTTGGCGAAGCAGGAGGAACTCGGTTTCTACTCCGACCGCGCCACGAAGGACGTGCCCGCCCTCGGCGCTGCCGGTCTCGATGCGGCGATGCGCGCCACGGCGGACTGCGTGATCTTCGACACCGCCGGCCGCCTGCAAATCGACGCCGACCTGATTGAGGAAGTGAAAAAACTCCGCGCGCGCGTGCAGCCCGACGAGGTGCTGCTCGTCGCCGACGGCGCACTCGGCCAGGAGGCGGTCAACGTCGCCAAGGCGTTTCACGAGGCGCTCCAGCTCACGGGCCTAATCCTCACCAAGCTCGACGGCGACACCCGCGGCGGCGCGGCGCTCTCGATCAAGTCGGTCACAGGCGTCCCGATTAAATTTATCGGCGTCGGCGAAAAGACGGCGGACTTCGAGCCATTTTATCCCGACCGCCTCGCCTCGCGCATCCTCGGCATGGGCGATGTCGTTTCCCTCGTCGAAAAAGCGCAGGAGACCATCGACCACAAGGAAGCCGAGAAGATGGCGGAGAAGTTGAAGAAGGCCGAGTTCGATCTCGAGGACTTCCTCGCCCAGATGCAGCAGGTGAAAAAGATGGGCTCGATGCAGAGCATCATGGGGATGATTCCCGGCATGAGCGGCATGCAGCTCCCGGCCGGCGCCGACAAACAGATGGCGCGCACCGAAGCCATCATCAAGTCGATGACCAAGCAGGAGCGCCGCAAACCGCAGATTCTCGACGGCAGCCGCCGCAAGCGCATCGCCGACGGCTCGGGCACCAAAATCGTCGAGGTCAACCAACTGCTGAAACAGTTTCAGCAAATGCAGCAGATGATGAAAATGATGAAGGGCGGCGGCGGCAAAAAAATGATGCGCCAGATGGAAGCGATGCAGGCCAAAGGCGGCCGCGGCGGGTTTCCGGGAATGTAGGCGCGCGGCACGCAGTGTTTCTGCCAACACGAATGAACCCATTGTTTCCAACGCCGCCCAGTTTCCAACGCTGCCCAATCCGGCCTCACGCGGCAGCGCGGAGAACGCGGAGGTTCAATCAATCTCTCTTCCAATTCCTCCGTGATCTCCGCGCCTCCGCGTGAGACAAGATCAGTTCAGTGGCACCAACAGCACAGCAACTACCTCAAAATCTCCCACCCCATGAAACTCCGCCTCCTCGCTCTCGCCCTCTTCGCGACGTTCGCCGCGACGCTTTCCGCCGCGACTCCGCCCGCACCCGTGCGCGCGTTGCTCATCACCGGCGGCTGCTGCCACGACTACGAACTCCAAGCCAAGGCGTTCATCGAGGGCGCGAAGAAATTCGGCGCCATCGAGTGGACCATCATCAACGAAGGCGGCAAGACCACGCGCGCGCAGATTCCGCTCTACGACAATCCGGACTGGGCGAAGCCCTACGATGTCGTCGTCCACAACGAGTGCTTCGCCGATACAAAGGACCTCGCCTACGTCCGCAAAATCACCGCCGCCCACAAAGCCGGCAAACCCGCCGTCGTGATTCACTGCGCGATGCACACTTACCGCGCGATGGCCGAGGATGACTGGCGCGAGTTCCTCGGCGTCACCAGCCGCCGCCACGATCACCAGAGCAACTATCCCGTGAAGGTGCTCGCCGCGAAGCATCCCGCCCTGCGCAATTTCCCCACCGACTGGAAGACGCCGATGGACGAACTCTACGTGATCGAAAAAATCTGGCCCAAGACGAAGGCGCTCGCGACGTCCAAGAGCGAGAAAGACGGCAACGACTACCCCGTGATTTGGACCAGCGACTACCACGGCGCGCGCATCTTCGGCACGACCTACGGTCACAGCAACGCGACGTGGCAGGACCCGGTGTTTATCGAATTCGTGTCTCGCGGCCTGCTCTGGGCGGCGGGCCGAGATCAGTGAGCGCTGCTCATTTCTGCGCCATGATATAGGTGCCGTCCCACTCGGCGCCGGGCGGAGAAGTCTGGTAGCGCAGCGCGAGCGCGAGATAGACGAGTGAGGGGTTGTTCTGGGCAAAACGCGTGCCGTCGGATGGGCTGCGCTCCAACGCCGCGCTGCGCTGAAACCCAGCCACCGCGCGGGCCCAGTCGTGGGCGAGATAACAGCCGAGAGCATCGTGATAAATCGCGATGCACTCCTCCAACTGAGCGGGCAAACTTTCCCGCAGTCCGGCAATTTCGAACACTGGCACCGGCTGCGATCGTCCGACGACCTGGAGCCGCCCCAGCGCGCGGAACGCCACGCGATCACCACCGTGGATCTCGCACGCGATCTTCGTCGCATCGGTGCAAAGGGAAAAAACCCCCCAGCCCTTGGCCCCCGACTCCATGCGCGAAGCGAGGTTCACGTTGTCGCCCATCATGGTATAGTCGAAACGCGTCCGGCTGCCCATATTGCCGATGATGCACGGGCCCGAATTCAGGCCGATCCGCGACTGCATCTGTTTCACGATGTCGGGCCACTTGTCGCCTTCCGCCGTCCATTTGGCCCGAAGCTCGGCCAATCTTGCCTGCACCCGAAGCGCGACGCGGCAGGCGCGATACGCGTGGTCGGGAAACGCAACGGGCGCGCCAAACATCGCCACAACCGCGTCCCCGATGTATTTGTCGAGCGTGCCGCGTTCATCAGTCACGATGTCGGTGCAGGCGGTCAGATACTCGTTCATCAAGTCAACGAGTTCGCCCGGGGGAATTTTTTCCGAAAAGGAGGAGAAACCCTGAATGTCGCTGAAATACGCCGTGATCTCCTGCTCGTGGCCGCCGAGATGCGGCGGTTCGCCGGAAGCCAGCAACTGATCCACCACCTCGGGTGAGACATAGGCGCGGAACATGCCCTTGATTTCCTCGCGCTTGCGCTGCTCGCTCAGCACGCGGCGGCCGATGTTAAAAATTTGCAGCGACGCGAAGCCGAGCACCGGCCCGACAAGCGGCACCGCCACGCTCGCGTAACGCCACACGAGCACGGTCCCGAGCAAAAAGATAATCGGCAGCCCGATCGAATAAACGGCCTGTTCGCGCAGCCGCCGCTGCGAAACCAAACCGAGCCCGAGGATGCCAAAGAGAAACGCCCCGCCCCACACCACAATCGGTGACGCCGGTCGCGCGTAATCCTCGCGCAAAATATTTCCGATGATGTTGGCGTGGACGAACACCAGTGGCGTCTCCGGCGAGAGCGGCGTCGGGCCGTTGTCGGATAACCCCGGCGCGACCAAGCCCACGAGAAGGATTTTCCCGCCGAAGTTTGGCAGCGGCACCTCCGGCTCGATGTGGTCGATGTATTTTTTCCGAAACCCAATCGCGACCTGCGCGTGGCCCGGAGCCTGCCCGTGCTCCTGATAGTCCGCGATCACGTAGCGATAGTTCACGAGAAACCGTCCCCTCTCATCGATCGGAATCCGCCGCTTGATTTCCTTCCCCTCGAAGTAAATCGCATCGCCAAGGCGCACGCGAACATCCGCGACCGTCAGGTTCCAAAACCGGAGCACGCTCTGCAGGGCGAGACTGGCATAAACCCGATCCTTGATGCGCACGAGCAACGGCACGGTGCGCCGCACCCCATCGCTCCCGGCCGGTGTGTCCACAAACGCCGTCAGCGCGACGGACCGCAGTGCCGCGACGGGCAACAACGCATACGGCGCGCTGAAAAGCGCCGACGCATCCCCTTCGATCCGCGCAATCGGCTGCGTGAGATCGGGTGCGAGTTCATCGGGCGTATTCCCACCCACCGGCGCGTCATCCGTCACATAGGCGGCAAAAATCACGCGCCCCGGCAGTGCCAGCGCGCCATCGACGAGGTGATCGTCGTCGGGCGACGCCTCGGGAAACAAAATATCCCAACCCACCACCGCCGGTTTTTCGGGGGCGGCCGCCAGCGAGCGGAGCAGCAACCCGTGATTGCGCCGCTGCCAGTCCTGCCAACGGCCGAACCGCTGCAAGCTATCGTCGTCGATCCCGATCACTACCACGCGGGGATCCGGCGGCTCCTGGCGCCATGCGCGAAAACGCGTGCGGAAATCCAAGGAAACGTTTTCCACCCGGCGCAGCCATTCGGATTGCGCGATGATCCAAGCCAGCCCGAAACAAATCGCCGCGGGCAAGAATCTCTGCCGGAAAAACGCGAGGCTGGGGGTCATATGCTCCCCCAGCTTGGTCGGCGGCACCCGCCCCACCAAGGCGAATCTCGCGCGCTGAACGCGTCGCGATCAGCGGCCGTCGGCCACCAGCTGCGGCCGCGCCGACTCGAAACTCGCCGCCAGATTCGCGGCCCGCTGCGCGTAATCATGCGCCCGCGCGGGCGAGCGGCCGGTCGTCACCGCGCCGAGCCCACTGTTCCAAGCGAGCGCGATATTATAGGTGGTCGCAGGAACGCGCGCCGCCTCCAGGCCTTTTTTCAACCACTCGAAATGCTGCACTGCGACGACGTCCGAAGTGTCTCGATCGATCGCGCGGCTAAAGGGCGTAGAGGTGTGCATCCGCCACGTCGTAGAGCGGAACTGATAGGCACCGAGTTCTCCGCGCGCGCCCGGCTTGGGCAGATTGCGCGGATTCTCCAAAGTGTGAATGGCCTCGAGCGTCGCCCAGCGACTCGATGCCTGCGCGTAGCCGCCGGCCAGAAAAACCACCAACAAAAGCGCCGCGAAGGGGTGGGCGGCGCGGAGGGAAAAGAATGATTTGGGAGTGCTCACGCCTGCCCTGACCGCACGTTCCGTGCAGGGTGCAGCGATTGTGAACAGCTTTTCCTGGCGTTTTCCGGAACCTGCTCACTAGGCCCGACAGGGCCGGAGTTTACGGGAAATTAACAAATGCAAAGTGATTGCCCGCAAAAACACGTAGAGCGTCGAAAACGACCTCAAAGTGTAAACTAGGCCTCGGTTTCGTCGATTAGCCTTACAGATTGCGCGCGGCTCAAATCGCGGTTCTCTGCCCGCGCGGCACCATCAAAGTCAAAGGCCGTCGCGGTTGGCCCGGCCAGCCACCCTTCAATGCTGCGCTTCCACCTTCCGCCAAATTTCGCCGCCGCCGTCTCACGCGACGCCGTGGCGCTCCGCATCGAACTCGATCTCTCGGCTCCTCCGGCCCCTGATCTCCTCCCTGCACTCGCCCTCCTACAACGCTGGTGTGGAGCCGGCGCCCCGCCGAAATTCGTGCAGCTCTCGCGCGCGCAGCTGCGCGACCTCGCCGCGGCGGCGGGAGTGCAACCGCTGTTCGTCGAAAACGGCCAGATCGGCCCGTGGCGACATGCCGCGCTCGTCGCACCCGCCGCCGCTCCGGCCCGCCCGATCGAAAATCAAAATTCGAAAATCGAGCACCGAAAATCCACCCTGCCGCCGCTCGTCGTCGACGGCTCGGAGCACTTCCTCGCGCTCGCCCTTCCATCGCGCGAACACCCGACCTACGCCGCTGCCCTGGGGCTCGTGAAGGAGCACGGCTTCATCCTGGAGCCTTCCAATCGGAAATGGTGGCTGCGCGACCGACACAAGACGCTGAACTTTCTCGCGACGCATGCCGCGCGCTTGCGCACTGAATTCGACGCCCAGTTCTCAACGGTCTTCACCAAAAACACCGCCCATCTCCTCCCGGCCGAAATCACCACGACGGTCGCGCCGGCCGGTGACGATTTTTCCATCACGCTCGCGCTGCAGGCCGGTTCCGCGGACGAGTCGACGCTGCGTTCGGCGGTCGCCGCGAATCGCGGCTACCTCGAAGCGGACGGCAAAATCTTCCTGCTCGACGCCGCCAAACTTCAAAAACTGACCATTGCCCAACGCGCCCTCGCCGGCGATGCCAGTGCCGGCTTCGCCCCTCGTCGCACGCAACGCATCTCGCCGGCCCGCGCCGCCGAGGCGGAGGAGATTTTGGAGGAACTCTCGCCGGGATTTCTCCCGCCTGAGTCATGGCGCACCCGCAGCGCGGCGCTCCGCAATCTCACGGCGCTCGTGCCGCCGCCCATCTCCGCCGCTTTCAACGCGCTGCTTCGCCCGTATCAGCGCTTGGGTGCCGCGTGGCTCTGGCATCTCCACCGCCATCAACTCGGCGGCATCCTCGGCGACGAGATGGGTCTCGGCAAAACCCTGCAAGCGCTCGCGCTGCTTTGCGCGGTTCAGGCAAGAGCTGAGAGCCGAGAGCCAAGAGCAAATCTTCCGGAGGTTGCCCTTGCTCTCCGCTCTCAGCTCTCAGCTCAGAGCTCGCCGCGCAGCGGCGTCAGCCTCGTCGTTTGCCCTGCCAGCCTGCTCGAAAATTGGCGACGCGAAGCCGCGCGCTTCGCTCCGCAACTACGGGTGTTCGTGCATCACGCCGACCGCCGGCTCACGACCGCAGCGGATTTCGCCACCCACGACCTGGTGATCACGAGCTATGGCACGCCCGCGCGCGATCAGGCGCTGTTCACGGCGGTTGAATTCGCGTGCGTCATCGCCGACGAGGCGCAGCACATCAAAAATCGTCGCTCGCAAAACGCCGCTGCGCTCCGCGCGCTCCGCGCCCGCGCGCGTTTCCTTCTCACCGGCACGCCCCTGGAAAACTCCCTCGACGATCTGCGTTCGCTCTTCGAGTTCCTCCTGCCCGGTTACCTCACGAAAGTCCCCGGCGGATTGCGCGGCGACGAACGCGCGTGGTTCGATGATCGCCTCCGCGCGCAAACCGCACCCTACATCCTCCGCCGCACGAAGCGCGCGGTCGCCCCCGAGTTGCCTGAAAAACTCGAGCACACCATCTGGTGCGAAATGGGCGCAGCACAGGCAAAACTCTACCGCGAGACCCAGGAGGCCTCCGAGCGCGAGCTCTTCGATCTTGAGGCGGGCGGCGCGTCGGAAGCGAAACTGCAGTTTACCGCCCTCACGCAGCTCCTCCGGCTTCGCCAAATCTGCTGTGACCCACGGCTTCTGCCGAGCGCCCAGCTCGCACCGCGCAAGTCTCAACTCGGCGCGGTGGACTCCACCAAACTCGACAGCTTCAACGAACTCCTCGCCGAGGCTGTCGACGACGGTCACCGCGTGCTCGTGTTCTCGCAGTTCACTTCGCTGCTCGCGCTGCTGCGCGTGGAACTCGATGCGCAGAAAATTGCCCACTGCTACCTCGATGGCTCGATGCCGACGCGAGCGCGCCAGGCCGAGGTGGATCGCTTTCAGGCGTCACCCGATATCCCGCTGTTTCTGCTCTCGCTCAAAGCCGGCGGCACGGGACTCAATCTCACCGGCGCCGACACCGTCGTCCATTTCGATCCGTGGTGGAATCCCGCCGCGGAGGCGCAGGCCACCGATCGCGCCCATCGCATTGGGCAGACGCGCGTCGTCACCAGCTACAAGCTGATCGCGGCCGGCACCGTCGAAGAGAAAGTCCTCGCTCTCCAGGACGAGAAACGCGCGCTGCTCGCCGGCGTGTTCGAGGCGAGCGATGCCGCGGCTGCAAAACTTTCGCTCGCCGATCTCAAGGCGCTGCTTCACTAAACGTCTTCCGCATTTCGTCACCCATCATGCGTCTCACCGGCAAAACCGTCCTCATCACCGGCGCCAGCAAAGGCATCGGCCGCTCGCTCGCCCTCGGCTGCGCCCGCGAAGGCGCCGACGTGATTCTTAATTACCATTCGGACCGCGCCGGGGCCGAGGCCGCCGCCGCCGAGATTCGCACGCTCGGTCGCCGCGCTCTGGTCGTCCGCGCCGATCTCGCGCGCGTGAAGCAGATCGAGAAAATGTTCGCGACGGCGCGGAAGCACTTCAAGCAGCTCGACGTGTTGATCAACAACGCCGGCCTTACGGGCTGGGCGAGCTTCTTCGACACCACCGAGGAGAAGTGGGATGTCGTGCTCAACACAAATTTGAAGGGCACGTTCTTCTGCTCGCTCGCCGCCGCGCGCTGGATGCGCGAGACGAAGACCGCCGGCAGTATCGTCAACGTCTCGACGCAGTGCGCCGAGCTCGCCGTCACGAATCTCGTCGCCTACGGCACGAGCAAGGCGGGCATCCATGGCATGACGAAGCAGCTCGCGATCGAACTCGCGCCGCTCGGCATCCGCGTGAACACCTTCGCGCCCGGCCCGGTCAACGTCGCCCGCAACCTCCGCGACGATCCCGATTATCGCGACGTGTGGGGCGCGATGATTCCGCTCGGCCGCACCGCGGAGACCGAGGAAATGGTCGGCCCCGCGCTCTTCCTCGCCTCCGCCGATTCGAGCTACATGACGGGTCAGACCTTTTTCGTCGACGGCGGCTGGACGGTTCAGGGTCGCGTGCCCAGCAGCAACGTCGAGAAGGCCGCCAAGAAAAACAAATAGCCCCCTCCTTTTTTTCCGTTTCCAACTTCCTGACTCCGATTTTTCCACCACCCGTTTGATATGCTCCGTCTCTTCTCCACCCCCTCCGGCCTCGTCATCGAAAATTCCGGCGCGTTTCACGTCGCGCCCTCTGCGCTTACCTTCGACGCGCTCTTCACCGCCACCGATCCGGGTGCACTGCTGCGCGCCGCACTTGCGGGCGCGACCCGCACGAGCGCACCTGTCGCCGCCTCGTTGCTTGCGCCGCTCCACAGCCAGGAAGTCTGGGCTGCCGGCGTGACCTACCTCCGCAGCAAGGCGGCGCGCATGGCCGAGTCGAAGGACTCCGGTGGCGGCACGTTCTACGACAAGGTTTACGAGGCCGACCGCCCCGAGTTGTTTTTCAAGGCTGCGCCGCACCGCGTCGCCGCTCCCGGGACGCCGGTGAAAATCCGCGCCGACTCCAAGTGGAACGTCCCCGAGCCCGAGCTCACCCTCGCGATCAACTCCGCCGGAAAAATTTTCGGCTACACCATCGGCAACGACATGAGCTCGCGCGACATCGAGGGCGAAAACCCGCTCTATCTCCCGCAGGCTAAGTCCTACCACCGCGCCGCCGCCCTCGGCCCATGCCTCGTCGTCACCGACACACTGCCTCCGCCCACCACCGTCATCGCGATTGAGATCATCCGCGCCGCGAAAAAAGTTTTCTCGGGCCAGACCACCACGGGCCAAATCAAACGCACGCTTCCGTCGCTCGCGGACTGGCTCTTCCGCGAAAACTGTTTCCCGCACGGCTGCTATCTGATGACCGGCGTCGGCGTCGTCCCGCCCGACACGTTTACGCTCCAGCCCGGTGACGAAATCCGCATCACCATCGAAGCCGTCGGCACGCTGGTGAATTCCGTCGGCTAAGTCTCCGCGTTTCCGGCGTTTCCCACTTTCCCAATTTTCCTCCTCTTCACTTATCCGCCCATGTCCCTCCACGGTCTCAGCCTCCTCGCCGGTATTACCGGCCAAACCGGCGGAAAAATATTCCGCGCCGTCAATCCCGCCACGAGCACGCTGCTGAAGCCGGACTTCCACGAGGCTTCCGGCGAGGAAGTCGCACAGGCGCTCAACGCTTCCGCGGCCGCGTTCGCCGACTACCGCACGCGCTCCGGTGCCGAGCGCGCGAAATTCCTCGAGACCATCGCCACCGAAATCGAGGCGCTCGGTGACACGCTCCTCCAACGCGCGCACGCCGAGACCGGCTTGCCACTCGCGCGCCTCACCGGCGAACGCGGGCGCACGTGCGGCCAGCTCCGCCTTTTTGCGTCGGTCGTGCGCGAGGGGTCGTGGGTCGATGCGCGCATCGATCCTGCGCAGCCCGATCGCCAGCCGCTCCCGCGCGCAGATATCCGCCGGATGCTCGTCGCGCTCGGGCCGGTCGTCGTCTTCGGGTCGTCCAACTTCCCGCTCGCGTTCTCCGTCGCCGGTGGCGACACCGCGTCGGCCTTCGCCGCCGGTTGCACCGTTGTCGTGAAAGCCCACCGCGCACACCCCGGCACCGCCGAGCTCGTCGCCACCGCCATCGACCGCGCCATCGCCGCGTGCGGCCTCCACCCCGGCACGTTCTCACTCGTTCACGGGGGCGGCGCGACGATTGGCATCGCGATGGTGAAGCATCCTGCGACCGCCGCCGTCGGCTTCACCGGCTCGCACACCGCGGGCCGCGCGCTCTTCGATGCCGCCGCCGCCCGCAAGCATCCGATTCCTGTCTTCGCCGAGATGAGCAGCCTCAACCCGCTGTGGGTTCTGCCGGGCGCGCAGCAAGAGCGCGCCGCCGCCATCGCGGCAGGCCTGCTCACGTCGTTCACGCTCGGCGTCGGCCAGTTCTGCACCAAGCCCGGCCTCATCTTCGTCACGCGCGGCCCCGACACCGACGCGTTTCTCCACAAACTCGCCGAAGCCGTCCGCGCCGCGCCCTGCGGCACCATGCTCACTGGAGGAATTCGCGAAGCCTTCCTCGAAAACCGCGCCAAGGTCACCGGCCTGAAGGGCGTCGAGCTCCTCGCCTCCGGCACCTCTGAGGCGAGCGAAGCCCGCACCGAGACGTCGCCGAGCGTCGCCACCACCTCCGCGCATAATTTCCTCGCCCACCCCGCGCTCGCGACCGAGGCCTTCGGCCCCTTCACGCTGGTCGTGATCGGCGAGACTGCCGCCGAACTCGCCGCCTGCGCCGCCGCGCTCGAAGGCCAGCTCACCGCCACCGTCCACGGCAACGCCGCCGACCTCGCCACCGCGCAACCGCTCCTCGCTGCCCTCGAACGCATCGCCGGCCGCGTCCTCATCAACGGCTTTCCCACCGGCGTCGAAGTCTGTCCCGCGATGAACCACGGCGGCCCGTCCCCCGCGACGACCGACGCCCGCTTCACGTCCGTCGGCACCGCCGCCATCCTCCGCTTCGCCCGTCCGGTCTGCTACCAAAGTTTCCCTGACGCGCTGCTCCCCGTCGCGTTGCAAAACGCGAACCCGCTCGGGCTGATGCGGCTCATCAACGGATCACCCACGCGCGAAGCGCAATGAGGATGCAACCGCCACGAGCGTCTTCGCCTGTTCCCGGGGAGCGCACGCGTCCCGCGTGCCGGTGTCGGCGTCCCGCCGTCACCTCCGAAGTCCTCGGCGGGACGCCGAGGACAGCCTGCGAGACGCAGGCGCTCCCCGAGTGCCGCCGCTCATAAATGAGACTCGGATCAAGGACGTGACCTGACCGTCGATGAAGATTCTCAAGAGAGTCGCGATCGGATTAGCCTGCATCGTTGCGTTCTACTATCTGAGTTTCGGCACGCTCTACTTGGCGGGATTCCGGGTTTATCGTTTTCCGACAGCGGCCATGGAACCGACGATCCCAAGGAACGAGATGGCTATAGGCCGTCTGTCGGAATTCTACCGCAACAAAATTTCGCGCTTCGACATCGCCGTGTGCCGGGTCCGCCTAGAAGGCTCTGAGGAACTCTACGGGAAGCGTGTCATCGGCCTTCCCCGCGAGCGGATCACGGTCAATGCGCAAGGTGTGAGAATTGACGGCCGTGTCCTGGCGCTTCCAGCCGCGATGAATCGTGAGGGGCTAAGCATAAAACCGTGTGAGCTCACGATACCGAACGACGCCGTGTTTGTTCTCGGCGACAACACGCCAAACTCAGCCGACAGCCGCTATCTCGGCCCAATTCTGAAGAAAGACGTGGTTGGCTATCTCGTTTTCAAGAAATAGTCCGGTTCAAGATCGCGAACTACAGCCGACACAATGCCCTCCCCCCTCCTCGAATCCCCCGGCGACGCCATCTACACGCTCCGCACCACCGCGGCCGGTCCCGCAGGCTCGCTCCCGCTCGACGCCGCGACGCTCCCCGGCATGGCGAGCGGTGATCTCTTCGGCATGACGCAAAACGCCGGCATGGGCTGGTCGCCCGCCGCGCTCCTCGGAAAACAATTTCTCATCCTCTCCACACAGGGCGGCATCCGCGCGCCCGACGGCACGCCCATCGCGCTCGGCTACCACACGGGCCACTGGGAAGTCGGCTTGCTGATGGAGGAGGCCGCGCGCGTGTTCACCGCGAATCGCGCGATTCCGTTCGCTGCCTACGTGAGTGATCCCTGCGACGGCCGCACCAACGGCACCGCCGGAATGCTCGACTCCCTTGCCTACCGCAACGACGCCGCCATCGTCCTGCGCCGCCTCATCCGCTCGCTGCCGACGCGCCGCGGCGTGCTCGGCGTCGCCACCTGCGACAAGGGCCTGCCCGCGATGCTCCTCGCGCTCGCCGGCACGCCCGACCTCCCGACCATCCTCGTGCCCGGCGGCGTCACCCTCCTCGCCGAGGAAGCGGAAGACACCGGCAAGGTTCAAACGCTCGCGACCCGTTTCGCGCGCAACGAAGTTTCCCTCGAACACGCCGCTGAGATGGGTTGCAAGGCCTGCGGCTCCCCCGGCGGCGGCTGCCAGTTCATGGGCACGGCTGCGACGAGCCAGGTCGTCGCCGAGGCGCTCGGTCTCACGCTCCCGCACGGCGCGCTCGCCCCCTCCGGCTCCGAAATTTGGCGCGACCTTGCGCGCCGCTCCGCCCTCGCCCTGCTCGAACTCGAAAAGCAAAACGTCACCACGCGCGACCTCCTCACGGCGGATTCGATTCACAACGCGATGGTCACGCATGCCGCGTTCGGTGGCTCCACGAATCTCACGCTGCACATCCCCGCCTTCGCACACGCCGCCGGCCTCCCGCGCCCGACCGTCGACGACTGGGCGCGCATCAACCGCTCCGTCCCGCGCCTCGTCGATGTCCTCCCGAATGGCCCGAAGCACTACGCCACCGTGCAGGTCTTCCTCGCCGGCGGCGTGCCCGAGGTGATGCTCCACCTGCGCGACGCCGGTCTCCTCAAGCTCGACGCCCGCACCGTCACCGGCCGCACGCTCGGCGAA
>JANOAF010000266.1:0-22797 GCA_031411015.1 Opitutaceae bacterium | reverse complement strand
ATGTGGTCGGTGCGCGTCTCGTTGAGATAGGCCACCATGGAGGCGAGCGTGGTGGTCTTGCCGGAGCCGACCGGGCCGGGGATGAGGATGAGCCCGATGACGTAGGAAAGCAACTTCTTCAGTGTCTCAAGGTGGTTGGTGTAGCCGAGCTGATCGAGCGTGCGCGTCTCGGCGGGGACCATGCGATAGGAGCCGGCCGCGCCATTCTTGTGAAACATCAGGTTCACGCGGTAGCGGTCCGCCGCGCTCACCGCCAAAGCGTAGTCGTAGTCTTTCCGCTCGAGGAAAATCTTCTTCTGGCTTTCGGCGAGGAGCGCGGTGTTGAGCCGCAGCGCATCTTCGGCCGTGAGCACGTGGTCGGAGAGGTAGGCGAGCGCGCGCTGCTTGCGGATGAAAGGCCGCGCGCCGGTTGAGAGATGCAGATCGCTCGCGCCCTGCGCGGCCGTGGATTTCAGCAAGGTGCGCATCGCGCCGGCGAGCGCCGCGGCGTCCATCTTGGCGACGGCGTCGAAAGCGATGCTGGCCGCGCCGGTGACAGCCGGTTCGCGTGCGCTCGCAGCGGGAGTGGTGGAGGCGATCGCAGGTGTCGGTGTGACTGGAGTGCCAGTGGTGGCGAAGGGATCATTGGGCGGCGGGCCGCCCTTGGCTTTTGCCACGGCTTGGCCAGCGATGAGCTCCAGTTTTTCGACGTCTTCGACGAGCCCGCCGTCGATCAGCTCCTGTGCGAACGCCATCAGGTCGGCGCTGGCGCCGAGTTTTTGGCGCACCTGCAGGCATTGCGCGCGGGTGAACAAACCCTGATCGAGGCCGAGGCGGGCGAGCCAGAGGATGTCGTTGTTCATGTGCGCGAGGGCGATCGGAGAGATTGCGAGGGCGACTAGGCAAGCCAAGCGCGAAGGCCCGGCTTAACGCGAAATTCCTTTGAAACGCCCGGTTCCAGAATCTCAGAAACCGAAAGCGTGCGGCAGGGTCTGTTGCGGCATATGAAAAACATCCGCAGTGACATGCTGCCGCTCCGTCCGCTGGTCGCGCTCCTCTGCGGCGTGCTGCTCGCACTGTGCTCGGGCTGCTTTCTGGTCGCGGTGGGAGCGGCGGGTGCTGCCGGCGCCGGCACGGTGGCCTACATTCGTGGTGAGCTCGACGCGGCGGTTTCGGGGACGGTTGAGAGCGTCGACAAGGCGACTAACCAAGCGCTGCAACAACTCCAGTTCGCAAAAATCAACGAGGGTAAGAGCGCGGTCGACGCCGCGATTACGGCCCGCACTGGACAAGACAGAAAGATCGCGATCAGGCTGGATCGCATTGGGGATAATCTTACGCGCGTGCGAATCCGGGTCGGGACGTTTGGCGATGAAACTCTCTCGCGGCTAATCTGCGACAAAATCAAAGCCAATCTTTGATCGGAGACCTCTGCCGTGGGAACGCGCAGACCCGATCGATAAAGGGGATCGGAGGTGGGAGCGGGAGATTTACGCGTTTATTGAAGCCGATGGCTTTCGTGTGCCGCGCGGCGTGGCTATCCCGATGTGGTCGCGAAAATCATGAACTCGAAATCAACACTGCGCCGGCGGGGAATTGTCGTATCGATGGTCGCGTTGTTAGCGACCATGGGCGCGTCCGGCTGCGCGACGAAGGGCACGAGTTCGGCAATCGCCTACGTGCGCGGCGATCTCGATGCGACACTGAGCGTGCCGCTCGAAAGCGCACTCCGCGCCACCAACCGTGCCGTGACGCAGCTGGAGTTTTCCAAGGTGAGCGAGCGGAAGGATTTTCTCCTCGCCATCGTTGTGGCCCGGAACGCCGCCGACAAAAAGATCGAGATTCGGTTGGAGCGCGACGCCGACAGCACGACGAAGATGAAAATTCGCGTCGGCGCGTTTGGCGACGAGGCGCTCGCCCTCGCCACCTACACGAAGATCAGCGCGAATCTTTGAGCGCACGCTGGTGTTGAGGGACATTGCTCGGTGTAGGCCAGCGCGCTTGCGCGCGCTCCGACGCACAGAACCGGCGCTCGCAAGCGAGCTGACCTACCTGGAACGGGCGCGTTCACCGCAGCGGTTCCACCACGAGCGTGTAGCCCTCGGGTGCCGGGAGGCGTTTGGGTTCGGTGAGACCGGTCCGGGCGAAGGTGGCCGCGACGAGGCCCAAGGCGCCGCTCGGCTGCGGGCGGCGCGAACCCGTCCAAGTGTTGAGCGCGACGTGATGGTGATAGCCGTCGGCGGCCATGAAACGCGCACCGGGATATGAGCGCTGGGTGACCACGACGCCAAGGGCTTCGTGGTAGAAAGCCTCGCTGCGCGGCAGGTCGATGGCGCGCAGGTGCAGGTGACCCCAGCGCGCGCCCGCCAGTGGAAATTTCTTGGTTGGCCCGCCGTCCGCGAGCAGCGCGGGGGCGTCGAGCGGTTGCGTGATCATCGCGAGTTCGCCATTGGCGGCAAACGGCCAGATCGCCCGGGGGCGGTCCGTGTAGAATTCCAGTCCGTTGCCGTCCGGATCGGTCAGGTAGATCGCTTCGCTGACGCCGTGGTCGGAAAAGCCGTCGAAACCCACGTCGTGTTCGGCGGCGTGGCGCAGCCAGGCACCGAGGTCGGCGCGGGTGGGGAACAACAGTGCGGCGTGAAACAATCCCGCGGCGTCGCGCGGCGCGGCCGGGGCGGTGGAATCACCCGTTAACTTGAGGATGGGCGCTGCACCGGTGGCGGTCGCCAGATCCAAAGTATCGGCCGATTGCCCGACGACGACGAAACGGAGCTTCTCGGTGTAGAACTCGGTGCTGCGCGCCAAGTCGGTGACGCGGAGCTGGACGGAAGTAAGTTGGAGCGAGTCGGGCATGTTGACGGGAAACGGAGACGCGAGGAGTTGGCACCACGAAATACACGAAACACACGAAAAGAAAACGGGCTGGTCGTTTGTTACTATTCCGATTGATCGCGCGATGTTGGCGGCGCGTCAAATTCTAGGAAGTGCCTGTCGGGGTGTCATTTTTCGGGTGTTTAGGGTGTTTCGAGGTGCCACGCCGATTGTTCGGTAGTCGCGAGCGTTAGGCCGCCGGTTCGCGGTGCCACGGTATATGAAGGGTTGCAAAGCCCGGCGATTCGCTGACGCTCGCGGGCTCCATTGTCATGTTGAAGAAAATATTTGCGAAGTTGCGCGACAAGCTCGCGCCCTCGCGTGCAGCGAAACCGGCGACGCCGGCCGCCAAACCCGCTTCCAGTTCTCCCGCCAAAACCCACGGCGATTCCCACTCCGGCCGCGGCCGGTCGGAGCGCGGGCGCGGCTCCGACCATGCGCCGCGTGCGCACGGCGGCGCGAAATCTCACAGCCAGCCGCACGATCCTCGTGATGTGCGCGAACCGCGCCGCGAGCACCAGCCGCGTGATCCCCGCGAGCGCCGCGATGATCGTGGCCCCCGCGGCGGCGAGGGTCGCGGTGGCTCAAGCTCCCACAGCAGCAGCGGTGGGCGCGGCTTGCACTCACGTTCGGGCGGCGGTGCCGCTGGTCGTGGCGGCCCGCGCGGTGAGCGCGAGCGTCCGATGATCGACAAGACCTTTGATCACCCACGGACCGCCGACATCAAACCGGCGATTCCGGTCGATGTGCCGAAGATGGACACGGCGTTTACGGCGCTCGGCCTGAGCGACGCATTGGCTTATGGTGTGCAGGAAATGGGCTACCTCACGCCCACGCCGATTCAGGCGCAGGCGATCCCCGTCGTGCTCAAGGGCGGCGACGTGATCGGTTCCGCGCAGACCGGCACCGGCAAGACCGCGGCGTTCGCGCTGCCGATCATCCAGCGCCTGGGCACGCACGGAAAATTGCGTTGCCTGATCCTCGAGCCAACGCGCGAACTTGCGCTTCAAGTCGAGGAAGCGTTCCAGAAATTTGCCAAGTTCACCGACCTTCGCGTGACGATCGTCTACGGTGGCGTGGGCTACGGGAAACAGGAGGACGACCTGCGGCGCGGGATGGATATCCTCGCGGCCACGCCAGGGCGTTTGCTCGATCATTTGGAGCGCGGCAATTGCTCGCTCAATGACATCGACATCCTTGTGCTCGACGAAGTCGACCGGATGCTCGACATGGGCTTTTTGCCCGACGTGAAGCGCATCGTGCAGAAATGCCGGAAGGATCGGCAGACGCTCTTCTTTACCGCCACGCTGCCGCCCGAGCTGGAACAACTCGCCGGTTGGGCCCTCCGCGATCCATTAAAGGTGGAGATCGGCCGCCAGCGCTCGCCGGCGGAGACGGTCACGCACGCGTTTTATCCCGTGGTCGCCTCGCAGAAATTCGACCTACTGCAACTGCTGCTCGAGCAGACCGATTTCAAGAGTGTGCTGATTTTCTCCCGCACGCGCATGGGTGCGGATCGCATCGCGCACCGTTTGGAGAGCAAGGGCCACACCGTCGGCGTCATGCACTCCGACCGCAATCAGCGCGAACGCATCGAGGCGCTCGCGGGTTTCAAGAGCGGTAAATACGAGGTGCTTGTTGCGACCGACATCGCCGCCCGCGGTCTCGACATCGCCGGCGTCTCGCACGTCATCAACTATGACGTGCCGGAAAACGCCGAAGACTACGTGCACCGCATCGGCCGCACCGGCCGCGCGCAGAACACCGGCGATGCCTTTACACTCGTGACCGAGGAAGATGTGCGCGACGCCCGCTCAATCGAGCGCTACATGGGCGTTGGCGTGGAGCGAAAGAAGATCGAGGGCTTCCCCTACATCTATTCCGCCTTGTTCGACGAGAAAGCGCTGGCCGAGACTGCGGCGGCTGCCGTGAAGCCGGTGAGCCGACTGCATCGCGGCGTGCGGCGGTAAATAAAGCAGGGCGGGTCTGTGACCCGCCCATGGCTCGGGCACTCAGCGCGCGAAAGGGCGGGTCACAGACCCGCCCTACTTCCGGGCGCGATACACCGGTTAAATTTTCTGAACTAGCCGCCATCTAGGTCGGCTCGGAAAGCCGGTCCTGCTCACTGCTTCCCCACCGGCTCGATCACGCGGGTCGGGCCGATCTTCACGTCGGGCTTTCGGTCGCGGAGATTTTTCGCGAGGAAAGCTTCCAGCGCCGACGAAAACGACTTCGCCTGGCTTTCGTCGCGGAAGCCGTGGCCCTGCCGGCCTTCGACGATCGATTGGTAGTCCTTGGTGAATTTTTTCAACTGCGACTCCAGCCGCGTCCAGTGATCGATCTTCACGCGCGGGTCTTCGGCCCCATAGGCGTGAAGGGTCGGAATCTTCAGGCGGTTCACGAGATTGATGGGTGAAGTCTCATCGCGGTAGGCGCGCGTCGCGCCGACCCACTCCGTCCGATAGTTGAACTCGTCGCCCGTGCGCCACGCATCGTCGCCCCGCCGCCAAAACGTAAGTTCGAGATCCGCGGCGCCGACATAGTTCACCGCGCACGCGTAGAGATCCGGCGTGAGCATCGCACCGGCGAGCGACGCATAGCCTCCGTAGCTCGCGCCATAGATCGCGACCCGCGCGGGATCGGCGATGCCTTGCTGGATGGCCCACTTCACCCCGTCCGTCAGATCGTCCTGCATCGCGCGTCCCCATTGCTGGCGGCCCTGGTTGATGAATTCGCGGCCGTAGCCGCCGGAACCGCGATAGTTGGGCTGGAGCACGGCGTAGCCACGGCTCGCGAGGAATTGCGCGTCGGTGTCGTAGCCCCAGCGGTCACGGATGCCAAACGGCCCGCCGTGGGGGTGCATGACGAGCGGAAGATTTTTTCCGCTGCTGCCGCGTGGCAACGTGAGGTAGCCGTGGATTTCGAGGCCGTCGCGCGCGCGGTAGCGGATCGCCGTGCGCGGGCTGAGCTGCGCGGGATCGAGTTCGCGCGTGCGCTTGAACTGCACGAGCGAGCCTGCCTTCTGATCGAGCACGTAGTAAACGCCCGGCTCGCGGTCGTGGCCGACCCAGACGAGCGCGACGCTCTCATCGTCTGACACGCTGGAGACGCGCACATCGCACCCGACGAATGTCGTGGCTAGTTTCTTCTGCAACGCCTCGCGCGCCGAATCGAACCAATGGTAGCGCTCGCGCGCCGCCTCGTAGCGCACCCCGAGCAGCCGCGTGCGATCGCGGCTGACGATCACATCGGTGATTTCGCCCTCGGGGGGGACGAAGAGGGCGGGGCCGCGCTCGAAGGTCCGTGTGTTAAGCGCGTAGAGCGCCCCGCGATCATGCTCTTCGCGCGAGATCAGCCAGAGCGTGACGTTGTCGGCAGCGAACTGCTCGGGGTGCCACGTCTCGGCGTAGCCGTGAAACGGGTGCGCGGCCACGCGCTTGAAAGCCTGGGAGTCCTCGGTGCGATGCTCCCAGATGAGCATCTTGCCCTCGAGTCGCGACCGCAGCCGCAGTGTGCCGCGATGGTCGAGGACGTGGTTCACCGGCCGGTCCGATTCGCGGATCTCGACGAGTGTCGAGCGGCCTAGGTTGCTCACGTTGAGGCGCGCGATCACGGGCGAGCCGCCGACGAAAGTGACATGGTCGATGTTGCCGGAAAAAAAACCGATCACGGCGATGCGCGCGGGATCAAGGGGCAGCTCGTCGATGATGCTGGCGAAATCGCCGGTCAGATTATTTTCGATCCGCTGCGACTCCGAGATCCGCAGGATGTTTTTGCCGGTGAGGTCGGTGGAGCCGATGAAGAACGACTCGTTGCCCGCGACATCGGCCTCGAACACGATCCGCTCGTTCCCCTTCCACAGGAAGCGGGCGATGCTTTCGTCCTTCCCACTCAGAATCATCTTCGATTCCTTGGTGGCACGATCGAAGACGCCGAGGGCGTATTTTTTTTCGTGCGGAAAAAGGAAGGCGATTTTTTTGCCGTCGGGCGAAAGCCGCGGCTGGCGCACCTGTGAGAGCGAAAAGAACTGCTCGAGCGGAATCGGGGGCGGAGGAACGTCGGCGGCGAGGGCGGCGGAGGCAACGAATGCGCCCAGCCCTATTGCCAGCAGCGCGCGCGGGAGGCCGGAATTCATGGTGCGTCCGACTCAGCGCGGATGCGGGGTGGAGTCAATTCCCCGGGAGGCCGAGGTGCTGGCGGAGCCAGTGCAGGCCGGACGTTTCGTCGGCAAACGCGCCGTCGAGCTGGGCCTCGAACGCGGCGGCGGTGTGGCGCGCGAAATCCGGCCCCGGCTTCAATCCCAGCGCGATCAAGTGTCGGCCGAACACGATGGGTTTTGGGGCGGCGTCGGCGAGGGCGAGAGCTTGGGCCTTGGCGACCAGTTCATCGATGCGCGCGTGGCTCTCGGGCGAGAGCAGGGGAGGGCGGCCGTTGGCGTCGGCCCGCATGACAAGTGCGAGATCGTCGATGGTGGCGGGGGCGAGCTTGCGTGCGAGGCGGCGGACGCTCGGGGCGGAGAACTCGCCCTGCCCGTGATGATGCGCGAGGTGATTCGTCACCAGCGCGTTGACGGGCGCGTCATGATCGAGCGGTGCAGCGATCCGACGGAGAAACTGAATCGCGAGCGGGCCGCCGGCCGCCTCGTGTCCGGGACTCACCCAGCGGAGCACGCCGCGTTTCTCGGCGCGGGCGGTGGTGGCGGGTTTGCCGAAATCATGCGCGAGCACGGCGAACATCAACAGCCGCCGCCGCGCCGGCGCGAGGTCGCGCCAGCCTGCGAGCGCGACCAGCGCGTCGAGGCAGTGTTGCGTGTGCGTGTAGACATCGCCCTCCGGGTGCCATTCGGGATCCTGCGGCGTCCCGCGCAGCGCGGCGATTTCGGGGAAGTGGGAAAGCCAGCCGGATTCTTCGAGCACGGCGAGGCCGCGCGACGGGCGCAGGCTCTTTACCGCCCATTTCTCCCACTCGCCCCAAACGCGCTCGACGGGAAGTTCGCGAAACGTGCCGGCGATGCTGCGGCAGAGCGCGGCGGTTTCCGGCGCGAGCGAGAAATCGAAACGCGCCGCGAGCTGCATGCCGCGCAACACCCGCAACGGATCCTCGGTGAAGGCTGCGCTGGTGTGCCGGAGCGTGCGACTCGCGAGATCGCGTTGCCCGCCGTGCGGATCAATGAGCTCGCCGGTAAAGGGATCGAGGGCGATGGCGTTGACCGTGAAGTCGCGGCGCGCCGCGGCGTCGGCGTCGCTGAGCGCAGGGTCGGGCTGCACCGCGAAACCGCGATGGCCGCTGCCGGTCTTGGATTCGCGGCGTGGCAGCGAGAAATCGTATTCCTGCCCGCTGGCGCGGCTGCGGACCTTGAGCACGCCGAAGCTGCGACCGACGACATCGGTGGCACCGAAGCGCCCGAGCACGCGCTGGAGTGACTCGAAATCGACGCCGCCCACTTCGACGTCGAAGTCCTTGGCGGCGATGCCGAGCAGCCAGTCGCGCACGCCGCCGCCGACGAGCCGTGGTCGGCCGATGCGACGCACCGCGTCGAGCATCGCGCGCAAGTCCGGCGGCAGCTCTGGCAGGTCTGGCATGCTGCGCTTTAGAGCTGGGGCCGTTTCGCAGCGGCCGCGATCGCGACCAGCAGCCAGCCCACCATCAAAATGATTCCGCCCAGCGGCGTGACCGGGCCGAGCCAGCGCGGTCCGCCCAATGCGAGCCAGTAGAGCGAGCCGGAAAAGAGCACCGTGCCCAGCGCCCAGCAGCGAGCGGCCCAGAGTCCCAGTGCGCCCCCCGCTCCAGTGGGAGTGGCGCGGAGCCAAGCCGCGATACCCAGCAACGCCAGGGCGTGAAGCAGATGGTAGCGGGCGCCGGTTTCCCAGGACACGGCCATGCCTCGCTCGGTGAGCAGGGCTTTCATGTAGTGGGCCCCGAGCGTGCCGCACACGATGCCGGTGAATCCCGCCACGCCGGCAGCCAGCAGGGGAAAGCGTGAGTCTTTGGGCGCGTTGCTCATGGCGGGGCAGGCTCGCACATTGTCCGCCCGAAACAAGATCGGTTGTGGTGGGCTTCGAGGTGGGCAAGGTGCCTCTGCCGTTCTGGAGTCGCGGTTTTGAACTCCCGGAGAAATGGTCGTTGACAGGTTTTCTTTTGACCGTAGCTATTGGCCTCTTTTCGCATGAAAACGTTCCTCGCCAAGAAGGAGACAGTGGAGACCAAGTGGCATCTGATCGATGCCACTGGCGTGCCGCTCGGTCGTCTCGCCGTCAAGGCCTCCACCCTCATTCGCGGCCGCCACAAAGCGACCTACACTCCCACCATCGACACCGGTGATTTCGTCGTCGTGATTAACGCGGAGAAGGTCGTGGTCACGGGTAAGAAGGAAGTGCAGAACGAGTATATGTTTTTCTCGGGCTTCGTCGGCGGCGAGAGCTACCGCAAGCTGTCCGAGCAGCGGGTGCGCCACCCGGAGTTCATCATTGAGCACGCCGTCAAAGGCATGCTCCCGAAGAACCGCATCGCCGCCCACATGCTGACCAAACTCCGCGTGTTCGCCGGCCCGAAGCACACGCACGAGGCCAACAACCCCCAGAAGATTTCCGTCTGATTCCCTGATCGCACATGAGCGCTGCCACTCCCGCCAACCTCTTCCTCGCCACCGGCCGCCGCAAGACCTCAACCGCGCGCGTGCGCCTCAGCGAGGGCACCGGCAAACTAATCGCCAACGGCCGCACCTTCGACGACTACTTTTCCCACGAGAATTTCTCGAAGCAGGCCTCCATCCCGCTCGTGACCGTGGACCTTCGCGATAAGATTGACGTGACCGTCAACGTCGCGGGTGGCGGTGTTGCCGGCCAAGCCGGTGCGGTGGCCCACGGCATCGCCCGCGCCCTGCAGAAGATGAACGCCGAGCTGCGCACGAAGCTCAAGAAGGCCGGCCACATCAAGCGCGACCCCCGCGCCAAGGAACGCAAAAAGCCCGGCCAGCCCGGCGCCCGTAAGCGCTTCCAGTTCTCGAAGCGCTAAGCGCTCTGGGGACGGCGGATTCCTTTCACGCTGCTCAAACCCTGTTTTCAAACGCCGCCCGCCTTATCGCGGGCGGCGTTTTGTTTTTCAGGGGCGATGGTTTCCCAGACGGTGACGTGGGGATCTGCGGCGGGCGCTGGAGAAAGCGCCTCTCCCCACAAACGAAGTTGGCGGCTTTTGTTGCGATTCGCACAAAGTGGTGACGGCGCAGGTTCGAAAGTAGGACGGCGCTCTGACCGCCCTTTCCGTCCTAACGTTTCCGCGTCTCCCCAAACCCATCTCGCGGTCTCTTTCGTTTGGGTAATCCCTAATAATTCTGAGTCGCCGACTGGAATGTGACCTGCTTAACGAGAGCCGCATGACCTCCCCCGCTCCACGGCTCGCTGTTTTTTCCGTCGCTTACTTGGTTTTAGTTTCCGCGTTGTTCGCGCATCCCGGCCACGACGGCGATCATGGGCTCACTTGGGATTTGAAACACCTTGGCGAGCATTCGCTCGCGACCGCCGGATGCTTCGCTCTGGTTGGGGCCGCTGTATTACTGATCGTGGCTGTGCTCCGCCGACATGCCGCCTCGCCGCCTCAGAGCTTGCGGGTGTCGCAGCCGAGCCGGGGAAAATAGCCCGCGAGAATCTGCCGCACCTCACGCACGGTTTTGCGAAGGTGAATCGCGTCGGGTGCGACGATTTTTAAGCTCCAGCCGCCGCGCCTCAGCGCGCTGAGGCCTACCCAGACTTCGTCACGATGCAGCGCGTTGAGCTGCGCTCGCCAACTTGGCTCACCGCTGGCCGCGGCCGTCGGTGCGATCAAAATCGCGTTGGCAAAACACGCCTTCGCTCCCGAGCCCGCGAGTGCAGCCAGTTGGCGCAGCTCTTCGCCGCTTTGGTCGAAACGCTCGCGCAGCGCCAGCTCACGGCCGACGCGAACAGTGAGCTCCAGTTGCAACCGGTCCCACACCCACGCCTCACCGTGGCCCACGCGGCCGGGCAGCAGTTGATCGACAAAAAACAGCGCGCCGCCGGACTCGACCTCGACCGTCGTCATTTGACGATAGCGACACGCCCGGTGCGGCACGAGCGGCTCAGGCATCACTTCCAGCCATCCGTCTGCCGCGACCGAGAAGTGTTGTCGGCACTCCGCGACGCCGTCGCGCATGTGGAAGAGCCGGCTCGCGCTCGGCGTGGTCACGAGGAGCGCAGCGCCGGCATCGACCGCAATTACTGATTCGAGGCGGTCGCCCGCAAGAATGCCGGCCGTGGGATTGGCGACTTGCACGTGCAGCGTGCGCGTCTCGGTGTCCCAGTAGGGCTTGCTGATATGATAAGGCGCGCGAAACGACTGGGCCGCGAGCACGGTTCGGCCGTGATCGCGCACCGCGGCGCGGAGCGAGAGATGGCCGAAAAATTCAGGCATGGAGATGGCCGCAAAGAAGCGCAGATGCCGCAAAAAATCTTCCGGCTTCCTTTTTTTGCGGCTTCTGCGCCTTTTTGCGGCCGATCACTTCTTCGCCCTTTGCGCGAACAAAACCTCGTGTTCAATCCATGCGATCACGGCGTCGAGGTTGTGCTCACGCTTGAGGTCGCAGAACAAAAACGGTCGGGTGCCGCGCTGGATCCTCGCATCGCGATCCATTACGCCGAGATCGGCGCCGACGAGCGGGGCGAGGTCGATTTTGTTGATGATGAGCAGATCGCTGTGGCGAATCGCGGGCCCGCCCTTGCGCGGTATTTTGTCTCCCTCGGCGACGTCGATCACGTAGATGAACGCGTCGACGAGTTCGGGCGAAAACGTGGCGGTGAGATTATCGCCGCCGCTTTCGACGAGGAGGAGTTGGAGGTCGGGAAACTTGGCTTCGAGCGCGCGGCACGCCTGCTCGTTCATCGTGGTGTCGTCGCGGATCGCGGTATGCGGACAGCCTCCAGTTTCGACCCCGGCGATGCGTTCGGCGGCCAGCGCGCTGTGCTTGATGAGAAATTGTGCGTCCTCGGAGCAGTAGATGTCGTTGGTGACGACGGCCATTGAGGTGCGCTCGCGGAGGCGTTGGCAGAGTTTGAGGCAGAGCATGGTCTTACCGGAGCCGACGGGGCCGCCGATGCCGATGCGGGGAGGACGAGTCATGGGGAAGAAAATTGAAGGGAGGAAACGCGAAGACGCGAAGGCACAAAAGACCGAACAAAGGCGCTCTTGGGGATCGAACTTAGCCTCCTGGCGTCTTTGCGTTTCATCTCAGGAGATAAACATTCGGGAGTCGGCGGTTTCGTGACGTGCGGCGGCGATGTCGAGCCACGGGTTGAACCAGCCGATGTCTTCAAACGCGGTGGCCTCGGCAGCGGTGATGAGCGCAGGACACGCGGCGAGTGCTTCGGTGAGCAGCGATTGCGACGCGTTTTGCCCGAGGCGGAGAATTTTCATCGCGGCCGAGAGGAGCGTGGAAAGCGTCGCGTAGGAAATGCCCGCGAGCACGGCGGAGAGTGGGGCGCCGAGCACGCGGCCTTCGAGTGCGGCCGAGATCGAGGCGGAGTGTGGCCAACACTCGGTGGTGGCGCGCGTGAGGAAATCTTGAGCGAGCGGATGGGCGCGCAACATGGCCATCAGTTCGGCGCGCTGCCGTCCGATGTTTTCGGAGGCGGCGCGGGCCTCGCGGGCGGTCTTGAGCGCGGAGGAGAGCACGCAGAGTTCGCCGACCTGCGGCCAGTTCGCCTCGCCGAACGCGCGCCACGCATGGGCTGCGAGCGGAAGTTCCGTATGGCGCAGGGCCGGGAGCGCTGAGAGGAAAACGAAATCGCGCAGCGTCGCGCGGTCGCGCACGACGCCCTCTTGCACGAGCGCTTCGAGTCCGAACGAGTGTGAGTAGCTGCCGGTCGGGTAGAACGAGTCACCCGCCTGGAGCAGCCCGACGAGCCACGCGGCGTCCGAAGGTGGAGCGGCTTGACCCCAAGCCGCTGGCTTGGTGGTGCGCGCGTCCGCTGAAAGCGCGTTGGGGTCAACGCGCTCCACCTTAATGCTTGTGGCTGGGGCCGAGTTCATGGCTGGGTTGCACGCCGCGCGCGAAGCGGCCGGGCCGAAAAATGGCGGTCGTGGCTGTGAACGGCACCTTTAGTCGATCGAGTAGTTGGCGCACGGCGGGCTCGTCGGGAGCGAGCAGGCGCGTAGGCTCGGCTTGCAGTTCGAGGTGGAGGTTGCCGATGGCCCAGCCAATGCCAGCGGCGGCCGAGGGTGCGACTTCTAGCGAGATTTCCACTACGGCCTCAGGATGCTGGTAAACGATGTAGCGAGCGGTGGCCGATTGGAAGAAGGGTTCGCCGTGCTTGAGCGGCGCGGAAAGCTCGAAACCAAATTCTACGCCGTCTTCCGTTGTGCCGCGCCAGAGACGTTTCGCGAGCGTGAGGCGGTCGACGCGCAGCGCGATCTCGGGGAGAGATGAATCTGCCGACTTAAGTGGGCCGGAGACGATTGTCATCGCGAGAGGGTGAAACGCAAAGGCGCGAAGACGCAAAGCTCAGAGCGAGTGGAAATATGGAAACCGCGCCCGTAACGATCGGCCTCAGTGGCTTTGCTTCATTGCGTTTCAATTCATCGGCTCAGAACAAAAAATAGCGCTGCGCCATTGGCAGCACTTTGGCGGGCTCGCAGGTAAGGATGCGGCCGTCGGCTTTCACGGTGTAGGTCTCGGGATCGACTTCGATTTTGGGCATCGCGTCGTTGAGGACCATGTCGCGTTTACCGATCTTGCGGCAGCGCTGCACGGGCTCGAGGCGACGCGCGAGGCCGAGGCCGGCGAGTTTGCCTTTCTTGAGCGAGGCTTCGCTGACGAAGGTGATATTGGTCGAGGCGAGCGCCTTGCCGGCGGCGCCCCATTGCGGGCGGTAAAAGGTTGGCTGCGGCGTGGGAATCGAGGCGTTCGGATCACCCATGTTGGCCCAAGCGATGAAGCCGCCTTTGAGAATCGTCTCTGGTTTCACGCCGAAGAGGGCGGGCTTGAACACGACGAGGTCGGCGAGTTTGCCGACTGCGATCGAACCGACGATGTGGCTGATGCCGTGCGCGATTGCGGGGTTGATCGTGTATTTCGCGAGGTAGCGGAGCGCGCGGAAATTATCGGCGGCGGGGTGCGACGGGCCGGAGAGCGGGCCGAACTGCGTCTTCATTTTATGCGCGGTCTGCCAGGTGCGGATGATGACTTCGCCGATGCGGCCCATGGCCTGCGAGTCGGACGACATCATCGAGATCGCGCCGAGGTCGTGGAGGCAATCCTCGGCGGCGATCGTTTCGGGGCGGATGCGGCTCTCGGCGAACGCGACGTCTTCGGGAATCTTCGAGTCGAGGTGGTGGCAGACCATCAACATGTCGAGATGCTCGTCGATGGTGTTGACCGTGAAGGGGCGCGTCGGGTTGGTGGAGGAGGGGAGGACGTTGGGCTCGCCGCAGACGCGGATGATGTCGGGAGCGTGGCCACCGCCGGCGCCTTCCGAGTGAAACGTGTGGATGGTGCGGCCTTTGAAGGCGCGGATGGTGTCGTCGACGTAACCCGACTCGTTGAGGGTGTCGGTGTGGATCGCGACCTGAACGTCGAGTTCGTCGGCCACGCCGAGGCAAACGTCGATGGCGGCAGGCGTGGTGCCCCAGTCTTCGTGGAGTTTGAGGCCGATGGCGCCGGCGAGGATTTGCTCGCGGAGCGGGGCGGCGGTGCCGCAGTTACCTTTGCCGAGGAAGCCGAGGTTCATCGGGTAGGCCTCGGCGGCTTCGAGCATGCGGTGCAGGTTCCACTTTCCGGGCGTGCAGGTGGTCGCGAACGTGCCGTGCGCGGGGCCGGTGCCGCCGCCGAGCATCGTGGTGATGCCGGCGCTAATCGCCTCGTCGATCTGCTGCGGACAGATGAAATGGATGTGAGTATCGATGCCGCCGGCGGTAATGATGTGGCCTTCGCCGGCGAGGACTTCGGTCGCGGCGCCGACGATCATCGGGTTTTTCTTTTTCGTTTTCGGATCGGCGTAAGCGGAACCGAGGCCGGACTGGATGCCCGGGTTGCCGGCGTGGCCGATGCCGACGATGACGCCGTGCTTGATGCCGATGTCGGCTTTGATCACGCCGAGGATCGGATCGAGGATGAGGGCGTTGGTGATGACGAGGTCGAGGCAGTCTTTGTCGAGGGCAGTGGGGGACTGGCCCATGCCGTCGCGGATGACTTTGCCGCCGCCGAATTTGATCTCGTTGCCGTAGCCGCCGCCCTCGGCGATGAGGTCGCGTTCGACCTGCACGAAGAGGTCGGTGTCGGCGAGGCGCACGCGGTCGCCGACGGTGGGGCCGAACATTTCGGCGTATTGGCGGCGGGAAAGCTGGAGGCTCATCTCGATTTCGGATTTCGGATTTCGGATTTCGGATTGGCGGAGCGATGGCTGGACCGTGGCACGGGCATCTTGCCCGTGGGCTTTGGCTCACGGGCGGGACGCCCGTGCCACTTCCGATCGAGCTGGCCGTTTATTTTGGCGTTGAGGCCGTAGACATCGCGGAGGCCGGCGAGGGCGACGAGTTCGACGCGCTTGGAATCGCCGGCTTCGAAGCGCACCGCGGTGCCGGCGGGGATGTTGAGGCGGAAGCCGCGGGCGGCGGCGCGGTTGAACTGCAGGGCTTCGTTGGTCTCGAAGAAGTGATAGTGCGAGCCGACTTGGATCGGGCGATCACCGGTGTTGGTGACGTCGAGCGTGATGGTCGCGAGGTGGAGGTTCGCAGGGAGCGGGCCGGTATCGGCCACGATGATTTCGCCGGGAATCATGGGATTGCGGAATGCGGATTTCAGATTGCGGATAGAAAAACAACGCGAGGTAGGTGCGGGCTGGGCTTCTTTTCTCCGAAATCCGCGATCCGAAATCCGAAATTCATCGGATGGGGTGGTGGACGGTGACGAGTTTCGTGCCGTCGGGAAAAGTGGCCTCGACCTGCACGTCGTGGATCATGTCGGCGATGCCTTCCATCACGTCGGAGAGTTTTAGGACTGTGGTGCCGTAGCTCATGAGGTCGGCGACGGAGCGTCCGTCGCGCGCGCCCTCGATGATCTCGTAGGTGATGATGGCAATGGCCTCGGGGTAGTTGAGCTTCAGGCCGCGGGCCTGCCGGCGCCGCGCGAGATCGGCGGCGGTCACGATGAGGAGCTTTTCGCGTTCGCGGGGGGTGAGATGCATCGGAAGGGCTGAGAGCTGAGAGTTGAGAGCTGAGAGTTCAAGCCAGCAGCACTCAAACCTGCAGATGCTCTTTCACGACCTCGTCAGTGAGCGTGGCGATGGGCCCGGAGATCACCACGACGCCTCGGTCCATCGCGTAGAACCGATCGGCGACCTCACGGCAAAAATCGACGTATTGTTCGACGAGCAAGATGGCGAGCGACTGTTCCTGCTTGAGCTGCTGGACGGCGTTTTTGATTTCCGCGACGGCGCGCGTCGCCTCTTCGAGCACGGCGGCGGGAGCGCGGGGGGCCTTGAGTTTTTTTAACGTGTCGCCGATTTGATCGATGATGGAGGGCTGGATGCCCTCGGTCGGTTCGTCGAGGATGAGCAGCTTCGGGTTCGTGAGCAGCGCGCGGCCGATGGCGAGTTGCTGTTGCTGGCCGCCGGAGAGGACGCCGCCCTTGCGAGAAAGCATCTCTTTCAGCACGGGAAACAGCGCGAAAACGCGATCGAGGCCGGCCTTGGCTTCGGCGCCCTTGCGGCCGTGGACGACGAGGCCGACTTGGAGATTCTCCTCGACGGTGAGGTGCGGAAAAATATCGCGGCCCTGCGGCACGTAGCCGATGCCGGCGCGGGCGCGGACATCCATCGGAAGTTTTTCGATCGATTGGCCGGCAAGCGTGATGGTGCCGGAGCGGACGGGTAGCACGCCCGTGATGGAGCGGAGCGTGGTGGTTTTGCCGACGCCGTTGCGGCCCATGAGCGCGACGACTTCGCCCGGGTGGATTTCGAAATCGACCCCGCGGAGGATGCGCGAGCCGCCGATAAAGGTTTCGACGGATTTGAGTTCGAGGAGAGCGCTCATCGCGTGCCGTGTTTGCCGCGGCCGAGGTAAACCTCGCGGACTTTTTCGTTGGACTGCACTTCGTCGAATTTTCCCTCGCAGAGCACGGTGCCCTGATGAAGCACGGTGACCTGACCGTTGGCGGCGATTTGCTTTACGAAGGCCATATCGTGCTCGATGACGATCAAGCTGTGCTTGCCGGCGAGCGAAAGGAGGAGTTCGCCGGTGCGGTCGGTTTCGTCGTCGGTCATCCCGGCGGCGGGTTCGTCAACGAGGAGAACCTTCGGGTCCTGCGCGAGCAGCATGCCGATCTCAAGCCACTGCTTTTCGCCGTGGGCGAGGAGGCCGGCTTTCCACCTCCGCTTCGAGTCGAGGCGAATGAGTTTAAGAATTTCGTCGAGCCGATCACGGTCGGTCGACGAAAGGCGGTGGAAGAGCGAGGCGAAGACGCCGCGCGGGCCCTTGAGCGAGAGCACGAGGTTGTCCCAGACGGTGTGCTCCGTGTAGACGCTCGGCGTCTGGAATTTCCGGCCGATGCCGAGGCGGTTGATTTCGTATTCGTTGAGCTCGACGAGATCGTGGCTGGCGGCGGGATTGCTGCCGAACTCGAGCTTGCCCTTGTCGGGCTTGGCGCGGCCGGTGATAAGATCGAAGAACGTGGATTTGCCGGCGCCGTTGGGGCCGATGACGGTGCGCAGCTCGCCCTCGTAGAGGTAGAACGTGAGGTTCGTGATGGCCTTGAAGCCATCATAGGTCTTGGAGACGTCTTCGACCGCGAGAAGAGGATGAGGCATGGGCGGACTAGCTGAGAGCTGAGAGTTGGGAGCGGAGGGACCGAGCCATGAAAATTCAGGGTTTTCCGGAAGTGATTTGTGGGGCGGGGGCGTTGCGTTCGCCGGGTTCGCGGCGGGCGGAATTTTTTTTCCACAGGGACTTCAAGCGCGCGGGAATGCTCACGATGCCGCCGGGGAGGAAGAGCACGACGAGAATGAACAGCCCGCCGAGAATGATGAGCCAGAGATCGGGATACGCGCGGGTGGCCCAGCTCTTCAGGGCGTTGATGCTGATCGCGCCGACGATGGGGCCAAGGAGGGTGCCGCGGCCGCCGACGGCGACCCAGACGACGGCTTCGAGGGATTTGTCGGCCTGCATTTCGCCCGGGTTGATGATGCCGACTTGCGGGGTGTAGAGCGCGCCGCCGACGGCGGCGAGGAGCGCGGCGACAACGAAGATGAAGAGCTTGAAGTGCGCGGTGGCGTAGCCGCTGAAGAGCACGCGGTTTTCGCCATCACGGATGGCCTGCTGCACGAGGCCGAACTTCGTTTTGCTCAGCCAGCGGCAGAACAGATACGCGAGTAGCACGGTGATCGCGGTGGCGATGTAGAGCCAGCGGCCCGTGGCGGGATTGGCCAGACTGTGGCCGAGGATGAATTTGAAATCGGTGAACCCGTTGTTGCCGCCGAGGAGGAGATTGTTGCGGAAAAACATGATCGACGCCGCGTAGGTCAGAGCCTGCGTGAGGATCGAGAAATAGACGCCCTTGATGCGCGAGCGAAACGCGAGGAAGCCGAACACGTAAGCGATGATGCCCGGCACAAGGAACACCATGGTCAGCGCAAACGGGAAACTCGCGAACGGCTCCCAAAACGCCGGCAGCCGCTCCCAACCGAGAAACACGAGGAAGTCGGGGATCGGTTTCTTGTATTGGCCGAGATCGCCGATCATGCGCATGAGATACATCCCGTGCATGTAGCCCCCGAGGGTGAAGAAGAGCGCCTGGCCAAGCGACAGCAGGCCCGTGTAGCCCCAGAGCAAATCGACGGAGATCGCGAGCAGGGCGTAGCAGAGATATTTGCCCCAGACGCCGATGGTGAAGTTGCTGATGACGCCATTGGCGTGGAGCAGCGGGACGACGACGATCGCCAGCAGCGCGATGACGGCGACGGCGACGAGTTCGACGCGGCGGACGGCAGAACCAGAAGCAGAAGGGCTCATGTGATGCCTCCCCTTTTTTCTGTCATTCTGGGCGGAGCGAAGAATCCAGCAGGAGATGCAAAAGCGAAACGCGGTTTGAAAATCCACGTGGATTCTTCGCTGCGCTGCCAATGCCATCTCGAAGAGCTGTCATTGGCGCGAGCCGCCGAAAGGGTTGCGCTTTGGTTTGTTGTCTCAGAATGACGAGAGAGGGAGGATGCGCTCATCGGGTTAGTCCTCCAGACTGCGGCTGCGGGTGACGAAGAGGCCGGCGGGTTTCCATTGGAGGAAGAGAATGATGCCGGCGAGGACGAGAATCTTGCCGAAGACCGCGGCGTCCTGCGCGAGGTTTTGCAGGAAACTGCCGATACCTGGCACCCAACTGAGCCCGGGTGCGACGTAGGGCAGGTATTGTTGCAGCACCTGATCGATGCCGCCGATGCCGAACGCGCTGAGGATTGTGCCGCCGATACTGCCGACGCCACCCACGACCACGACCATGAATGAGTCGATGATGTAGCCCTGTCCCAGCGACGGCCCCACGTTTCCGATCTGGCTGAGAAACGCGCCGGCGAGTCCGGCGAGCCCGCTGCCGAGGCCGAAGGTGAGCATGTTCACGCGCTCCGTGCGCACGCCCATGCACGAGGCCATCGTGCGGTTCTGCATCGAAGCCCGGATGAGCAAACCGAGAGGCGTCTTCGTCAGCACGAGCCACATGCCGAACACGATCAAAATCGCGAAACCGATCACGAAGACGCGGTTCCAACCGAGGATGACGTCGTTCACGAGCCAGTTGCCACTGAGGTAAACCGGGCTGGAGACCTGCACGTTGTTCGCGCCGAACATGAGGCGCAGGCCCTGCTGCATCACGAGCGAGACGCCCCACGTGGCGAGGAGGCTTTCGAGCGGTCGGCGGTAGAGAAACCGAATCACACTGCGCTCAAGTCCGATGCCGACGAGCGCGGCAGCGAGGAAACTAAGTGGCAGCGCGGCGATGAAATACCACTGGTAGGCGGAGCCCGTGAGATGGAGCCCGAAGATGGGCAGGCTGAAACCGAAGAACGGAATCGTGATGCCGGCGCCGAAAATATTCTGCACAAGATAGGTCGTGTAAGCGCCGATGGCGATCATCTCACCGTGCGCCATGTTGATCACCCGCATCAGGCCGAACGTGATGGCGAGACCGAGGGCGGCGACCAGCAAGATGCTGCCGAGGCTGACGCCGCGGAAAAGCGTGCCGAAAAAATCGACAGCGTTGCGGTGGCTCTCGACCTCGCGCAGCGCGGCGCGCACGGCGTTGGCGACGACGGGATTCTTGGCGTCCTCGGCTTCCTTCAAAGTGCGGGTGAGAAAATCCGTGCTTGCGAGCGAGGAGAGCGCCTTGAGTTCGCCGAGGGCGGCGAGCTTTACCTCTTCCCTCTCATCCTTGAGCTGCGCGATCGCGATGGCCTCGCGTAGGGCGCGTTGGACGGCGGGATCGGTTTCAGTCTTGAGGCGGTTTTGGAGGGCCGGAAGTTTTTCCGCGTCCTGCGTGAGGCCGATGGTCAAGATGGCCTTGATGCGCGCGGCGGGATCGGCAGCGGCGAGATCGGCGAGGTCGAGCACGGCTTTCATCGCGCGCCGGAGCGAGGCGTTGTGCTCAACGGCGGTGAGATCGGCGGCAACAAGGCGGAGTGGTTTTCCGGTGGCGTCGGTGAGCGGTGCGCCAGTATCGATGCGGGACGCGGCCTGAGTGTCGGCGGCGTCTTTTTCGCCGGTGAGTTGGACGGGGATTTTTGTCCCGTCGGGGGTCGCGTAAATGAAGAGCGCGTCCACGCGCCACGCCTCGAGCAGCGGGGCGATCGCGGGGTCGGCTTGGCCCATGAGCAGGGCGATGAACTCGCGTTTTTGCGCGGCATCGTCTTCGGCGGCGGCGCGCGCGATCGTCTGTCGTGCGGTGTCAGACGCAGGGAGAGCGATGCCGCCCAGCGCCGCCCACAGGAGGGCGGCGGGGATCAATCGAGCAAAAAAATTCATCATTAAGGGGCGCGGCATAAATGCTAGAGGCGTGCCAACGAAAAGGGCGGGCACCGGTTGGGGCCCGCCCTGCGTGTCATCGCGCCGGGCGCGAAATGTTTTTGGCGTGAGTGCGCTTACTTCGCTTGGAACTTCCCCTTCAACCAAGGTTCGCCGTAAACGTCCTTGAACGTGCTCACGATCTTGAACTGACCGTCGGCCTTGGTCTCGCCGATGAAGACGTTCTTCGTGAGGTGCATGTTCTTTTGCGTGGTGACTTTGCCACCAGGGCCATCGAACGAGATGCCGCTCTGCCAGGCGGCGCGGACCTTATCGACCTCGAACGAGCCGGCCTTCTCGACCGCGGCCTTCCAGAGGTAAACGCCGACGTAGCTGAGCACCATCGGCGAGCAGGTGACGCGGCCTTCTTTGACGAGGCCGGGGACGTTGCTCTTTTTCAACCAGGCTTGGAAGTCGCCGACGAATTTTTTGTTGGCCGGTGTGTTGATCGATTGGAAGTAGGTCCAGCAGCCGAGCTGACCGACGAGCTGTTTGGCGGGCAGACCGCGGAATTCATCCTCGGAGATCGAGAACGAGACGACCGGGCAGGTCTCGGCGGTGAGGCCGGAGGCGGCGTATTCCTTGAAGAAGGGAACGTTGGTGTCGCCATTCAGCGTCGAGATCACGCACGCGCCACCGGAGGCGGCGAACTGCTTAATCTCGGCGACGATCTGCTGGTAGTCGGTGTGGCCGAAGGGCGTGTATTTGCCGGCGGAGATGATCTTGCCGGAGCCGTCTTTGCGGAAACCGCCGCCGATGTTCTCAAGCTTCACGCCCTTGGAGAGCAGATACTCGAGGAGGACGAGATTCGTGGTCTGCGGGTAAACGTAGTCGGAACCGAGCAGGTAGAACTTCTTTTTGCCTTCCTTCAGGTAGTAGTCGACCGCAGGGGTGGCCTGCTGGTTCACGGCCTCGGCGGTGTAGGCGACGTTCTGCGATTCCTCCTCGCCCTCGTATTGCACGGGGTAGAAGAGGAGGCCGTTGTTCTTCTCGTAAACCGGTAGAACGGATTTGCGCGAGACGGACGTCCAGCAGCCGAAGGTCACTGCCACTTTGTCCTGCTCAAGGAGCTGCTTCGCCTTTTCGGCGAAGAGCGGCCAGTTCGACGCGCCGTCAACGACGACGGGCTCAATTTTTTTGCCGAGGACGCCGCCCTTGGCGTTAATCTCGTCAAACGTGAAGAGCAGGATGTCGCGCAGCGACGTCTCGCTGATCGCCATCGTGCCGGAGAGGGAGTGGAGGACGCCGACCTTGACGGTCTCGGCGGCCGAAGCCGAACCGAGCGAGGCAGCGAGCGCGAGTGCGCCGACGCCGAGGATGGTGGTGAGTTTTTTAATCATGTTTGGAACTGGATGAGGCTGGAGCTGGGCGCGGGGGCCAGAGTCGTGGCGTGTTGCCGCGTCAGCTGCGGGAAAAACTAAGGGGCGGGGGAAGTGATCGCCGCGCTAGGCGCGGGCGAGGAAAAGGTGGCCGTGGGATGGCACAGCCACCGACAAAACGAGCATCAGGTCAGCCGTGACCGGCTGCGCAGATTTAGAATCGGAACAGGGCTTGGACGCCGAAGAGATTGCGGTCCCGCGCGCCCGTGCCTTTGTAATCGTAGAGGGAGTATTCCGCGCGGACGGTGAGGTTGTCGCTGAGCTTCACGGCCGGACAAATGGTGAATTGCGTGACGTTGCGGCCCACGGTCTTGGTCTTGCCGGAGAGGCTTTCGCCGCCGACGCGGAAGACGGTCGAGAACTTGGAGTCGATGGCGTAGTTCAGGTAGGCGAGCCAAGTGGAGCCCTTGGCGAAGTCGCCGCCGTCCTTGGTGCAGAACTCAAGGGCGCCGGTCAGATCTTTGCTGAGTTTGTATTCCGCCCAGAAATCGAGCGCGGTCACGCTGTGGGTCTTCTGAAAACC
>JANOAF010000265.1:0-7628 GCA_031411015.1 Opitutaceae bacterium | reverse complement strand
GGGGCGGCGAATTTTCGTATCCGCTCTTCTTATCACCGCCGCCGGATCTTGGCTACGCTGTGGAGGAATTACCGCTTACCAAAGAACGCGGTCAGGCGGACCGCGCTACGCCCGGTGCCGGTCGCAGCAAGAAACTGAGATGCGCGCGACCGCCGGAGCTATGGTGTAGTAGCCAAATCCAAAATGACGCCCGGGCCACTCGTTGCGGCATATATTCCTCGGGGTTGGGCGGGCTGCCGCGAGCGAAGGCGGCGCCAGCCGCGGGCGATTTCCGGCGGCTATCGAACAACCCGTGCCGCCTCCTCCGTCGGCAATACGCCCGCGTGCTCGTCGTCACGATGGCCCAGTAGTTTGGCCGCCTCGTCGTCGAAGGAAACGCGAGGCGGCCGCAATTTTCCATCGAACGGAATCAGCCGGCCCGGCGAATCCGCTCGACGTCCGCGAGGTGCAGCGGCTGTCCGCCGATGCCCCAATTTCCTTCCTTCACTTCGTCAATCTTGACCCAGGTGACCTTGCGGAAGGGCTCACCTTCAATGGCGACCATGGCGTCGGTGAGTTTGGTGATGATCTGTTTCTTCTGTTCGGGTGTGAACACGTTTTCGATTACTTGGACATTAATGAGCGGCATGGTGTCTGTGGTTGTTTTGGTTTCTGTTGTGATGGAAGCGGAGTTCCGCCCCAATCGAAGCCGCGACTATGGAGATTTGCCGCGCCGCCCTCCACGACACACACTGGAGTAACGCGCTACATTTCCTGTAGTGCACCCCACCACGATGAGCATCCGTTACGGCCAGTTCTGTCCGATTGCCAAAGCCGCCGAAATTCTGGGCGAACGCTGGACCATCCTGATCATTCGCGAACTCCTATTCGGCTCGACGCGCTTCACCGATCTCCAGCGCGCGCTCGCGCAACTCTCGCCGACGCTCCTGACCAAGCGACTCCATCAACTCCAAGATTGCGGACTGGTGGTCCGAAAAAATCTCCCGCAACAGCGCCGCGCCGAATACCATCTCACGCCCGCGGGGCGCGAACTCCGCCCGATCGTCCTCGGGCTCAGCAAATGGGGCATGCGGTGGGCGCGCGGCCAGATGGCGGATGACGAACTCGACGTTCAGTTACTCATGCATCACGTCTGCCTGCGCCTTGATGCGACGCAGCTGCCCGGTGGTCGCACCGTGGTCGAGTTCATCTTCGCCGGCCTGCCTACCTTCAGCCGCTGGTGGATCGTCGTCGAGGGGCCGCGCGACCGTGAGCTCTGCGTGCACAATCCCAACCAACCGGTCGATGTGCGGCTGCGCACCGATCTGCGGACGCTGGCCGAAATCTGGGCGGGTGACACGGAGATCCGCATCGCGAAGAAGGACGGACGCTTGCGGGTGGAAGGGGACCTGGCGCTGATTCGCACGCTGCCATCGTGGCTGCGCATCAGCCCTCACGCGCACGTGCGGCCACACCCACAAGCCCTGCGCTTAGCGCTGCCGGCCGTCCGTAATTCTAGGCGTCGACCTGCGAAGCCGAAAAATTCGAATCAAACGACATAGCCTCGACCACTACATTTTTTGTCGTAGCCGCTCATCGCCGAAATCCTTAGAGTGATGACTTCAGTCTATTCCGATCTCCGCAGAAAAGCCCTCTCTCATATGACCACCACAACCAATCCAAACAAAGCCCTCTGGGAAAAAGGTGATTTCACGCGCATCGCCGCGAGCATGCGCGAAAGCGGCGAGGCCCTCGTCCACCGGATCGGCCTCAAATCCGGTATGAAGGTCCTCGATCTCGGTTGCGGCGACGGCACGACCGCGTTGCCCGCCGCGAAGCTCGGGGCTCACGTTCTCGGCATCGATATCGCGCGTAACCTCGTCGAGGCCGGCAACCGCCGCGCGCTGGAGCACGGCCTCACGAATCTCTCGTTTCGGGAAGGCGATGCGACCAACCTCCACGGCCACGCCGATCAATCGTTTGACGCCGTCGTCACTATTTTCGGGGCGATGTTTGCGCCGAAACCGTTCGACGTCGCCAAGGAAATGGTCCGCGTGACGAGGCCCGGCGGCCGCGTCGTGATGGGCAACTGGATCCCGGGCGATCCCACGCTCGTCGCACAAATCCTGAAGATCAGCTCGGCCTATACGCCGCCGCCGCCCGAGGGTTTCGTCAGCCCGATGTTGTGGGGCGTCGAGCAGCACGTCGTCGAGCGCTTCACGGCCGCTGCCGTCTCCCCGGGGAAGATCACGTGCGAGCGCGATACGTTTGCCTTTAATTTTCCGAATCCCCCCGCCGCACTCGTCGATGAGTTTCGTCGCTATTACGGGCCGACGATGAACGCGTTCGATGCCGCGGAGAAAAATGGCCGTGCCGCCGACCTGCAGCGTGAATTGGAATCGCTCTTTATCGCGCAAAACAAAAGTCCCGACCCCGGCAAAACCTCGATCTCCGCGACCTTTCTGCGCGTGACCGTCGCGCTCTGATTCTCGGCCGGCCCGCGTTGATTGTCAGGAGACCATAAAGCCGAACCCAACCGGGTATGCCCCAGGCGGCCGCGTTTGGGATGACGGGCTCACCGCTCGGCGCCTTCTCCCTGCTGCGCCAGCCGCGTCACTGCTTCGCGCGCAGCAGCGCGCGCGCGAATTCGATTTCGTCGCCCGTGAACACGCCGCGGATTTTTAGGTCCCGCCCGGGGCGTCGCGTGAAAATGCACCGGTGTTTCACCTCACGCCGAATACTCAACGCCAGCGTCTGGGAAGATCGCTCCGGTGAGATCACACGGCATCGATGCCGGCCTCGAGGTTCCGGTCGACGCGCGACACGGCGCACTCGGTGGCGCATCGCCCTGAGCGAGTAGAAAGCCATTCAGCCATGATTCCTTCGCCTGGCCCCGCTCGATTTGGTCCGGCCTCTTACCTTGTGCTCGCTTTGGCTTCAGGCGGAGCGCTGCGATAGCGGCGGGGGAACACCACGCGAAACGTCGTGCCCGTTTCCGCCGAGCTGGCGATTTCCAAGCTCGCGTCGAGCAGTTCGCAGAGGCGTTTCACGATTGAGATTCCGATGCCTTCCCCGGGCTGTTGATGCGCCGGGCTTCCCGTGGTGGAGGCGCCGACGGGCTGGGCCAGCACGTGCGACGTTTCGCCTTCGATGGCGGCGGACTTCACATCCGCTTCCTTCGCGCTCGCGGTGGCTTCCTGGAGGCCGACCAGGAGGGGAGTGCCGGGTCCGGATAACAATCCCGGGCCGGTGTCCTTTACCGTCACCCACCAACGATCGTTCTCCTCGCCCCAACCCAGGGTGACTCCGCCCTCGTCGGTGTATTTGAGCGCGTTGATCAGGAGGTTTTTCAAAAGCCGCCGCACCTTGTCCGCGTCGCCGTCCACGGCCAACGGCACGGGCCCGTGCATTTTTAGAAACAACCCGCGTGCGTCGGCGAAGGGCTGGTTGACCGAGCAAAGCTCGGTGATGAGGACGTCGGCCTCGAACGCCGCGATTTTTCGTTTCTCCTGCCCGGCCTCAAGCCGCGCCAGTTCCATCAGCTCGCCCAGCATTCCGGTGAGACCTTCCACACCCCGCTGGAGCAGCGTCGCGAATTCCACCCGTTGGGTTTCCACCACGTCCGTTTGGCCCAGCAAGTTGGCCGCGATACTGACGCCGAGGACGTCGCTGTTGAGATCATGGACCGCCTGGTGGATGAGGGTGGCGCGCTGGCGTTCGATCTCATTGACGCTCGCGAGCAGGCTGGTGAGGTCGCCGACATGTCCGGCGGCCTCCGCCTGCTGCATGCGTTCGTATTGGCCCGCGCTTTCGCTGATCGTGTCGTTGATCAGCGTCATGATCTGGCGGTGCGCTTCCACCAGCGTCGCGGATTCCAATTCGGGCTGGGACGCCGCGATGAGATGCAGTTCTTCAAACAGACAGAGCTGCAAGTGCCCGCATTCGTTGATCAATTCCTGCAACCGGTAGCCCTGCTGCCAGCGGTGCAGACCGTGCTTCACCCCCTCTTCCTGTTTTTCAATATCCGCGGCTTGGGCGTCTGCTCCGCCCGGCCGCGAACGCAGCCGGTATTCGAACGCGTCGAGCATCCCGGGAATATGGTCGAGGAACTGCCCGACGGTGAGCGATCGCCCGGTGGTCTGATCGGGATCGGCGCGGTCCGCCTTCCGCCACGCCAGCAGGATCGCATCACGCCGCGTGGCAAAGGCGTCACTCAAGGCGGCCAACTGCTGGTTCTTGGTGAGTGCCATCGGGCCGACGCTATTCCGCTGAGAAGCCAAATAGCGACTAGATAGGCGGCCCTCGGTTCGGGGTGCGATCGCGATGGCCGGGCGCCTGACGGGTGAGGCCGGAACGGCGGTCCGTTGAGGCGGCGCGTCGCTCCCGAAAAACGCGGCGAAACTCGACGGCCTTGATTTCAATCCTCCCGCCGTCTCACGCGGCAACGATCTCCGCGGTGCGTCTGGACAACAGTTTTGGTCGGTCGCGCCCGCGCCTTTCAAGCGACGCCCTCGGCCCTTAACTCCGATCCATTCTCGCCCGAGCCTTTCGATGTGGTCGCGAAGGCAAACCAGCAATCTGACTCCCTTTGGTCGGCCGAATTGGAAATGCGGCGCGGGGTTTGGCACGAGCGGGCCCGTGGCGAACGCCTCTCGCTCGCTCCGCCTGGTGGGGCCGCGCGGGTTGGATTCGTTCAGGTGGACTCGCTGCCGATAACGGCTCTGATGCGCCCCGTGGCTTCTCTTGTTTCAATTTCTGCTGGGTCCGGCGCTAACGCGGTGACGCATCGCCGTTCGGCGATTCATGGACGCGGCGTTTTTGCGCGGCACGCGATCCCGGACGGCACCCGGATCCTCGAATACACGGGGGAGCGCATCACGAAAGCGGAGGCCGGGCGACGCGAGGCGCAGCGGCTGGAGCGGCAAGCCCGGGGCGGAGACGATTCGGTCTACGTCTTTGTGCTCAACCGCCGTTATGATCTCGATGGGCGGGAAGGCGGGAGCGTGGCGCGGTTCATCAATCATTCGTGTGCGCCGAATTGCCGGCCGGAAGTTTCCCGCGGCCGGATCTGGATCGTGGCCCGGCGCGACATCGCCGTCGGCGATGAGCTGACGTTTGACTACGGATTCCCCTTCGCCGAGTGGCGCCGGCACCCGTGCCGCTGTGGCGCCGCGCGGTGCGCGGGCTTCATCGTCGGAAATGACCAGCGCTGGCGGCTGCGTCGCATCCCGCGGCGCGAGCGCCAGCGCCACCGGACCGGCACGAAAATCGTGACTCCTTCGGCTTAGCCCGCTCCCCGGGTTCCCTCCGGGAAATCTTGTTCCAATCCGATGGCTCTTCGGTTTGGGTGCGTGCGTTCCCCTTGTTTCCGTCGCAGTTCCCACCCTATGAGTGCTCCCGCGTCACCCGCCGTTCCGCTAGTTATCGCGCGCCGCGACCGGCTTTTTCACACCGGCATGGCTGTCGCTTGCCTGATCACCGCGTTCGTCGGCTTCGGGCCCACCTACTTTTTCAGGCCGATGCATCTGTCGCCGCCGCTGCCCGCGTTGCTGCATGTGCACGGCCTGGTTTTCACGGCATGGCTGGTGTTGCTTGTGGTTCAAAGCGGATTGGTGCGGGCCGATCGGGTGGACGTGCACAAGCGCCTCGGCATTTTCGGGGCGGTGCTCGCCGCGGTGGTCGTGATCCTTGGGCTCGCGGTGGCCGTCGACGGCGCCCGCCGCGGCGCGCACGCCGACGGTATGACGCCGCTCGCGTTCATGATTTTTCCATTCGGCCAGACGCTGCTGTTTGCCGGCTTTGTCGGGCTGGGCTTGGGGAAACGCCGCCAACCCGAACTCCATCGTCGCTTCATCCTATTGGCGACGATCTGCCTGATGACGCCCGCGATCTCGCGCATCGTGGACAAACGGTCAGTCCTCGCCTCGTTTCTCACGCTGGGCTTCGTGGTCGTGGCCATGATCCACGACTGGAAATCCCGCCGCCGGGTGCATCCCGTCTATATCTGGGGCGGGTTAATCCTGCTGGTGGCCGGTCCGCTCCGTGCCGCGATCGCGCACTCGGCCGCGTGGCAGGCGTTCGCCCGTTTGCTTGTGGGCTAGCGCTTCGGCTCGTTGCGGGTGAAACGCAGTCAAGAGCAAGACGTGACCCTTCGGCGTGGCCCTATCTCTCCAGTTCATACCGGCTCCTCCGCGCCGTCGCCCGCGGCTTCACTGCTGCACGCTGCCCAACGTGAAGATCAAAAAATTATCGAGTTCGCTGAGACTGTTGAACTGCCGTTTACCCCGGACCATTTTTTCCACGAGTCCGTCGACCTTCGCCACCAGCTTCAGATAATACGCCGCTTGCCGCGGCGACGTGAGCGGTCCGCTCTCCGGCACCGGCGCCCACGCCGCGCGCTTCACTTTGAAGCCAGCGGGATCGTCGCGATAATCCGCCAGCGCGCGCCGGATCAGATCGTCCGTCTCACCCCGCGCGAGCCGATCCCGCGCGATCAGCAACATGGCCGCCGTGGTCCCGCGCACGCGGTCGTCATTCCATTTAATCTTCAATCCCATGGGGCCGTTGTCCCGCAGGCTGCGCCGAGCGTCAACTCAGCGGGCACCGCGTCGAGGGCGCAGCTCCGCTTCTGGCCGACTGTGCTCCGGAGTTGCCAATCGGGCGCGCGTCGTGCGCCCGTGCCGGAAAGGGCGCGCACGAGGCACGCCCCTACGTTGGCCAGAAACTGAGCTGCGACTCCGCGTCCACGTCCGCAGCTCTTCCTCGCAGACGCCGTGATGGGGAGGGTGCGCGCTCTGCGGTCGAAAGGGATGCGCTTACTTCGCCGTGCAACTGAACATCCACTCGTTCCCGTAGCGATCGATGAGGCTGCCCCAATAGGCGCCCCAGGGCATTTCGGCCGGCGCCCACTCCACCGTGCCGCCTTCCTTCAGCGCGGTAAACAGCCGATCGGTTTCGGCGCGGCTGTCGGGCTCGAGGTTGAGGGTGACGTTGTTGCCTTGGATGCGCTGGCCCATCGACGCGGGGGCGTCGTTGCCCATGATCACGTGGCCGCCGAGGATGGGCAGCGAGATGTTCATGACCATGCTGGCCTGCTCGGGCGGCATCGGCGGCTGGCCGGGCTGCGTCGGAAGGTCGCCGAAGCGCACGATGGGACCGACGAACTTGGTTTGGAAAACCGACCGGTAGAAGAGGAAGGCTTCCTCGGCATTACCGGCGAAGTGGAAGTAAGTGGAGACGCGAGCCATGACGGATGGGGCTGAGGTGGGTGGAGTGAGGAGTGGATTGGAGGGGACGCCTTCTCAACGAACAGCGGCGCCGCGTTCGGACAACGGTGACGAGATTTTTCGCCTGAGTGGAAGGAATCATTGCCGCCGATAAATTGAAGCCGTCGGATGGAGCGTGACGATGAGCCGGCCGGGGTTCGTCGCAGGGGCATCTGTCTTGCAGACGTCGCTCCGGAGAACCTTCGATTTTATCGCCGCAAAAAAGCGCAGAAGGCGCAAAATTCCTGAATCCGAGCGGTCTGGTCTTTGCGCCTTCTGCGCCCTTTTGCGGCCGAACGGATCGATTCATTCGCGGTGGGCCCGATACCCCGAAGCTAGCTTCGGCTTGGTGGGGAAGTAGCCGCGAGCGTGAGCGAGTGGTGG
>JANOAF010000264.1:0-19946 GCA_031411015.1 Opitutaceae bacterium | reverse complement strand
ATCCCCCCGACGGTGAACTGGGAGCATCCGGACCCGGCTTGCCCGTTGAACTTGAGCGCGAAGCCGCGCTACATTGCCCATCGCAACACGCTCGTTAATGCGCACGGACTATCCGGCTCGAACTCATGTCTGGTAATCACGCAATAGCAAACTACTCAGCCCTATTCGCCGCGATTGCGGCGACTTGCGTGGGGTTCGCGGCATTGTGGTCGAACCCACGGCGACCTATCAACCGACTCTTCTTCAGCGCTTCGATCCACGTTTCGCTTTGGTTAGTGAGTCAGTTTTTCGCTGTATCGGAACAAAGTCGTTTTTGGGCTCGGGTCACCATGGCGATCGGTGCCCTAACGCATTTTCATCTTTGGCTAATCAAGGAGACTGTAATCCGTAGTTCAGATTCTTATCGGCAGAAGTTGTATCGCGGACGCTGGTGGTTGTTAGTTGGATTGGTCCTGGCTGGCTTAAGTTTTTCACAGTGGTTTATTTCGACTCCAATTGCAGCGGAGGTCGACGTGGGACAAGTCGTCGACCGTGTTTCTGACGTAGCTAAGGACGCTTCTCGGAAGACACGCGGACTTTCATTCTGGAGCTACTACGTCGTCCTTGGAGGCCTTTTTGTTACGCTGTGCGTTGATTCGGTTACGAAAATGCGGACGCAGATTGGTGTTCAACGGCTCGAGTTGCAGCTCCTCTTGGTGGGCGGCAGTTCCACTGCACTTGCGGTTTTGGCGGTTATCTTGCTGCGAACGCTGACAGATGCCGAGTGGCTAACTAATCTCTATCCGTTCGTCGTTCTTATTTTCTACACCTCCACTGTCGTCGCGATTACAACGAGCCGCGTTTTTAACGCCCGGCAGTTCCTCATCGTCGGCCTGCAAAAACTCATTCTTGTTTCGGCAATCGGGCTAGTGGCTTTCGGCATCGATGCGTTGATCCCCGATACTGTCTCTAGCGTGGTAACGCTTCTGATCACGATCACTGTCGCATTGTGGATGTCGGGTCAGCTCACCGAATGGCTGGACCGGGTGTTTGAGTTTTATCCGCAGGGGAAGGCCGTGCGTCAGGCCGCGTTTGCGGTGGCCCAGCGCGAGCGGACGGTTGAAAAACTTGAAGGCGCGTTTCTATCCCTGCTGGCTGGGTGGGGACATTCTGAGCGCGCGTTGATCTTATCGGGCAACAAGCAATCGCTCGGCAGCGGATCGCTCCAGCTTGATGGAGACGGCCCGGTCATGCGCACGATGCGCGAACTGCGGTGGGCGACGCCTGGGCGCTTGGCCCGCGAACGCTCGACGTCGGACCGCGAAGCGCTGAGCAAATTTCTTGTCGAACAGCAGCTCGGCGTGCTGGTGATTGAGGATGGGCTTTCCCTGACGGTCTTGGTCGGAGTCGGCGTGAATGCGTCGCGCCGACCGTTTACCTATCCCCAAGTCACTCAGCTCGCCGAACTCGGCTCCATCGTCGAGAGTGCCTTGGAACGCGCACATTTTTCGGCGAAGATCCAGCACACGGAACAACTCGCGACCGTCGGCGTGCTCGGGGCGAGTCTGGCGCACGAGATTCGCAACCCGCTCGTGTCGATCAAGACGTTCGTCCAATTGCTGCCGACGCACTACAACGACCCGGCTTTTCGGAACAAATTTTTCCGGCTCATCGGCGACGAAGTGAGTCGCATCGACCAGCTCACCGACCAGTTGCTCGATTTGTCGGCCCCGCGCGCCTACATGGCCCAGATGATCGATCTGCATCCCTTTCTGCTCTCCGGGCTGGATCTCGTGGCGGCCAAAGCCTCGCATCGGCAGGTGCAATTGCAGACCGATTTTCAGGCCTCACCGGATCGCGCGTTCACGGATGCCTCGGCGGTGAAGCAGGTGATGCTCAACCTGTGCTTCAACGCGATTCAGGCGGTGGAGGCCTGCGAGGAGCCGGCGCGTTGGGTGAAGATTGCGACGCGCAATGTCGGCGACCGGATTGAGATGTCGGTGGCGGATGGCGGCCCCGGCATCGCGCCGGAAATCCGGCCGAAGCTTTTCCAGCCGTTTCAGACCACTAAATCCACGGGCTTTGGTCTCGGGCTTGCAGTTTGCAGCGACATCCTCGCGAATCTGCACGCCAGCATTAGCGTCGATCCGCCCGAGTCCGGCCGCGGGGCGACGTTTCGTGTGACCTTCCCATGCCAACCCTTGTCATCCTAGCGACCCACGACTCCGCCCTCGCGGATGCGTGGGAGCGGCAGCTGCCGCCTGGGCGACTCGCGTTGCGGTTGGTGTCGCAACCCTTTTCGGGTGGAAACTCCCCCGGCTTTGCCGCCTTGGTTGTGCTGGATGCGGTGGCCGAGGCGCGGTTACCCGCGGCGCTCGTGCGGTGCCCGACGATTTACGTTGGGGAGCCGCGCAGCTTGCCGTTCGAGCAGGCTCGTCTCAGCGGGCGGGCGCGGATTTTTCTTTCCTATGAGGAGAGCGCCACGCGCTTGAAGGAATTGCTCCCGCTCATCGAGGAGGTGGCCGAGAAGCAGTCGCTCCTCGACATGCTGAAGGAGAAAAATCGGCGCCTCGAACCGGCCCGGACCCAGCAGCGCCTGCCTGTCGCGGATGGTGCGGAGCTTTGGGATTTCCTCGAAGCGGCGATGGAAAACATCGACACCCGCGAACGGCTCGTCGCGGAATTTCGCCGCGCCTCGCGGCACCTGCTGCGCGCCTCGCACGCGGTGTTTTTTCTGCGCGAGACCGACGGCTTCCGTGCGGATCGCGGGGCGGCATTTTTCCCGATCGAGGATCCGCTGGTCGGTTTTTTTGAAAACTATCCCGCGATCATCGACGGCACGAACTGGGAAAACCCCGCAGACCCGCTGGCGGAGCTGGAGGTGCGCAATCGGCTCGCGCTCTGGGGCGCGCGGCTGCTCGTGCCCGTGCATGACAACGGCCGGTTACTCGGTCTCGTGGCCCTCGGCGTGCGCGACGACGGCCAGGCCTACGACGAGGCGGATCGGATTCGCGCGGTCTTCTTTGCGCGGTTGCTCCGGCACCTGTTGGCGAAATCCGAGCAGTTCACACGGCTGACCCGCGGTGCGGAACAAGTGGCGATTGGCGCCAAGTATCTGCCGGGCACGCTCGTGCTCGGCCCGAGCGAAAATGCGCCGCGCCACGTGCCGCTCGTCGTCCGCGATCTGATCGGACATGCCCGGCGGACGCGACAGGTGGCACGGGCTGCGCCCAACTCCAGCCAGCCGTTCCGCGCCAGTGCGGGAATTGTCATTGAGACCGGCGGTGTCTGGGCGTCCTGGGAAGATGCGACCGGGGAGTTGCAGGAGACGGCGCAGCGGGAGCGCGCCACCCGGCGCGAGATGCTGCGCGACCTCGCGCTCACGCTCAGCCACGAGCTCGGCAATGCGCTCGTGTCCCTCGCGACGTTCCGCCAGACGAGCGGCGAGCGGGCGATGCCTCCGGCGCTGATCGAGACGATGAAGAACGACGTCGAAGCGCTCGAGGCGCTGAACGACAATCTCTCCGTGATGCACGAGCTGCATGAGGCCGAGCCCGCCGCCATCGACATTCGCGATTTGGCCCAGAGCATCGGCTACTCGTTGGGACTGAAGGTTGAGCTGGGCTCGGATCCGATTCTCATTCACGCGAGCAAGAAGCTGCTCGATTACGCCCTGCGGGCGCTCATCACCGCCGTCGGCGTGAGCCGCGGTGAACAGGGGCTGAAGGATCTCGCGCTCAAGGTGCGCGCCACCGGCAGCGGTGACGAAACGACCGTGCTCTTGGCGCTAAAAGGCAAGGGTATGGAACTCGAGGGCATCCTGCCCGAGCCCGTCAACGGCGACGTGCCGAACCAAGGGCGGCTTGGGGTTTTCCTCGCCAAGGAAATCCTTCGCTTGCACAGCGGCGAAATCCACGCCGGCCCCGGCATGGAAGGCACCGAGATTCTGATCTCGGTTCGCAGATGGTAGGCGCGGCGAAACTTTCGGAGGGTTTTGTCGACTGGGCGCGACGGGAGCCCACGATTTGTGCGTTGGTCCTGATCGGTTCACAGAGCCGGGCTGCTGCACACGCCGCCTCCGCGGATCGATTCTCGGATTGGGATTTTCAAATTGTGACGTCCCGGCCGGGATTATTTGAAGAACGGACGTGGATTAGGAGAGCGGGATTGTCGGAGCCGTTGGCCTATGCCGTTCGCCTTGGGCGGCTTGGTCGAGTCGGCAAGGTTACGGCGGTTTTTCCAGAAGGTGATTTGGATTTGGTGCTGCTACCGGCCGGATCGTTACGCGCGGCGAAATGGGGGCTCCGGCTTGGCCTGGGGTCGCGGCTGGCGCGGAGGCAACCTGCGCTACGAGATCTCTCACTCGTATTGAGCTTCGGCCTGCGAGTGTTGAAGGGCGGCACATCATGGGAGAAGTTCTTCGAGCGCGTTGTGTCGGAGGTGCCTCCCACGCGATTGGACGACCGCGGGGTTGCGGGCCTCGCAGAAGGGTTCGTGGTGGACTACCTTTCAACGTGGCAAAAAATCTATCGCGGTGAGTTGATCGCGGCGCAGCGTTGGCTTCACGTGCAACTGGCTGAAACGAATTTTCGCCTGATGCATGAGCTGCGTCGGCGGCGTGGCGAGACGAGCTATCCCGACGCACGGCGAATCGAGTCACTCTACGATGCGGCGTCGCATGCGATGCTTGCCGTGCGCGCAGTGCCGGAGCGCGAATCGCTGGAGCGGGCAGTCGAGCACAGCGCGCACTCGTGCCGCGAGATCGTGGCCGCCTTGATTGGCTCCAGTTGGCGCTGGCCGGAACGGATTACTTCACGCCTGCGCGCTGAATAGCTCCGCGATCACGTCTTCGAGCGGCACGTCCTCAATGGTGATGTCGGCGACGGGGCCGGTGCTCAGGATTTCCTGGGAAACGGCGACGACGTTGTCGCTCGGCACGCGGAGGGTGAACTTGCCGTCGTCGATCCGCTTGGTCTCGCCGTGGCGCGATTGCCAGGTGTCGGGGAACGCGCTGCTGTCGCCCGTGGTGCTAGTGACGGCAGGGAGGAACGTGATGATTTTCTTTCTCGCGCCGCCGGCATTTTCCAGGCGATCGAGCGCGCCGTCGTAGATTTTTTTCCCTTTGTGGATAACGATCACACGATCGCACAGCTCCTGAATGTCCGCCATGTAGTGACTCGTAAGGAGAATGGTCACGCGGTAACGCTTGTTGTAGTCGCGGAGAAACGAGCGCACGGCCTTCTGTGAAACGACATCGAGGCCAATCGTCGGCTCGTCGAGGAACAGCACACGCGGGCGGTGGAGCAAAGCGGCGATCAACTCCATCTTCATGCGCTCGCCGAGCGAGAGTTCGCGGACCATGACGTTGAGTTTCTCGCGGACCGTGAGGAGGTCGACGAGTTCATCGAGGGTCGCCTTGAACTGTTCGGCCGGGATCCCATAAATGGCGCGGAGCAGGTTGAACGACTCGATCGCGGGCAGGTCCCACCAGAGCTGGTTCTTTTGTCCGAGCACGAGGGCGAAGAGCCGGCGGTAGGCGTTTTCGCGTTTGGTCGGATCGAAGCCAGCGACGGTCGCCTTGCCGCTCGTCGGGTAGATGAGGCCCGAGAGCATCTTGAGCGTGGTGGTTTTTCCCGCGCCGTTGGGCCCGAGGAAGCCGACGAACTCGCCTTCGCCGATGGTGAACGAAATATCCTTTGCGGCCGCGGTCTCTTCAAATTCGCGGTGAAAAAGCCCTTTTATCCCGCCCCAGAAACCTGGCTGCTTTTTATAGGTGCGGAAAACGCGCGTGAGCTGCGAGACTTCGATCATGGAAAGGCCCCGAGTGAAACGGCGCCACGGCGGGATGCAAAGACAGAGTGGCATGGGCATCTTGCCCATGTTCCGAAACACGGGCGGGACGCCCATGCCACCCGGTTCAACCCTGGGTGAAAGCCGGCAGCCGCACGATCTTGCCGCCAGCGAGCGCGGATTCGTGGGCGCAGAGGCCGACGCAGGTCCAGTTCGCGGACTTCACGGCGTTCGGGTAGCACTCGCGACCCTCGACGAGTGCGGTGAGGAACTCGTGCGCGAGGTGCGGGTGCGAGCCGCCGTGGCCGGCGCCTTGCGTGAAGCTGAGGTGCGTTTTCTTCCCGAGATCGTAGACGCCCTTCGTCGTGAACTTCTGAATGCCTTTCGGCAGGCGCTTGGCATAGTCGGGCACTTTGATCTTTTTGGGGATCTTGTGCTCGGCGAGTTTCGCGGTGTGGAGGACGTGCGGCTCGTGCTCGATGAGCGACCACTCGAAGGATTTTTTCGAACCGTAGACATCGATGCTCTCGCGGTATTGGCGCGCGGTGTCGAAGAGCGAGCGGATGATGCGCGCGGTGAGATCGGAGTCTTTAAACTTGATGTGCGCGGTCTCGACGGCGAAGGGCGAGCCGTAGTGTTTCACGAGTTCGGGCCGGACGGTGCCGGAGCCGAAACAGGAAACGTATTCCGCGGTGGCGTCGGTGAGCGCGAGCATCGGGCCGACGCAGTGCGTGGCATACCACATCGGCGGGAGGCCGGGCCAGTAGTTCGGCCAGCCGTCCATGTCCTGCTGGTGGCTCGCCTGAAGAAACTGGATTTTGCCGAGCTCACCGCGGTCGTAGAGTTCTTTGACGTAGAGGTATTCGCGGGCGTAGACGACCGTCTCCATCATCATGTAGCGGAGGCCGGTCTTTTTGGTCAGCTCAACGATCTTTTTGCAGTCGGCGATGGACGTGGCCATCGGGACAGTGCAGGCGACGTGTTTGCCCGCCTTGAGTGCCTTGATCGATTGCGCGGCGTGATCGGGGATCGGGGTGTTGATGTGGATCGCGTCGATCTCCGGGTCGCGGAGGAGTTCGTCGTAGTCGGTGTAGCCTTTCGGAATGCCGAAGGCGTCCTGGATGGTTTTGAGCTTTTTCGGGTCGCGCTGGCAGATGGCGACGAGGTTGGCGTTGGGGTGCGCCTGGTAGATCGGAATGAACTCGGCACCGAAACCGAGACCGATGATGGCGAGGTTGATTTTTTTGTCAGTCATGGGAGGGGCGGTGGGAATTGGGTTTCGATTCTATTGTTTGAGTTGACGAAGGGAAACACGCTTTCTGCCATTCTGAGCGGAGCGAAGAATCCAGCAGGAGCTGCGATGCCGGCAAGCGGTGCGAACCTTCAAGTGGATTCTTCGCGCCGCTCAGAATGACAAACAGGAAATGCGCGCTCTACTTCAGCGTCTGGAGGAAGGCTTCGATGTCGGAGACTTCCTGCGGGCTGAAGATGTCGGCCATCGGGGGCATGGGTGAGATTTTTCCAAATTGCTCGTAGCCTTTCGCGATTACCTTGCTCGGTTCGAGCAGGCTTTCGCGGATGTAGGCGGGCGTGGCGCGCGTGGCGATGCCGTCGAGCACCGGGCCGACGGTGCTGCCCTGGCCCTTGAGGGTGTGGCAGAGGATGCACGCGGCGGGGTGCTTCGTCGCTAGAAGCTGCCCACGCGCGGCGTCGCCGGGTTGGAGCTTGGTGGCGTCGTCGACGAGTGAGAGTTCGACGAGGCGGACGTCGTCGAAGAAAGTTTCGCCACGTGCGACGTGGAGGAGGTTGACACTCGCGGTCGTGCGGTCGCCGCTGTTGAACTCGACCTCGACCTCGGCCCAGTCGGTGTCGCGGCGGATCAGTTCGGTCTCGGCGCGGATGTTGTGGACGTTGAAGCTCGCTTTGCCGCGCAGCCCGCGCGTGCGGATCCAGCCGGCGAGGCGATACTGCGTGTTGGGTTTCACGGGCACGTCGGCGTAGAAGCTCGTGTCGGCGGCGTCGGTGGAGTTCACGCGGAGGGCTAATTTGCCGCCGTGGAAATCGCGCTCGGTGCCGGCCATGCTCCACGCGGCGGAGGTGTTGGCGGGGCGGTCGCCGTAGTCGCGACGTTTCCAGTCGACGGGCAGGCCGTTGGCGCCGAGCGTCTCGAAACCGGGATTCGGGAGGAGATTGGAGCCTTCCTTGTAGAGGCCGGCACCATGAATGCGGGCGAGGAGACGGCTCGCTTCCTTGAGCCACTCGTCCTGCTGGTTGGCGGGATTGCTCACGACGCTGCTGACGACGGTTTTGATCTGCGGTGTGGTGGAAAACTCGGCGAGCTTCACGAGCGCGACGAGTTTCGTGAGTGGATCGGGATCGCTGACGACGGCAGAGGAGAAAAAGAGCGCCACGGCCGCCGCATCGCGGCCGAGGGCGCGCGTGGCGTTGCGACGGACGGCGGCATCGGCGTGCACGAGTCCGGCGCGATGGGTGGCATCGTCGAGCTGGCCGAGGCCGTGCAACGTCCAGAGCGCGTGGAGGGCTTTGAGCGGTGCGCTGCCGGCGACCGCTTGCTTGAGCGCGGGCGCGGCGTCGGTGCGCTGGCCTTCGACGAGCAGGCGCTGCGCGGTGAGCCGCCAGAACTGGTTGCCGTCGCCCAGAGCGGCGACGAGTTGCGCGGTGCTCGCGCCTTTGAGCGATTTGATTGCGGCGGGTTTCGCCTGGTCCCAGACGACGCGGTAGATGCGGCCACGCTCATGATCGCGGAGGGGGTTTTCGTGGGCGCCGCCGACGCCCGTTTTCGAGGCGTAGCCGCCGCGCTCCACGCTCGGCGTGGGGTTGTGTTGAATGATGTAGTTCTGCCAGTCGGAGAACCACACCGCGCCGTCGGGGCCGACTTCGGCGAAGACGGGCGACATCCATTCGTCACTACTCGCGACGAGATTGAAACCGTCGTTGGCGACATAGCCGGCGCCGTCGCGCCGCACGTCGAAGACCGCGATGTTTTTCATCGTGGGTTCGCAGACAAGCGCCATGCCTTGGAGGCGCGCGGGAAGGTTGTTGGAGTTGATGAGGGCACTGCCGGCGGCGGCGGTGTAGCCGCCCATGACGTCGACCTGCCGGAAATTCGGCGTGATCGTATGGGTTTTATCCTCAGTGTTGATGCGCTTGGCCGTGATGCCGCGCGTGCCCTTCGGCACGATGGTGGCGGGGATGCCGCCGAAGAAAAACGGCGCGTTGTTCGCGGTGCCGCCGAACTGATCGCCGAACGGGTTCGCGCTCTGGCCCCAGGTGTTGTTGGTGAACTGGTGGAGGAATTCGAGGGCGGAGCCGTCGGCCTTGAAGCGGTAGGTGCCCTGCGCGAAACGTATTTCTTTGCCGCCGACGGTGCCATTGAAACCGGAGTAGCCGACCGCGCCGTAGAGCCAATTGTCGTGGCCGTAGTGGAGATTATTGGCCTGCGCGTGCGTGTCGTTGATGCCCCAACCCGTGATAATCTCGGTGCGCACGTCGGCTTTATCGTCACCGTTGGTGTCCTTGAGGAAGAGGAAGCGCGGTGCTTGCGCGACGACGATACCGCCGTTGGCGAAGACGAAACCGGTCGGGATATTCAATTTGTCCGCGAAGACAGTGAACTTGTCCGCCCGGCCATCACCATCGGTGTCTTCGCAAATCTTAATCGAATCGTTGCCCATGCCATCGGGCTTCACGTCGTGGGGATAGTCGCGCGTCTCCGCGATCCAGAGGCGGCCGCGCTCGTCCCACGCCATGAAGATCGGTTTGGCGATGTCGGGCTCGGCGGCAAACAACTCGAGGCGCAGGTCGGGCGCGACCTGGGTGCGCTCCTTGCTGCCCTTGACGCTGAGCGGAAATTGAAACGTCACCGGTTGGGCGCGCTTCTCGTAGTTCGCGATCGTCGGCCGGGCCTCGCGCCGCTCGGGTTCGCGCTGGGCGAGAAATTTTTCCCACTCGCCCACGCGCACGAGGCCGGCGGCGGCGAGGAGTTTTGCTTTCGCCACCGTAGCGAAATCGGCGGCGGCGGCCTCCCCGAGCGCGGAGGCGGCGAGGCGCTTCGTGGCTGGCACCGCGGCGAGGGATTTGAAGTTGTCCGCCGGCGCATCGAGCACCACCACATCAAACTTCGCGACGAACTCCGGCGTCGCTGCGGCTGGGTCCGAAAGGTAGTCGAACCAGATGGCGTCGCGCCCGAGGTCGCGCATCAGCGAGTGGGCGGTCATGCGCGGCGCGCGATCCGGGGTGCCGAGATAGAGCACGCGAATCGGATTGGCCGCGCACTGGAGCGCGAGCGCGATGAAGAGGGCGAGGAGTAGGGATTTTTTCATGAGGGGTGACGGAGACGGGGGCGAAGAATGCAGCGGAGGGGACGCAGCGAATCGGCCAGTGGGGTTGGGAAGGCACAGAGGATAGCAGACGCAACGGCGCTGCACCTATGAGAGTTGGCGCAAAAAGAATGAGATTTTTCACCGCGGGTGCGTGAGGCCGTTTGTCGTCTGACAGTGGGCCGGAGTGCCGTGTGAGGATAGGTCATCGGTTGATTTTTTGCGTCGATGCTCCGAAGGTCGGCCAATGCCAGCTGCGTCAACCCGTGCTCCGACCGCCCGCCGGCGGCAAGTGGCGCTCTTGATTGAGACGTCGAATGCCTATGGGCGCGGACTTTTGCAGGGGGTCGTGCATTACATCCGCGAGCATCAGCCGTGGTCGTTTCACCTGATGGAGCAGGGGCGCGGCGAGGATCCGCCCGCTTGGATTGAGCGCTGGGCGGGGGATGGCATCATCGCACGCATTGAGACGCCACGCATCGCGCAGGCGGTCGTGAAAGCGGGTGTCCCGGCCGTCGATGTGAGTGCAGCGCGCCTCGTGCCGGCGTTGCCGTGGGTCGAAACCGACGACCAGCAGATCGCCCGGCTCGCGGCGGGGCATTTCGTCGAACGCGGCTTCCGGCATTTTGGTTTCTGCGGGGATGCGCGCTTCAACTGGTCGGTGTGGCGTGAGAATCATTTTCGCAGCGAGATCGAGGTGGCGGGCCAGACGATGCATTGCTTTCGCCCGACGAATTCGGGCGGCGACATCGCCGCGGAGACCGCCGATCTGCGCCGGTGGCTGCAGAATTTGCCCAAGCCGATCGGGATCATGGCCTGTTATGATATTCGGGGGCAGCAGGTGCTCGACGCCTGCCGCAGCGCTGGGCTGGCGGTGCCGGATGAAGTGGCGGTCATCGGCGTCGATAACGATGCGCTGCTGTGCGAACTCGCTTCGCCGCCACTTTCAAGCGTGATTCCCAACACGCACCGCGCGGGTTACGAAGCCGCCGCGCTCCTCGACCGAATGATGGCCGGCAAGCGCGTTTCACCCGAGGCGCGGCTGATCGCACCGCTGGGAATCGCAGCCCGCCAGTCGACTGATGTGCTCGCAATTGATGATCGTGAGATCGCGCTGGCGGTGCGGTTCATCCGTGAGCATGCGTGCGGAGGAATCAATGTGAGCGACGTGTTGCGGGCGGTGCCGCTCTCGCGCCGCGTGCTGGAGCAGCGCTTCCTTCGCCTGCTCGGCCACACGCCCCGTGAGGAAATCCTCCACGTGCGGTTGAATCGGGTGAAGCAGTTGCTGGCCGAAACCGATTTGCCGCTCTACCTCATCGCGGAGCGCACGGGTTTCGAGCACGTCGAGTATCTCAGCGTCGTTTTTAAGCGTGAGACTAAGCGCACGCCGGGGGCGTTTCGCGCCGGAGCCAAAGGGTAGTGTTTCGTCGGGCCGCGGAATGCTTCGTGAACCCAGCTCTGCGGGCCAGCGGCTTGGCGAGTGAGCCGAGAGCAGTTTGTCATCCGCGTGCTTTACGGCGGGGTGGTTAGGTGTATGGTCCCGCACCATGAAACGCAGGCACTCGATAAATGCGATCTTGGCCATCGCGCTCGGGCTGGGTGCGGGATGTTCCACCTCGCAGATGAGCCGCATCGATCGGAATCGGGATATTTATGAAACGTGGCCGCTGGAGGTTCGGCAGGCGGTGCTCGATGGCTTGGTTGAGCCGGGCATGAATACGGACATGGTGCGGGTCGCTTGGGGACAGCCGACCGAGGTCGCGACTTCACCCGCGGGTGACGAGATTTGGGTTTATTCCAAGGGTGGTGATCCCGGCTCGGTGATGTATCCGGGCGGCGGCATGGGCACGACGGGCATTGGCGGCACGGGAATCGGTGGCTCCGGCATCGGCATTGGTTCGTCGGGACCCGGCATCGGCATCAGCACCGGGCGCGGCGGCACGTCGATCGGTGGCACGGGTGGCATCGGGATCGGCAGCGGCGGGGTCGGGGGAATCGGCAACACCGGAATCGGTGGAATCGGTGGGGTCGGCGGAATGGGCGGGATGGGAGGCATGGGCGGGCCGATCATCACGCCACCACGCCCGCCGGAGATTCGCGAGGTGGTGTTCCGCGGCGGAGTCGTCCTGCGGGCCGACAAACCTTAGTGCGAGACAAGCGCAGGCCGTGGGATCACTGCCCGAGTTTTTTGTAGTCGAGCACGGTGTGGCTGATGTGGCCGGCGGTGAGCGCGGCGCGATCGGTCAGCGGCTCGGGCGGCGATAGATCGTCGCCGAGGCGGAAGATGAGGCGGTGCGTGCCGTCGTCGCCGGCGGGGCTGAAGAGCCCGGGCACGACTACGCGGGCGGGCACGGTGCGGTGGACTTCACTCTGCGGGTGACAGGGCAGCGGGAAGTTCACGTTATGCACGATGAAGCTGCGCGGCTTGGTCGCGGCAGTGAATTCCGGTGCCAGGCGCGCGGCATGTTGCGCGGAGATTTTCAAGATCGAGTGCAACGCGGCGTCCGGCACATCGTGCGCGGCCTTGAGTCGGTCGTAGATCGCGGAGGTGAGGTCCTGCGAAAACGCGATCGCGGGCAGGCCGTGGAGCGCGCCCTCCCACGCGCCGGCGATCGTGCCGCTCGCGATGATGAAGCCGAGCGAGGCGTTGAGGCCGACGTTGATGCCGCTGACCACGGCGTCGATGTGCAGATCGGCCGGCAGGAGGTGGCCGACCGCGATGTTGATCGCGTCGCTCGGGGTGCCATCGACGATCCAGGTCGGGCAGCCGAAATGATATTTCCGGTTCTGCGGTAGGCCGGGGTCGCCGAACCCCGCCGAAGCAACGGCAAATGCGCTTCCGAGGGCGGGGTTCGGCGAACCCGCCTTACCACTGTCGATGCGCTCGGCGTGGACGGCGCGGTTGCGCGATTTGGCGGCGCCGACCCAGCTCTGCTCGCGTTTCGGGGCAACGACGTAGAGTTCATGGCCGGCGGTGCGCAACGCATGCACAAGCTCGTGCAAAAAGATGCTGTCAATGCCGTCGTCGTTGGTGACTAAAAAACGCACGGGAGTAATTCGCGCAAAGACGCGGCAGGCGAGCAAAGGCAATCGCCCGTGGCGCCTTCGCCTTTTGGCCCAGTAACCGATCGGTGACTTCGGCCGTAAAAAAAGCCGCGACCCGAAGGTCGCGGCTTTGAGAGAATACCGTGGGTCGGTGCTTACTGCGCGGCCGGCGCAGCGGCGGGAGCGGCTTCGCCACCCGGCTTCTGGCCTTCCATTTCCTTCATCGCGGCTTTGCGCGAGAGGCGGACTTTGCCGGAGCGCTCGTCGATGCCGACGCACTTGACCCAGATCATCTCGCCCATCTTCACGACGTCCTCGGTGCGGCGCACACGGAAGTCGGCTAGTTCGCTGATGTGCACGAGACCTTCCTTGCCGGGGGTGCATTCGACGAAGCAGCCGAAGTCTTTGATGCCGGTGATGCGGCCGTGATAGAGCTTGCCGGTCTCGATCGGGGCGCCGCCGCCGCCACCGCCGCCGGGGCCGCCACCGCCGCCACAGAGACCGTCGATCTCGGCGATCGCGCGGTTCATGGCGTCAGCATTATTTGAATACACGAACACCTTGCCGGAGTCGTCTTCGGCGATGTCGATCTGCGCACCGGTCGTTTCCGTGATGCGGCGGATCGTCTTGCCACCGGGCCCGATGAGCAGGCCGATCTTTTCGGGATCGATCTGGATAGTCTGGATGCGGGGCGCGTATTTGCTGAGGTCGGCGCGGGGCGCGGGCAGCGAGGCCATCATCGTGTGCAGGATCTCAACGCGGGCGTCGCGGGCTTGCATGATGGCGACCTTGGCGATCTCGAACGGGAGGCCGTTGATCTTTAGGTCGAGTTGGAAGCCCGTGATGCCTTTGGTGGTGCCGGCGACTTTGAAGTCCATGTCGCCGAAGTGATCTTCCTCCCCGAGGATGTCGGTGATGGTGGTCCACTTGGTGATGGTGCCGTCGGCCGCCATCTCGGTCATGAGACCGCAGGAGATACCGGCGACGGGGGCGATGATCGGCACGCCGGCGTCCATGAGGGCGAGACAGCCGCCGCAGATCGAGGCCATCGAGGTTGAGCCGTTGGAGGCCATGATCTCGGAGACGACGCGGATGGAGTAGGGGAACGCATCCTCGGGCGGGAGCACCGGAACGAGCGAACGCTCGGCGAGGGCGCCGTGGCCGATTTCGCGGCGGCCGGGACCGATGAAACGGCCGGCTTCACCGACGGAGAACGGCGGGAAGTTGTAGTGGAGGATGAAGCTCTTCGACGTAACGCCGCCGGTGAGGCCGTCCATGTCCTGGGCTTCCTTCGTCGGCCCGAGGGTGACGATGGCGATGTTCTGGGTGTCGCCACGCTGGAACATGGCGGAGCCGTGCACGCGCGGGAGGACGCCGACTTGGGCGCTGATCGGGCGGAGGGCCTTGGCGTCGCGGTGATCGGAGCGCGTGCCCTTGGCGAGGACGGTGGCGCGGTAGGCTTTGTATTGGAGATCTTCGAAGACGACGTTGAGGTCGACATCGGTGAACTTGCCTTCGCCGAGCTCGGCGACGAGGGCGGCCTTGGCCTCCTCCTTGAGGAGCTTCACGTTGGCGGAGCGGACGTTCTTCTCGAAGCCGAAGATGGCGGCGGAAACGCGCTCGGCCGGGACGACGCGCTCAATGATGGCGCGGGCCTCGGGGGTGGCGCCGATGAGCTTGAAGGTGGCCTTCGGTTTGCCGGCGAGCGTGACGAGCTCCTTGATGGCGGCGATAATCGGCTGGATGGCCTCGTGGCCGAAGGCGAGGGCCTCGATGAATTTCTCCTCGGAGATTTGATCGGCGGAACCCTCGATCATCAGCATGTCTTTCGCGTTGCCGACGTAGATCAGGTCGAGCGACGAGGAATACATCTGCTCGATGGTGGGATTCGCGACGAACTTGTCTTCGATGAGCGCGACGCGGACGCAGCCGATGGGCCCGTTCCACGGAATGTCGGAGATGGCGAGGGCGGCGCTGGCGCCGTTGACCATCGCGATGTCGGAATCGTTGATCAAATCGGCCGAGAAGAGCTGGCCGATGATCTGCACTTCATTGAGGAAACCCTCGGGGAAGAGTGGGCGGCAGGGGCGGTCGCAAAGGCGGGAGATGAGGATCTCGCGTTCGGAAGGGCGGCCCTCGCGCTTGAAGTAGCCGCCGGGGAAGCGGCCGGCCGCGGCGTATTTGTCGCGGTAGTCGCAGGTGAGCGGGAAGAAGTCCTGTCCGGGGCGCATGGTCTGCGCGGCGCAGGCGGTGACGAAGACGTTGGTCTCGCCGACGTTAACGTTGACGGCGCCGCCCGCGAGCTGGGCGATGGAACCGGTGGAGAACGTGAGCCCGAGGCCGGGCACGGTGACGGAATGTTTCTGTTGCATGATCTTTCTTTCGGACGATTCGGACGGATTGCGTGACGACGGATAAGGACGAACCGGCCAGCGCCACGCGGCTGGATTGGATTCGTGGGCCCCGCGTGTTGGCGGGGCGGTGGCGGAGCTTCGAGGGGTGAAGCCGCGCTACGGGTGTGGACTATCGGGGGATTCCCAACCCGCTTCGGTCAGCTCGCTTTTGGCGCGAGAGATTTCCGTTTGGCGCCCGGTTCGGAAGAGAACCAAACGGAAATGTCCCGGCCGGCGTCGAGTGTCGGAAACGACAACGGGCGACCCGCGGATGGGTCGCCCGTGAGACGAAAGCGTTATTTGCGAAGGTTCAGCTTCTGGAGCAGCTCGTTATACTTCGGAAGATTGTGCTTCTTGAGATAATCGAGGAGCTTGCGACGGCGGGAGGCCATCTGGAGAAGTCCGCGGCGCGAGTGGAAATCCTTCCGGTGCGTGCGCAGGTGCTCGGTCAAGTGATTGATGCGAGCGGTCAAGAGCGCGACTTGGACTTCGGACGAGCCGGTATCCTTCTCGTGGGTCTTATATTCGGCGATGATGGTGGGCTTAACGACTGTGGTGGACATGGTTTATTGGTTGGATTCACGACTGTAGGGAATCCTTTCGGACTCCGTGCCGCCCGCCTCGCCCGATTGGTAGTCGGGGTGAGCCGGCGTCACCGTTCTCATCCGGCGGAATGCCGGACCAGTGTGGTGGACACCCGCAACCGGCGAATATCCACTGACGCAAGGGGACAGGCTCCGCAAACGACCACCCGCTCGCAAGCGCAAATTTTGGTGAGAAAATGAGGGGCGACGCGCGCGTGGCTTAGCACGGCCAGCCTGACCGTGCTGGATCGGAAAACGCGGTCAGGCTGACTGCGCTACACCCGTGTCGGCCGCCTAACCCGCCCGCAGATTAATTGCCTTAACGTGACCGCAGCCCGGTAGGGCGCGGATGCGCGCCACGATGGCGTCGCGGTGGTGGAAGAGCTCATTCCGCACGACCGCGTGCCCGGCGAGGACGTTGAGCATGTTGCGCTGAATCAGGGCCGGGTGCGAATAGGAGGCATTCGCCGCGCCTACAATCGCCGCCCAGTGGGCGCGGATGGTGTGCTCGGGCGATTCGCGGCCGATTTGATGCAGCTGGAGCAACTGCTCGACGACGATGGCCAGCGACTGCGTGGCGCGTTTCTTCGAGCGTTTCGGCTCGTCGAACGGCACGCCGCGCAAGTCGCTGACGAGTTCCTCCGCGAGTTTGCTGAACGTGTGGGGCTCGTCCTTTTTAGCCACGGGGTTCCTTTCGGCTTTCCGCTTCGTAGAGCCGGCTGTAGCGCACGAAGGCCCCGAACGCCGTCGCCCACGCGATGTAGAATCCGGGGAAGCCATCGAGGAACCCGAGCTTTAGCACGTAAGCGCGAAAGAAACGCCAACCCGGCCGAAACACCGCCGCGACCACCGAGAATTTTTTCCCGCGCGCCTGCTGCTGCTGCACGAACAGGTCGGCGAACGGGTTGATCTTCGCGACGTGGCTCGCGAGCGTGGGAAACGAGTAGTGGTGCAGGTCGCCGCGGAGGGTCGCGACCGGGCCGCGGCACTCAATCTTCTCATGGACGAATTCATCTCCGCCCCAACGCGCGCGGTCGCGATGAAACAGCCGCAGGCTTAAGTCGGGATACCAATCGCCGTGCCTGATCCAGCGGTCGATGAACCACACTTTCCTTGGGAAACGCGCCCCGGCAAACGTCGCCACCTCCGGTCGCTGGACAAATTCCATGATACTCGCCCGCAACGCGGGCGAGACTTCTTCGTCGGCGTCGAGCGACAGCACCCACGGCTGCGTCGTGAGATCGGTCGCGGCGTTTTTCGCATCACGGTAACCCTGCCACGGTCGGTGATGCACGCTGGCGCCGGCGGCGCGGGCAATCGACTCGCTGGCGTCGGTGGTATCGTTCAGCACGACGATGATCTCCGCCGCCCAGCCGCGCACGCTCGCGAGGCAGCGCGGGAGATTCGCGGCCTCGTTTTTGGCGATGATGGCGACGGAAAGGGGGAGCGGATCGGCCACGGCGTCGATGAACACTAAATCTTACCGACGAGCGAGCGCGGGATTTGGTAGAGGTAGCCGCACGAGCGCCAGGCGCGCACGAGCGCCTTCTTCGCCTCGCCACCGCGGAAGATGATTCCATTCACCAGCGCCACGAGCGCGTAACCGATCGCCTTCGCGATGTTGGCGAAGAAACGTCCCAGCAGATAGCCGCCCGCGCCTGGTTGCCCCGCGCGATCGATCACGCGGGAGCGCGCGGAGTCGAACGCATGCCGCCGCGCGTAGCGAAAGGTAGTTCGGCTCGCCGGCATCTGGTGCTGCGCCACCGCCGTCGGCGAAAACCACACGTCGAGCCCCGCGGCGCGCACTCGGCGCACCATCTCGCTGTCGCCGCCGGAGAAATAATTCCCCGCCGCGCGGTCGAGCGCGGTGTGAAAATTTCCGAGCTGCGCGAAAACCCATTTCGGAAACGCCATGTTCGCGCCCATGGGCGAGTGTTTCGGATCGAGCGGGCCGGTATCGGCGCGAAACGCCAGCGGCGCGTGCCACTCGCGCACCCAGTCGGGCAGACCGTCGGGAAAAACGGGAATCACCTCACCGCCGATCGCTCCGATGCGGCGCGTGGTCGCGTCGGCCAGCAGCGGCACGGCCATTTGCGCGAGCCAGTCGGGCTGCACCAGAATATCGTCGTCGCCGAAGACGATGATCTCGCCGCGGGCCTCGGCGATCGCGCGGTTGCGACCGTGGTCGAGGCCTTGCTGCGGCTCGAGGATGTAGCGCGGCGCGGGCACCGCATGGGCGAACTCGGCGACGACCGCGCGCGTGTGGTCGGTCGAGTTGTTGTCGATTACGAGCACCTCGAAATGATCGCGTGGGAACTGCTGCGCGGCGATGCCCGCCAGCGTCTGCCGTAAAAAGTCCGCGCGATTGTAGGTCGGGATCGCGACGGTGATTTTGATGGCGTTGCTTGTCATTGCGAGGAGCGGAGCGACGAAGCAATCCAGTCAGATGGATCGCCACGGCCCTGCGGGCCTCGCGATGACAACGGGAGGATATGCGCGGCGGCAAAGAAAAAGCTTCCCGCTTCGCATGGCGACCGGTTGGCTCGCGCCATGGCGTTCAAACACTGGCCCCTCGTTCGCGACGCGCGGTTCGCACAGAAATGTGGGCGCTACCTGCGCGGCGCGCGCAAACGCCGCCCCGATCTCGCGTGGCCGGAGTTTCACCGCATCGCGCGGCATTTCAAACAGGACGACATGGGCAGCTTCCCCGAGCGCGGCTACCTCTTCCAGCTCGCGAGCGATTTGCCGGCGCACGCGCAGGTCGTCGAAGTCGGCTCGTGGATGGGCGCCTCGACCTGCTTCATCGCCGGCGGGCTCAAGGGCGAGCGGGCAAAGATTTTCGCCGTCGATAATTTTCAGGGCCTCTCCACCTGCGGCGAGGATGCCGCGTGGTATCGCCGGCATTTTCAAAAACTCGGCGCGCAAAGCACGCTGGAGATTTTCCAGAAAAATTTCTCCGACCTCGGCTTCGCCTCCCGCGCCGAGCCGGTGGTGAGCGACTCGCTCGCCGCAGCGCAGCAACTCGCGGCGAAACGCGGCGCAATCGATTTCATCTTTATCGACGGCGACCACAGTTACGACGCGTGCAAGGCCGACATTGCGGCGTGGGCACCGTTTGTGAAACGCGGCGGCGTAATCGCGTTTCACGATTTCGGCAGCCGGGCTGACGGCGTGACCCGCGCCATCTTCGAGGAAATCAAAGCCGGGCGCTTCGCCGAAATCATCGGCGTGGCCGGCACGATCATCGCGTTTCGGATGTAGCGGTGCGGCCTTGTTGCCGCTCCCACGCAAAAAGAAACTGCTGCGCGAGACCGGCGAGCGGGCCGAAATGAGCCCGGCCGAATTGTGCGACCTGCGCGGGCTTCCAACCGATGAGATCGTAGCGGCGGGCGAGCGCTTTCAAAATCCACGTGTCCACGGGAAACGCCTCGAGCCGTCCGGCGCCGAAGAGCAGCACGCAGTCGGCGATTTTTTCGCCGACACCCGGGAGCGAGCAGAGACGTTCTTTCGCGCGGGCGTAGGGCGCGGTTTCGGTTTCCTCCAACCACCCGGGGTGCGCGGCGAGAAATTGCGCCGTCTGCGAAATGAATTTGGCGCGGAAACCGAGCTGGCACTCGCGCAGCGTGGCCTCGGGGATTTGCGCGAGCTCGGCCCAAGTCGGCAGGCGGTGAAGGTGGAGCGCGTTGACCCCAACGCGCTGGTATGGGTGTTGGCCGTGCGGACCAAGCGCGGTGGGGTCAACCCGCACCACCCCCGCGCCGGGGCGCGCGGCGAGGGGCGCGTGCGGCTGGTTGATCGGCACGATCTGTTGCGTG
>JANOAF010000263.1:0-8998 GCA_031411015.1 Opitutaceae bacterium | reverse complement strand
CGGTATTTGGTGCGGGCGGGTGAAATAGCTGCCATGGGAGTAGTTCTCCTGAGAAAAGTGGTTTAGGCGGAGTCCGACTCAGTTGTTGTCGGACTCTTTTTTGCAGATCCAGCATTTGACGCCGATCTTGCCGTAAACGGTCAACGCTTCCGCGAAACCGTAGTCGATGTTTTCGCGGAGGGTGTGCAACGGCACGCGGCCCTTGCGCTGCCACTCGCGGCGGGCGATGTCGGCGCCGCCGAGGCGGCCCGAGCACTGAATACGAATGCCCTCGGCGCCGAGCGCCATGGCCATTTCCACGGCCTTCTTCATGGCGCGGCGGAAAGCAATGCGGCGCTCAAGCTGCAGCGCGACGTTCTCAGCCACCAGCGCGGCCTCGATCTCGGGCTTCTTCACCTCTTGGATGTCGAGCAGGATTTCCTTGCCGGTGAGCTTCGCCAGCTCCTCCTTGATCTTCTCGATCTCCTGGCCCTTGCGACCGATGACGATGCCCGGACGGGCGGTGTAAATCTTGACCCGCACGCGGTTCGAGGCGCGCTCGATGAAGATGCGCGGCACGGATGCCTGCTTGAGCTTTTCCATCAGCTTCGAACGGATGAGCTGATCCTCGGCAAGGAGCTTGCCAAAATCTTTTTTCGTGGCGAACCAGCGGGACTGCCAGTTGCGGCGGACGGCGAGACGGAAACCGATCGGATTGGTTTTTTGGCCCATGGAAGTGGTTTAGTTGGAGTTGCCGTCTGAGAGGATGATCCGGATGTGCGCCATTTTCTTACGACGGGGCATCGCAGTGCCGCGAGCACCGGCCTTGAAACGCTTGAGCACAGGTCCGTTCTCAATGATGGCGCTTTTCACCGTGAGGGTGTCAGCCGAGAGGTTGTTGTTGTTCTCGGCGTTCGCGATGGCGCTCTTCAGCGTCTTCGCGATCAGCTTCGCGCTCTTGCGCGGGACGAGCATCAAATAATCGACGGCGTCCGAGGCCTTGCGGCCTTGGATCGTGCGGGCGACTTCGCGGACCTTTTTAGGGGACATCCGCGCGTAGCGTGTGAGGGCTTGGACTTCCATGTTGGTGGTGAAGATTCCGGCCGCGGGGCGGCTCGGCGACAGTAGCGGCGCGTCTGAGACGCGGTACCCTGCCCTTTTGGTTTCAGTATTTGGTTTAGGTTTTGAGAAGCTTGATGGCCGCGAGGTCACCGGCGCGGATGGCCTGCCTGGGCGTGACACTCAGGATGAGCGCCGCACTGCACGCGGGTCGGGTCTCGACGAGGAGCACCTCGGCGATCGCGGCGGAACCCCGGGTGATGCGGCACACCATGCCCTGACGCAGGCCGGCCTCGAAGCCGCCCCGCAAGAGCACGAGATCCGCCACTCGCGTCGGCTGCACCGCCAGCACTTCGGCCACAACCGCACCCGACGCAGCGCGGGCCATAAACGGCACAGCGGCGGCGAAGAGAAGCGCGGCAAACTGGAGACGGCGAAGCATGGACGGAACGGCGGGCAAACTTAGATTTCCTTACGCGTCATGCCACCGTGCGCCTTGAAGTTGCGCGTCGGGGAAAACTCACCGAGTTTGTGACCGACCATGTTTTCAGTGACGTAGACGGCGATGAACATCTTGCCGTTATGCACGCTGAACGTGTGGCCGATGAAGTCCGGCGTAATCGTCGAGCGGCGAGACCAAGTCTGGATCGGTTTCTTGGTGCCGGTCTTGATCGCCTTCTCGATTTTCTCGAGCAGGTGATAATCGACGAAGAAACCTTTTTTGATGGAGCGTGCCATGGTGCGAGAGGAGCGAGCTTACTTCTTCCCACGCGGCTTGCGGCCGTTGTGGTGGGCGATGATTTGGGAGGTCGAGGGCTTCGAACGACTACGAGTGACGTAGCCCTTGGCGAGCTGGCCCCAAGGCGAGACGAGATGCTGGCGACCGCCACCACCCTTGGACTTGCCCTGACCACCGCCGTTGGGATGGTCGACGGGATTCATCGCCACGCCGCGGACGGTCGGGCGGACGCCGAGCCAGCGTTTGCGGCCGGCTTTGCCGAGCGACTGCTGGTTGTGGTCGCCATTGCCAACCTCGCCGATCGTGGCGCGGCAGCGGGCATGGACGCGGCGGAGTTCGCCGGACGGCATTTTCAGCGTGGCGGCGTCGCCCTCGATGGCAACGAGCTCCAGGCTCGTGCCAGCTCCGCGAGCGATCTTGGCGCCGCGGCCGGGGACGAGTTCGACGCTGTGTAGCAGCGTCGAAGGCGGGATGATCGAAAGCGGGAAGCTGTTACCGACGGTGAAGTCGTTGGTCGTCGCCTTGTCGGAGGAAAAGATCGTGTCGCCCACCTTCAGGCCTTTCGGCGCGAGGATGTAGCGCTTCTCGCCATTCGTGTAGGCGACGAGTGCAAGATTGGCAGAGCGATTCGGATCATATTCCAAGGCCTGAACCTTGGCGGGCATGTCCAGAATATCGCGGTGGAAATCGATGATGCGGTAAAGCTGCTTGTGACCACCGCCGCGATGGCGAGAGGTGACGCGGCCGTAAACGTTGCGTCCGCCGGTCTTGTATTTGCGCTCGGTGAGAGCGCGCTGGGGACGCTCCTTCGAGAGGCCCGCCTCCATATTGAGGGAGGTGAAGCGGCCGGACGGCGTGAGCGGGCGAAATGAATGGATGGGCATGTTGGGTGGGCTCCAGTTGGGCGGGGTCGCTTTAGACGAGCTCGATCTTGTCGCCGGCCTTGAGGGTCACGATGGCCTTCTTGTAGTCGGAACCGATGCTCGGGCGACCTTGGCGGCTCTTCTTGTTTTTCCCGCGATAGGTCGCGGTGTTCACGCGCCGAACGGTGACCTTGAAGGTCTGCTCCACGGCCTCGGCGATCTGGTGCTTGTTGGCGTGGCCGTAGACTTCGAAGGTATACTGGCCCAGCAGCGACGAGAGCTTGTTGGACTTCTCGGTCAGGCGGACGAGTTTGAGGATCTTGTCGGCTTGCATTAGTTTTTCCCTCCGTTGGCCCGAGCGATGATGGTCTCGATCGCCTTGGCGCTCACGATGATCTTGGCGTATTGCGCAAGGTCGTGGGTGTTGAGTTTTGTGGCTTCCTGCATCGTGACGCGCTCAATGTTGCGCGAAGCGAGTGCCGTAACTTTTGCGAACGGCGCATCGACGAGGAGCACGCGACCCTTCGGAGCGATCCGGGCCACCACTTGGTCGACAATCTTGGTCTTCGCAACCTTGGGATCGAATTGCTCAATCACGGCGATTTCGTTGGCGACGACGCGATCAAACAACGCGCGGCTGAAAGCGAGCTGCTTCACCTTGGCGTTGATTTTCTTGGAGTAGTCGCGGGGCTTCGGCCCGAACACGACACCACCACCGGACCACAAAGGTGAACGGATGGAACCGGCGCGGGCGCGACCGGTGCCCTTCTGGCGCCACGGCTTCTTACCACCGCCGCGGACTTCGCCACGAGTCTTCGTGGAGTGCGTGCCTTGGCGGTTGTTGGCGTTGATGGCGACGATGACTTCCTTTACGGCCTGCAGGCCCTTGTCGCCCTCGAAGGAGGGAATGTCGGCGAAATCTCTTTCGCTGCTCGTCTTCCCGTCGGAACTAAAAACGGTGAGTTTCATGGGTGGTCGTCTCCTTATTTCTTGGCGGGGGCAGCGGCCGGTTTTGCGGCAGCCTTGGCTGGAGCCTTGGCGGCGCCCTTCTTAGCGTCGGCGGGAGCGGCGGCCGGAGTCGGCAGCGCCCATTGGCCCTTAATGGCGGAGCGGACAATGACGTCGTCGCCGTTGGCACCAGGAATCGAACCCTTCACGAGGATGAGATTCTTGTCGGCGATGATTTTCACGATGCGCAGGTTCTGCATCGTGCGCTTCTCGCTGCCCATGTGACCGGGCATGCGTTGGTTTTTCCAAGAGCGCCCGGGCGTCTGACGCATACCGATGGAGCCGATGCGGCGATGGAACATGGAGCCGTGCGACGCGGGGCCGCCGGCAACACGGAACCGCTTCACGACACCCTGAAAGCCTTTGCCCTTGCTGATGCCGATGACATCGACCAGCTGCCCCTCGGCAAACGAAGTCGCATTGACGACATCGCCGACCTTGAGCTTGGAAGCCTCCGTGAGGCGGACTTCCGCGAGCACGCGTGGCGCGACTTCGAGGCCGGCTTTCTGGGCGTGGCCCATCTCGCCGGCAGCGGTGTTCTTCGGTTTCTTTTTCGAGAAACCAATTTGGACGGCGTCGTAGCCATCGTTTTCGAGAGTCTTAACCTGGACCACTGCACAGGGTCCGGCTTCGACTACGGTGACTGGCACGAGCACGTTCTGTGCATCGTAGACCTGAGTCATGCCGAGTTTCTTACCTAAAATTTCGGAGATCATAGGCTAAGCGGTAGGTGGAAAATTTCCGTTTTTTGCGGACCTACTTTAGCGGGGAGTCTGGCGGTGCCCGAGGGCACACAGACATCTGCTAACTGTAGAGTGAAGGAATCCGGGTGCGGATGGTTCTTCGCTTCGCGGGTTGAGGGTTGGATTATACGTTGATGGTGATGTCGACGCCGGATGGCAGGTTCAGCTTCTTCAACTCGTCGACCGTCTGGGCGGTCGGCTCGATGATGTCGATGAGCCGCTTGTGCGTGCGGGTTTCAAACTGCTCCATCGATTTCTTGTCGACATGCGGGGAGCGATTGACGGAGAGCTTCTCGATGCGGGTTGGCAGCGGAATCGGACCGGAGACGCGGGCGCCGGAGCGCTTGGCGGTTTCGACGATGTCCTGTGCCGACTGATCGATGACGCGATAGTCGAAGCCCTGGAGTTTGATGCGAATTCGTTGGCCTTTCATGGCGAAAAAAGAACGGAGGATTAAGTGCGGGCGGGGGCTTTCGACGAAGTCTCGACGATCTTCGCGAGGAGCGAATTCGGGACCTGCTCAAAGTGCGACGGGGTGATGCCGGCGCTGGCGCGGCCCTTGGAGAGGGAGCGGATATCAGTCACGTAACCGAAGAGCAGTTCGAGCGGGACAAAGGCGTTGATGATACACGCGCCGGCCTTGTTCTCCATGCCCTGAATCTGGCCGCGGCGACGATTGATGTCGCCCATGAGATCACCTTGATAATCTTCCGGCGTGGTGACTTCTACTCCCATAATCGGCTCGAGCAGGATCGGATTGGCCTTCTTCATCGCTTCCTTAAACCCGAAGATGCCCGCCATCTTGAAAGCGAGTTCAGATGAGTCGACCTCGTGGAAGGAACCGTCGGTGATGCGCACGATAACATCGACGACCGGGTAGCCGGCGACGACGCCATTGTTGCAGCCTTCGAGGATACCCTCCGTCGCAGGCTTGATGAATTCCTTCGGAATCGAACCGCCCACCGTCTCGTTAATCACCTCGACTCCCTTACCCTTGACGTTCGGCTCGATGGTGACGCAAACGTGTCCGTATTGGCCTTTACCGCCCGACTGACGGATGAATTTTCCTTCGGCCTCAGCCGACTTCAAAATCGTTTCACGATACGCGATCTGTGGTTTGCCCGCAGTGGCCTCTACCTTAAACTCGCGCTTCATGCGGTCGCGGATGATGTCGAGATGGAGCTCGCCCATCCCGGCAAGAATCGTTTGGCCAGTATCGGGATCCGTCTTCACGCGAAGCGTCGGATCTTCGGCCACCAAGCGCTGGAGCGCGGTGCCCATCTTTTCCTGGTCAGCCTTCGAGTTGGGCTCGATCGACATCGAGATGACCGGCTCGGGGAAGGACGGCGGCTCAAGGCGGATGTCGAAATCCTCGTCGCAGAGTGTGTCGCCAGTGATAACGTCCTTCACTCCGACGACCGCACAAATGTCACCCGAGTAGGCGAGGTCGATTTCTTCGCGCTCAATGGCGCGCATAAGCACGAGTCGCGAAACGCGCTCGGTGCGCCGGGTGCGCGGGTTGTAAACCGGCATGCCACGGGGCAGCTTGCCGGTGTAAACGCGGAAGAAAACAAGGCGGCCGACGAACGGATCATTCCAAAGCTTGAACGCAAGACCGGCCATCTTAGCCTTGTCATCGACGACGGCTTCAACGGCCTTTCCATCGGTGTCCAAACCCTGCATGGGGGGCACGTCGATGGGACTCGGCAAAAAGTTTACGACGCAGTCGAGGAGACGCTGGACGCCCTTTTTCTTGTAGGCGGAACCGGGAATAACGCCCGTGAACTGGAGGGAAATCGTAGCCTTGCGGACGCCGAGTAGGAGCTCGGGCACGGAAATTTCCTCACCGTTGAGATATTTTTCGGCGATCACGTCGTCGAAATCAGAAACTGCTTCGATCAGTTTGTCGCGATACTCCTTAGCCTGCGCGACCAGATTCTCGGGAATGGGCATTGTCGCCGGATTCAAGCCGAGCAAATCGTTCGGATTTTCCTCGAACGAATAGGCGACGTTCTGAACGAGATCGATGAGGCCCGAAAAATTCTCTTCCTTGCCGATCGGCAAAAAGATCGGGTGGGCGTTGGCCTTGAGCTTCTCGCGCATTTCGGAGACGGCGCGGAAAAAATCTGCCCCGGTGCGATCCATCTTATTGATGAAAGCGACGCGCGGAACCTTGTATTTATTGGCCTGGCGCCAGACCGTCTCGGACTGAGGCTGCACTCCGGCGACAGCACAGAATACCGCCACCGCACCATCGAGGACGCGGAGCGAACGCTCTACCTCAGCCGTGAAATCCACGTGGCCGGGCGTGTCGATAATATTGATGCGCTGTTTGATTCCCTTCCAAGGACCCCACGAGGCGTTCCACGCGCAGGAGATGGCGGCGGCGGTGATCGTAATTCCACGCTCGCGCTCCTGTTCCATCCAATCGGTGACCGTGTTGCCCTCATGGACATCACCCATCTTGTGGACGGCACCGGAGTAAAAAAGTATGCGCTCAGTCGTCGTTGTCTTGCCCGCATCGATATGCGCGGCAATGCCAATGTTCCGCGTCCATTCGAGCGGAAACGGACGGTCCTTCGAGTTCACCGGCGAGATATTCGCTTTGTCGGTGACGACAGTAATCTTGGGTGCAGCAACAGCAGACATGGCGGAGGGCGCGGACGGGTTACCAGCGGAGATGGGCGAAGGCGCGATTAGCCTGCGCCATCTTGTGCGTATCTTCCTTCTTCTTCACGACCGAGCCCGTGTTGTTGTAAGCGTCGATGATCTCGGGGGCGTGGGAATCCTTCATCGGGATACCCTTGCGGCCATCGGCGGCGGCCACGATCCAACGCAAGGCAAGCGACTCCTGCCGCTCGAATGAGATTTCCACGGGCACCTGATAGGTCGCACCACCGACGCGGCGGCTCTTTACCTCTAGGCGCGGGCGCGCATTCTCCAGCGCACCCAACATCAGGTCAACCGGATCGCCCTTTTCGAGCTTCTCGGAAACCTTCTCGAACGCACCGTAGACAATGCGTTGAGCAAGGTTCTTCTTGCCGCTCTTCATGATGACATTGACGAGATGCGCGACCAGCACGCTGTTGTAGCGGGCATCCGGGGTGGCTTGGCGTTTTTCTGCTCTGTGACGACGTGACATGGCGAAATCGGTTTAAGAAAAACGGTGGATTACTTGGCAGCCTTCGGGCGTTTGACGCCGTATTTGGACCGAGAGCGACGACGCTTCTCAACGCCGGTGGCGTCGAGCGTGCCGCGAACGATGTGATAACGGACGCCGGGCAAATCCTTCACACGACCACCACGCACCAGCACGATCGAGTGCTCTTGGAGATTGTGGCCCTCATCAGGGATATAGGAAATTACTTCGTTGCCGTTCGTGAGGCGAACCTTCGCAACCTTACGGATGGCGGAGTTCGGCTTCTTGGGAGTGCGCGTCATGACCTGGACACACACGCCACGCCGAAAAGGGTTACCCGCCAAAGCCGGGGACTTAGATTTGGTAGTCACCTGGCGGCGGCCTTTGCGCACGAGTTGGTTGATGGTCGGCATACGAGTGAAGTGAGTCTTAAAGAATGGAAATTGGCGAAAAGGGGTGAACGCTACTCTGGACCTAAAAGTCGGCAAGAACTTTTTGGTGAAAAGTAGAAAATGTCGCGAAGCTAAGCGTTCGAAAATACCTCGCGGCTGGAAATGCGTTCACCGGCCGAGGCAGGCAACGCGATTGGATCTGACGAAAGGGGGGACGATGGTTGAGCACTCTCAGCCGATCTCAAGCACGAATTCGCTGGTCCAGAGACAATCTTCGGAAGATCGCAGTGTGTGGCGGAATGGATAACCAAGAATTGTCCGGGAGAGGAAATCAGAGCGCGCGTATTCGTAGAAACAACAAAGCCGCGGAACAATGTCCGCGGCTTTGGCAATGGGGAGGACGCTGAGTGGCGAATCAGCTCGCGCTCGCCTCGACTGGCTTCGGTTCTTCCAGCGGAAGTTCCGCGCCGAACGGCAGCGTAATCCGGAGCTGCTTGTAGGTCGGCAAGCCCGTGCCCGCCGGAATCAAGTGACCCATGATGACGTTTTCCTTGAAGCCCTTTAGCAGGTCGACTTTACCGAGCGTCGAGGCGTCGGTGAGGACACGCGTCGTCTCTTGGAAGGAAGCAGCCGAGATGAAGCTTTCGGTTTCAAGCGACGCCTTGGTGATACCAAGGAGGATCGGCTCGGCCTCGGCGGGTTTGCCGCCGGCTTCTTCGATGCGCTTGTTTTCCAGAAGGAACGTGGCGCGATCGACTTGCTCGCCCCAGAAGTTTTCCGTGTCGCCCGGATCAGTGATGCGGACTTTGCGGAGCATCTGGCGGATGATGATTTCGATGTGCTTGTCGTTAATCGTCACGCCTTGGAGACGATACACTTCCTGCACCTGCGAAATCAGGAAGTCGTAGAGCGCGGACGGCCCGAGGATTTCCAAGATTTCGTGCGGGTCCGCGGCGCCTTCCGTGAGGTGCTGGCCTTTGTGCACGACGTCGCCGGGTTGCACGATGATGTGCTTGCCGGTCGCGATCAGATGTTCCTCTTCCTGGCTCGTCTCGTCATTTTTCACGACGAGCTTG
>JANOAF010000262.1:0-3049 GCA_031411015.1 Opitutaceae bacterium | reverse complement strand
ATCAGATGCCCACGGAACACACGGAAGACACGGAAACGAATCTAAACGGAGATTTTCTTCCGTGTCTTCCGTGTGTTCCGTGGGCCAAAAATCACTTCAGCTTGAACCGCGTGACTACTTCATCGGCCAGCTTGCGGTAGGCGGTGGAGCCAGGGTTCAGGTTGTCGTAGTCGAAGATCGTTTTGCCGAAACTGGGTGCCTCGCTCAGACGAATCGTGCGCGGGATCACGGTGGCAAAAATCTTGTCGGGCAGGTGTTTCTTCACCTCGTCGACGACCTGCCGCGAGAGATTCGTGCGCAGATCGAACATCGTCATAACCACACCGCCGAGTTCGAGCGCATCGTTGACGTGCGCGGCTTTCAGGCGATCGACATTGCGGAGAATCTGGCCGAGGCCCTCGAGCGCGAGGTATTCGCACTGGAGCGCGATGAGAAGGAAGTCGGCGGCGGCAAGGCTGTTCATCGAGAGCATCCCGAGCGCGGGCGGGCAGTCGATAATGATGGCGCGGTAGGTCCCGGCCTTGCGGATGGGCGCGAGCACACCGCGGAGTTTGGCGAGGTAGTTTTCCGTCTGTGCCAGCTCGATCTCGGCGGCGGCGAGGTCCTCCTCGCTGGGAATGAGCGAGAGATGCTCGTAGGCCGTCGGCACGATCATCTCGGCGGCGGTGCCTTCGCCACTGAGCGGTCCATAGAGGCTTTTGCCCGCGTGCTTTTCCACGCCCACTGCGCTCGTCGCATTGGCCTGGGGATCGAGATCGACGAGGAGGGTGGGGATCTTTTTCTCGGCCAACGCGGCGGAAAGGTTGACCGCGGTGGTGGTTTTTCCGACGCCGCCCTTTTGGTTGGCGATGGTGAAGACAGTGGTGCGCATGAACGTGGCGGAATGCCTAGCGGCGAATGCCGGGCCGCCGCAAGCGTGGCGTCGCGCCTTTTGCATTTCGGCGCTTGCGCGGGCATTGTTTTCCGCCAACGTCCGCTCCTCTTGGGGTTCGGCGCGGTAGCCAAGTGGTAAGGCCGAGGTCTGCAAAACCTCTATGCGTCGGTTCAATTCCGACCCGCGCCTCCAAGTTCTGTCTCCATCGAGACAGGGAGATACGAAAGCCGGAAGGGGCACTGTCAGTGAAAGGGTCAGTGGAATCGCGCGGAGAGAATAAGCTCCGCCACCATTCCCCGTTACCCAACTGAAACTCGCCCACTGCTCGCGCCTGCGGGGAGTTCTGATTCCGCCATGATTTAGGCTTCATCAGCGAAAATCGTAACGCGCCTAGTCCTGGTTCCGGCGGATGGTGCGCCGGAGGTGATGGCGGGTCCCCTCATTCTTGCAGACGCGCCCGCCGTGGGCGCTACGCCAAGAAATCGGACAACAAGCCCGAACGATTGCAGCGACCACGAATCAATCCGTATAATGCATCGTGGCCAAAGGAATCGAAAATAGGCCGCATGGCGGATGCGCTGCTTGCTCATTCCAAATTTCCTTTGTCCACTTTTTAAGGGCGCACCATTCGAAGCGTGAACCAAATGAGACATTACCTACACCATGCAAAAATTTGACCCTGTCGAAAAAATTGTCGCCGACCTACGGCGCGGCAAAATGGTGATCGTGGTCGACGATGCGGATCGGGAGAACGAGGGGGACCTGTTGCTCGCCGGGGAGCATGTTTCGGCCCGCGCGATTAACTTTATGGCGAGGTTTGGGCGCGGCCTGATTTGCGTGGCGACCGACCGGGACAATCTCGCGCGGCTCGGCATCGACCGGATGGTCCACGACAATCGGGAATCCCTCGGCACCGACTTTCAGGTCAGTGTCGATGCCGCCCGAGGAATCAGCAGTGGGATCAGCGCTGCGGATCGGGCGCGGACGATTGCGGTCATGGCCTCGCCCACTTCAACGGCCGACCAACTGGTGAGGCCGGGACATGTTTTCCCGCTGTGCGCCAAGCCCGGCGGCGTCTTGCAACGCGCCGGACATACCGAAGCTGCGGTCGATCTCGCGCGACTGGCCGGAGCCGGAAATTCCGGCGTGATCTGCGAGATCATGAACGACGATGGGACGATGGCGCGCCTACCCGCGCTGAGAATATTTGCCCGCAAGCACCGCCTCAGGATCGGCACGATTGCCGACCTGATAAAATATCGACGCACGCGGGAGAAATTGATCGAGCGAGTGGAGGTGGTGAAGATGCCCACGGAATTCGGGGACTTCATGCTCCACCTCTATCAGTCAAAGATCGACGGGCAGAACCACATGGCGCTGGTGCGCGGTGACGTGGTCGGAAAGAAAAACGTCCTCGTCCGCGTGCACAGCGAATGCCTCACCGGTGACGTGTTTGGTTCGCGCCGCTGTGATTGCGGGCCGCAGCTGCACCGGGCGATGCGGCAGATAGCGGAGGCCGGGTGCGGGGTTCTGCTGTATATGCGCCAAGAGGGTCGCGGCATCGGGCTCGCGCCGAAAATCAAGGCCTACAAGTTGCAGGAGCAGGGGCTCGACACCGTCGAGGCGAACAAGCGGCTCGGTTTCGGCATGGACTTGCGGGAATATGGCGTCGGGGCGCAAATCCTCGTCGACCTCGGGCTGAAAACGATACGGCTGCTGACGAACAATCCCAAAAAAGTCGTGGGTCTTCAGGGCTACGGCTTGAAGATCACTCGCCAGCTTCCGATTCGCATCGAGCCCAATCCGCACAATTCCCGGTATCTGAAAACCAAGAAGAAAAAACTCGGACATCTGCTCTGACGCCCTACTGGCCGGCGCTGGAATCGCGCCGAAGGGCGTTGAACACAGTCGAGGACGGGAGAGTTTCCGACAGGATCACCGGCGCGTCCACCACCGGTTTCCAAATCAGATTAAACGGCACGGCCGATCGCCGGTAGTTCGCCAGCTCGGCGGTGATGCGGGTATCCTTGCTGGGGAAAGCAGCAGACAGAGCGTGGAGAGCCCGACGGCGATCACAGTGGAGCTTAGAAACGATTCAGCGACCGACACCGCTAGCGCCGCGGCCATGAGGCCGGCGCAGCCGGTGCCGATGATGACGACGTTTTCGACGATGGG
>JANOAF010000261.1:0-3433 GCA_031411015.1 Opitutaceae bacterium | reverse complement strand
GGCCCGCGCAAGAGCGAGACGCTCGATCTCATGGTGACGAAATATCCCAACTGGTTTTCGCCGCACCTGCACGAATTTCGCGGGCAGCGCGAAAAACTTCCGTTCGACGAGCACTGGTTTCTCGCCGCCTGCGCGCCGCGCCCGTTCATCGCCCTCGAAGGCGACGCCGACGTCATTTCCTATCCCGAGGCGGTCCGCCAATCCGTGCTCGGCGCCAAGCCCGCCTACGCGCTTTTCGGCGCGACCGACAAACTCGGCGTCAACTACGCGCCGCACGCCCATGCCTTCACCGCGGACGACTGGACCGCAATGCTCGCCTTCGCCGATCAGCACCTGCTCGGGAAAAAAGTGAATCGCACCTTCGACCGCTTCCCCACCGAGGCCGAACTCGACGCCGCGCTCGCGCGCGCGCCAGCCAAGAAGTAGCCGTCTTTTTCGACCCGCCCGATGGGCGGGCTGCCCAGCCATCAGCTTGGCCTACGACACCGCCAGCCGCGGCACTATCCACGGCGCGCGATACTCGCCTGCGAACGGCTATTTAGCTGCGGTTTGAAACGTGAAACGGACGAAGGGATTCACATCCGGTGGCCCCGCACTCACGTCGAGCACCGGCGGATTGGAAAGCGTCATAATCACACCGCCGAACGTGGCACCACCGCTGCCCGGTTTGACCGACACACAGACAGGATGCTTTTCCGAATCCTTGGATCTAAGTATGGCTCGGATAACGTTTTCATCGATGCTGGACGCAGCCTGACCAAGTCGGCGCTGCACTGCATCGAGGCGCGTCGGACTATTGTCGGTCGCACTCGGCTTCTTTAAGCGCCAAGATTTGAGATCATCGTTGACCAGCGGATGGTTCGTGTGGGCCACCGTTCCATCCGCAGCAGGCGGCATTTCAACAACCTTTCCCGCCGAGGCTTCGAAATTGCTCACTTTGCCACCTGCACCGAGAATGTAATTCTGACCCGACGCGTGCGGCACCCGCCGAAGAAAGTCCTCGGCCCCAGCCCCGTCCTTGCAGGCCAGAACTCCGCGTATCACAAACGCGACGGGCAGGCCGGTCGTAGAAGCACGCAACGCCATCAGGGTATTTACAGCCAGACCGATTCCGCGGCGGTTGACTCCGTTGGTCGCGATAAGGCCGGCGCACGTAAAGATGAACTGTTCCGGGACGGCACCGGTCTCGCGCAAGTGTAACACGGCTTGGAATCCGTCGCGGAAGGGTTCGAGGTCCATGTTTTGCGCGACAAAACCCGGTCGACCGTCGCGCTGCGGCACACCCAGACCACTACAATGATGCGCATTTCGCTGATTGAGATAGACCCAAATCTCATCCACGAGCTGGAATGCGAACATCGTGTCGAATGATTGCCCCGATCCCTCGGCAATGCCGCGCACTTCATCCAACAGTCCGGGCGTCCACCGCTCGACCGCTGGCAGAAAATTCGTCGCGCCGAGAAACTCTTTGAGAAAGGCATCCGCCGGCTGTTTGGCTCCTTTCTCCAAATCAGCCTGCCAGAGGGCGACCACTTGGGCGATTTCCTGCTTCAAGGCCCGGCCATGTTGCACCCCACGTTCCCGACTCGATCCGTCCAATTCCACAATCTTCAACCGCCCATCCGTGCGGACGGCGCTCGTCGCTTGCGCGGCTGCGGTGCAGAACGAGACGAGGAGTCCCACCAGCAACCCGACTCTGCTGAGAGCGAAATGCATTTTCATAAACGTGCGTCGTGAAGACAAAACCTCAATGCGTCAACTACGCCAGCTGCGGCACGATCCACGGTGCGCGGTATTCGCGGCTGTGGTGTTTGTTCGCGGCGGCGCTGTTTTCGCCGGTGAATTTTTCCGTCGCGGGATCGAAGGTCAGCGGCGCGCCGAGGGTCGCGGGCGTTTTCGCGAAATCAACGTTGTTGGCCGCCAGGTGCTCGACACAGCGCTCAAGGGGCTCGACGAGCTGGTTGCGGCCCTTGAGTTGATCACGGCCCTTGAGTTGTTCGCGGATGTCACCGGGCGCCAGCGTGCGGCCGACGCGGTAGGAAATGTTCGCGAGGTGGACGAGGGCGCTGGAACGATGACCTTCGAGCAGCGGACAGCGGAGATCGGATTCCTTCCGGCTGCGCATCGCATCGATGAAGTTGGCGTGGTGGTTGCCGGCGCCCTTGAATTCCTAGAGCAGCTTGCCGTCGCGGTCGAAGGCTTGCGCGAGCGAATAGTTCGACGCGTGGATCGCGAGATGGCCGCCCTCGCAGTGGGCGACGTTGCCGACGTTGAGGCCGAAAAATTTGTCCATGCTCGCGGCGAGCTGCGCGGCGGAGCCGAGGCCGCCCTTGCCGGCGGTGTTGCCGCTGAGCTCGTCGGGCTTCGCGGGCAGGCCGCGCACCTCGAAGATGAACGGCACCTTGCCCGCGCCGTAGTCGTAGTGAATGAGAAACGTGTTGGGCGTCTCGCCGTCGTCCTCGTAGCCGAAGCGCCCGCCAACCGTGAACACACACACGGGATGATCGGGATCGCCGAGGAGGCGGCGGCCGACGTCGAGCTGGTGATTACCCTGCGCGACCATGTCGCCGTTGCCGGTCGCCCATTGCCAATGCCAGTCGTAGTGAAAATTCGTGCGCCGCAGCGGCACAAGTGGCGCCGGGCCCTGGAAGAAATCGTAGTTCACCGTCGCCGGCGGCGCGACGGGCGCGGGCACCTTGCCGATCGCGAGGCGGCGCTTGTAGACGAGGCCGCGCACCGCCGTGACCTTGCCGATGGGCCCGGCCTTGAGCCACGCGAGCGCCTCGTCAATGGCGACGCTCGAACGGTTCAGCGTGTTCACCTGCACGATGCGCCGGTGCTTCTTCGCCGCGGCGAGAAGTTGTGCGCCCTCCCAGAGATTGTGATGCACGGGTTTTTCGTGGAGCACGTCCTTGCCCGCCTGCATCGCCCAGATGCTCTGCATCGCGTGCTGGTGGTTCGGCGTGCAGATTGCAATCGCGTCGATGTCGGCGCGCGGGAGTAGCACGCGGTAGTCCGTGAAACGCTCCGGCGCGTGGCCGCGTGCGCGGGCCGCCGCCATCTCGCGGTCGAGCACAGCGGTGTCGCAATCGCAGAGCGCCACGACGCGCACGCCGGGGATTTGGGGAAACGCGATCGCGAGTTCCTTGCCGCGGCCGTTCATGCCCGCGATGGCGAGGCGGATGTCGCCGTTGGCACCGGCGACCTGGGACCACGAGCGAGCGGTGAACGCCGCGCCAGCCCCCGCCAGCTCGGTGGTCTTGAGAAACGAGCGGCGGGTGAGAGGTTTCATGGAGTGATTTGAAAAGTAGGCGGGTCTGTGACCCGCCCTCGGTAGGCAGAAAATCTTCACCACGGATTACACGGATGAAACGGATAAAGGCATCCGCAGCGTGAATCCATCCGTGCTATCCGCGAAATCTGCGGTTGAAAC
>JANOAF010000260.1:0-1748 GCA_031411015.1 Opitutaceae bacterium | reverse complement strand
TTGAAAAATTTCGCCACCTCACTCTTCGAGTTTGGGATTATCGATGCCTAGTGCCTCGGCCAGATCGGTCAGGTGTTCCTGCTCCTGGGCGATGATCTTCCGAAGGACTTCGCCGAGCGCAAACTCGCCCATCGCGTCCGCCTGACGAATCCGCGTGCGATAGTTGAGGATGGTCACGCGCTCGTTTTCCAGGTCGAAGCGCAGCATGTCCTCGGGCTTGTCGGACATTTTCACTTTATTCGGGACGGTCACAGGCGTGCCATTGAAATAATCGATCTGTTTCGCGATCTGCAGGGCGTGGTCCAACTCCTCGCCGGCATGTTTCTTCAGCTCGCCCGCGATGTGCTGATATTTCGCTCCTTTCATCGTCTGACTGTAAACAATGTAGGCGATGATGGCCTGATATTCACGCGCCAGATCCTCGTTCAAGAGACGGATCATTTCTTTGCGGGTGATCGAATGGCTTTTGATTTTTTTCAAAATGATGCAGGTTGAAGGGGAGGGACCGTCACTCTACCGACCGATATTTCGGCGGTTGGTTACGCGCGAATCGATACCGGCTCCAGGGCGCGATGTGGCTTCTCTCGCGCGGAGGTCGACCGAAAATACACCGCACGGTCCAGAGGTTTCGTGGAACAAGACCGAACGACGGGTGGCGCTTTCCGGCCGGGAGGGTGGGCTATCACCCCATGATGACGGCGCCGCAATCTGTGTATAGTCCATCCCACTCCATGAAACCAAGCACACGCAACTCAGCCAAGGGCACCGCCAATATCGTCAAAGGTGACGCCAAACAACTCGCCGGAAAAGTCCTCGGCAAAAAACTTCTCCAAGCGCGCGGCAAGGCGCAGGAAATGGCGGGCAAGATCCAAAAGGAAGTGGGCAAGCGCCAAAAGCGCGACGGGAACTGAAACGTTGGGTGCCGCCCAACGAGCCACGGCGTTAGCGACATCTGCTCACGCGGAGGCCATCGCCGGGCACGAGACCGACACTCTACCTACGACGATCCGTTGCCGTCAGAACTCTCCGACGAACGCGGCACGATTCGAACGGCTAGCGAGAATCCCACGACGGTGAACGCGAACAGCGCGCCCTTGACGGCGAGCACCAATATCTCGTGACCGCCGTGCCGGCCGGGATCTTCGATCTGCCCAAAGAAACTCCGAAAAAGGATGCCGCAGGCGAACCCCCACCCGGCCGCCCGCACCCGGCCGCCCGAGGTAGACTGGCGTCCGGCCAGCACGATGCCCAACAGCAGCAACGCACTCACCGCATAGGCGTCGAGAAAGGTGAACAACATCTCGACTAAACCCCTCCCGGATCCGATCCCCCTGAAGATCGGATTTCCTATCAGTTGGCCAAGACGGAATCGGCCACGCTCATTGGGCCCGCAGCCTCACTACGGTGACTTTGCACCGAAATCGTGCCCGCCCTCGGTATGAAGATGATTTTTTGCTTGGACGGATCTTACCATGCCGGTCTATCGGCACAACCCGTCGACGCTATCGCGATTCGTTCACCTTTTCTTTCTGCCAGTCAGCCCCGCCGGCGGGAGATGGACGGTGCAGGCGTCAACGCTGCCGCGCGGCGAGGAACGGTTCGAGTTCTGCCGCGCCGAAGTCGGCGAGGATTTCTCCCGACCAGTCGAGCACGGGAGCCTTGGTCTGGCCGGAGAGACGGCGCATCTCGGCGGCGGCGGCCGCGTCGGTGGTCACGACTTTTTCGTGGTAAGCAATGCCGCGGCGGTC
>JANOAF010000259.1:0-28975 GCA_031411015.1 Opitutaceae bacterium | reverse complement strand
CAATCCCTGAACCCGGCGGGGGGAGCGCGCCCCGCATAAAACCACCCTCCAGGGGAACAAAAAAGGGGGGGTCAGAGACCCGCCCTACTTGAAAACCGAACGGTTCGTTCGGGCTTACTTCTTCGCCGGCATCGCCGGCATGGCCGGTGCCGCGGTGGCGGGAGCCTTGATGTCGAGCAGCTCGACATCGAAGATGAGGGTCGAGCCGGGGGGAATGCCTGGACGTCCGTCGTCGCCATAGGCGAGGTGAGCGGGGACGTAGAGTTTGATTTTACCGCCCTTGTTCATCTTTTGGATTCCTTCGGTCCAGCCGGGGATCACTTGGTCAAGGGGGAACTCGGCGGGCTCGCCGCGCTGCACGGAACTGTCGAAGACGCTGCCGTCGATCAACGTGCCGGTGTAGTGGACCTTCACCGTCTCGGTCGGCTTCGGGGCCGCGCCGTCGCCGGCCTTGGTGATCTCATAGCGGAGTCCGCTCGGCAGTTCGACGATGGCTTTGTTTTCCTTGAGCTTCGCGAAATAGGCGGCGGTCTCGCCCTGATTCTTGTTCTTCAGCTTGCCGAGATAGGACTGCTGCTTCTTCTGCATGAACTCGTCCATCGCGGGCCCGATCTTCTCGAGTTCGAAGGGCGACTCTTTGCCGGAGGCGGCGAGCGAGAGGCCCTTGATCAGCGTGGCGACTTCCTCGGCGGTGAATTCGAGTTCCGTGAGACCCACGCGCTTGCCGATGAACCAGCCGAACTCCTCGATCAGCTGCGCGTCGGTGTAGGCGGTTTTGGCGGGGGCCGCGGGGGCGGCGGGCGCGGTGGCCGGGAGGTTGACTTTGACGTCCTGCGCCCGCGCGACGGCGAGGCCGGCGGCGACGAGGGAAATCGTGGCGATGTGCTTCAGTTTCATGCTTGGTTGGGAGCGGATAGAGTAACGGCCAGACCGGCTTTGTGCCGGAAAAGTTTTTACCAGTGCCATTCGCCTCCCCTGAAAGCAATCCCGATCTCCCCGGATATCGCCGCTTGAACCAGCCTTTGGGTTGCGCCATCACCGCGAGCTAACGCGCATGAATCCCGAACAATTTTGGACGAGTCAGGATGGCCAGATTCTGGCGGTGAAAAACAAGGACGAGCAGTCGGTCACGCTCACGCTTGGCTTCTGGCCGCGGAATCCCGTCGAGTTTGAATCGCTGAAGCCGCACATCGGGGCGCTAAAGTTCAGCGAGCGCAGCTCGATGGCGCGCATCGGCATTGAGATGCTCACCCTCGGCCAGCCGCGGGCCGAGGGCAATCGGATCGAACTCGAGGCGGAGGCGTTCATCTACGACGGTAGTTTCCCCAACGCGACTTACTGGAAGAAGCTCATGCGGGTCGGCGCGCCCGTGGGCCGCCTTTTCTATGCGCCTGCGACCGCGAAGCTCTCGACGGGCGCGATTTGGGATGCGTTGAAGGAAAACCGCCTGAAATTGCCCAACACGATCAGCATCGATTCGAGGGGGCGCGTGTTTCTGACGCCGCACCAAGTCAGCTACACTTTGAGCCAGCGGCTTGTGCGCCAAGATTTCGAACGCGTGGTCAGCGGGCATGCGGGCCGCGGTTTTCTCGACCGCGTGCAAGTCCGCCACGATGCCTCGCCCCTCACCATCCCGCCGCGGTCGGGTATTCTCACGAGCTGCTCGATGTATCTCAAAGAGCATTTTGTCGTGCTTAACCAGGGCGAGGGCAACTTCGGCATTCACACCAGCGCGGTGCTCCTCGATCCGATCAAGACTTTCGGCACGAACGTCATGCTCGAAATCTACAATACGGGCGACCAGCCCGTGGTGAACCCCATGGTGTCGGTCGAGGTATTCCATGCCCCCGAGGCGGACGACCCCGAGTTTAAGACGCTGGCGAAAAAACGCGGCCGCCTCCTCACCACCGCCAGCGGCCTCTACAAGTGCCTCGATCAAAATCCGCCCGCGATTACGGCGGAGGCGAAACCGAAAACCAAGATCACCGTCCGCGGCCAGAGCGGCTCGATGGAGAATCGCTCCCTGCTCGTTCGCGCCAACGAGGACTTGAAGAGATTCCTCGAAGGCGATGCTTGCCCCGTGGGCAGCCGCACGATGATTCAGGCGCTCGACGCCGCGCCGGAAAACGCCGACACGCTCATCCTCGATTACTTCCCCGATCTGCTGGAGCAGATCGAACTCTTCACGCGCATGGGGGACGTGAAGCTGCGCCGCATCATTTTCCGCAAGGCCTCGCGCACGCACGGCTACTTTCTTTCCAGCAATGCGCACGCCCGGCTCGATGCCTTCAACGCGATTGGCGTGCAGGTTTATTGGTATGACGAGCAGACGAAGGATCTCTACCTCCACACCTACAAGAAGGAACAAGGGTTTTTTGTTCGCGAGGAATCGGGCCGACGCTTCCAGGAGGCCACCATCCTCGCGTTCTACGGATCGGCGTGGGGACTCGAGCAGCAGGACACCGAGCGAATCTCGGTGCTCGTAGACAAGCTCACGAGTTTCATCGGCCACAATTTCGGCGTGCTTACCGGCGGCGGGGGCGGGGTGATGCGCCTCGCCACTGACCAGGCGCGGGCGAAGGGCGCGCTCACTGGCGCGTGCTTCCTCGAACTGGAGGCGCAGCCGCCGGAGCTTGGCGTGGATTTCTTCAACACGTTCCAAGAATCGTCGCGCCACTTCCGGCAAAAGTGGTTCGAGGCCGCGGATTTTTGCATCTTCAATGTCGGCGGCGTCGGCACGCTGGAGGAAGTCGGCATCGAGTTGTGCAACCTCAAGCTCGGCATCCGCCCGCGCGTCCCGTATGTCTTCTTCAACGCGAAATTCTGGGACGATCTCCGTCGTCAGCTCGACACGATGATCGCGACGAAGCGCGCACCCGCCTGGATGCGCGACTACATCCTCTTCACCGACGACCCCGACGAAGTCGTGGCGTTTTACCGGAAGAAGTTGCAGGTGCTGTAGGCGAGTGATCGCGCGCGGCTTGCCTGCCCGTCGAATCCGCGCCAGCCTGCTGGCATGAAAAAATCCGCCGTCAGCATCGATCCCGAAATCATGGGCGGCACGCCGTGTTTCCGCGGCACGCGGGTGCCGGTGCAGACGTTGCTCGATTATTTGGAGGCGGGAGACAGCATTGATGATTTTCTCGAAGGCTTTCCGACGGTGAAGCGAGTGCAGGTCGTCGCGTTTCTGGAGCAGGCGAGTGATCGGCTCATCGCCGCGTCGGCCTGACGTGAAACTTCTTCTCGACGAGTGCATCGAGCGCCGGCTGGCGCGTGCTCTTACCGGGCACACGGTTAGGACCGTGCCGCAAATGAAGTGGTCTGGAATCAAGAATGGCCGTCTGCTCGGGCTCGCCGAGCAGGACTTCGAGGTGTTCGTCACCGTTGATCGGAATCTCCGCCACCAGCAGCACCTGCCGAAATACCGAATTGCGGTGCTCGTGCTGAGCGCGCCCTCCAACCGCCTTAGCGACCTGCTGCCACTCGTGCCCGCCATCCTTGCCGCGTTGCCCGGCTGCAAAGCGGGCCTTGCCATGCGCGTTTCGGTCTGAACCTTCGGCGCGTGGTCCAGCCTGTTTCTCTCCCTCCCTCCATTCTCGTCGTCGGTTCCGGTGGCCGGGAGCATGCGCTCGTGCGGGCCTTGCTCGCCTCGCCGACACAGCCGCGCGTGATCTGCGCGCCGGGTAATGCTGGAATCGCTGTTGATGTGTCGTGCGTGGCCATCGCCGTGGACGATATTACCGGTCTTGTGGCGCTGGCACAGCGCGAGAAAATCGCGTTCGTGGTCGTCGGACCCGAGGTGCCGCTCTCGCTGGGGCTAGCCGACCAACTGATCGCGGCGGGGATTCCGGTTTACGGTCCGAAGGCGGATGGGGCTCGGCTTGAGGCCTCGAAGATTTTCACGAAGGAGATTCTGTTGAAATATGGGATTCCCACCGCGCCCGCCGCGTTCTTCGACGAGTCCGCCGCCGCCATCGCCTATCTCCGCGCGCGCCCCGCACCGATCGTCGTGAAGGCCGACGGTCTCGCCGCCGGCAAGGGCGTGGTCGTCGCCGCGACCCATGCCGAGGCCGAGTCCGCCGTCCGCTCCCTCCTCGCGCTGAAATCCCAATCGAAAATTGAGAATTCAAAATCGAAAATTCTGATTGAGGACTGCCTCTTTGGCGAAGAGACCTCGATCCTCGTCGTCGTGTCGGGGCGCGACTACGTGATCCTGCCGACTTCGCAGGATCACAAACGTGTCGGCGACGGAGACACGGGGCCCAACACCGGTGGCATGGGCACTTACTCGCCGGCCGAGGTCGTGACGCCCGCGCTGCTGGCGCGAATCGAAAATGAAATCGTCCGGCCCTCGGTGAATGCGATCGCGGACGAGGGCATGGACTACCGCGGCACGCTCTTCATCGGCATCATGCTTACGCCTGCGGGCCCCAGCGTGATCGAATACAACGCCCGCTTCGGCGATCCCGAGACGCAGGTCGTGCTGCCGCGCATCGGCAACGATTTGCTCGCGCTCCTCTGGGCTGCGGCGCGCGGTGAACTGGCCGGTGTGAAGCTCGTCGAGAAAAACATCCACGCCATTTGCGTCGTGATCGCGGCGAGGGGTTACCCCGACAATTACGCGAAGGGTGACACGATTAAGTTCCCCGCGGCGCTGCCCGCGGGCGTCACGATCCTGCATGCGGGCACCGCGCGCAACGCCACCGGCGACTTCGTGATGAACGGCGGGCGGGTGCTCGGCGTCACGGCGCTCGCGCCCACGCTGCGGGCCGCCGCGGACAACGCCTACACCGTGTGTGATTTGATTCAGTGCTCAGCGAAATATTTCCGCCGCGACATCGGTGCCCGCCAGCTCAACCGCATTTCATGATTCTTCGCCACCTCCTCGTCGCCTTTTCGTTTGCGCTGCTTCTTGCCGCCGCGAGTGCCGCCCCGCTGGAGCGTGATCTCGGGCAGGGGCTCAGCTACGTGCGGCTGAAACAGCTGCCCGCCGATTTGCCGGCGAGTGAGTCCGGACGGGCAAAGGCGGGTGTGCTTGATGCCCGCTACGTTGCGGCCGACGCAGATGCGGCGACGGCCTTCGCCGCGTGGTTGAAATTTCGCGCGACGCTGCGTGCCCCCGTGTTTGTGCTCGTGAATACCGCCACGTCTCCGGCGCTGCGGACGGCGCTCAACGCGCATGATCCGGCGAGTGGGGTGGTGGTCATCGGGGTTGCCTCCGGCCAGTTCAAGCCTGACAGCGCAGTCACGGTTTCTCCTGACGAGGAGCGGCGCGCCTACGATGCGTTGGCTGATGGTGCCACGGTCGAAGCCCTGCTCGCGGACAATCCCGGCAAGGTGCGCAATGACGAGGCGAGTTTGACGAAAGGGCAGCCGAACGATCAGCCGCCGGGGCCAGTGGAGTTGCCGGTCGATGCGACTCCGGCGAAACGCAATGGTCCGCCGGTGGACGTCGCATTGCAGCGGGCGGTTCACCTGCATCGTGCCTTGGTCGCTCTGAAGCGGCTTTAGTCGGCGGCGGTTGAGTCGCCGGTGGGCAGGAGGAGCGTAGCGCAGTCCACGGCAATCTCGCGGGCGGAAGGCCCGTGCCCCGCGGCCTGGGCGTCCCGCCCATGGCGGAAAACCGAGAGGCACTCCGGTGCCGTTGCGCCTGCAATCCGGCTTTGCATTTCAGGCGAAATCGTGCCCTTTCCCTCCCTGTGTCTGCTCCTGGCACCATCGTTATCGTTTGCACCGCCAACATCTGCCGCAGCCCCATGGCGGCCGCGCTGCTGCAACACGCGCTCGCGGCCCAGCCCGAGCCGTTGCGCTCGCTCAAGGTCGTCTCGGCCTCGGTCGCCGGTGGCAACGGCGACCCAGTTTCGGAAAATTCCGTGCTCGCGCTCAGGAAAGTCGGCCTTGATATCGCGGCTCACCGCAGCCAGCCAGTCACGCAACGGATGCTCGACGGTGCGCTGGCCGTCATCGGCATGACGGAGTCGCATCGCTCAATGATCCAGATTCAGGCGGAGCCGGTGCCAAAGAACCTCTTTCTCTTTCGCGAGTTCCTGCCGGGTAAGGTGGAGCGCGAAATCGCCGATCCGTTCGGTGGGCCGTTGCGGCACTACGAGGTGGCGCGCGACGAGATGGTGGAGGCCATCCCGTCGCTCGTCGCGCATCTTAAGACGCTGATTGCGGGCAAGCCGGCGTGATTTTTGATTTTCGATTCTCGATTTTCGATTTTAGCTCCCGCTTGATTGCCGGTTCGCCCAATCGAAAATCGAAAATCCAAAATCGAAAATGTCTCTCACCTCCGCTCCTCTCCGCACCCTCGATCCTGAAATCTATTCCGCCATCACCGCGGAGCTCGGCCGTCAGCAGAGCCACATCGAACTGATCGCGTCGGAGAACTTCACCTATCCGGCGGTGATGGAAGCGCAGGGAAGCGTGCTCACCAACAAATACGCCGAGGGTTACCCGGCGAAGCGCTGGTATGGCGGCTGCGAGCAGGTCGACAAGGTGGAGAACATCGCGATCGAACGGGCGAAGAAACTCTTCGGCGCCGAACACGCCAACGTGCAGCCGCACTCCGGCTCCCAGGCCAACTTCGCCGTTTACACCGCGGTGCTCCAGCTCGGCGACAAGATCCTCGGCATGAACCTGAGCCACGGCGGCCACCTCACGCACGGCAACCCGGCCAACTTCTCCGGCAAGCAATACAGCTTCGTGCAATATGGCGTGCGCGAGTCCGACGGACTGATCGACTACGATGAGCTCGCCGCCATCGCGCAGCGCGAGAAGCCGAAGATGATCACGGTGGGCGCGAGCGCCTACTCGCGGGTGATCGACTTCGCTCGCATGGGCGAGATCGCCCGCAGCGTGGGCGCGTATCTCTTTGCCGACATCGCGCACATCGCCGGCCTCGTGGCCGCGGGCGTGCATCCCTCCCCGGTGGCGCACGCGGACTTCGTCACCACCACCACGCACAAAACCCTGCGTGGTCCCCGCGGCGGCCTCATCCTCTGCAAGGCGGCGCACGCGAAAGCGATCGACTCCGCGATGTTCCCCGGCGCGCAGGGCGGCCCACTCATGCACGTGATAGCGGCCAAGGCCGTGTGTCTCGCCGAGTGCCTCAAGCCCGAGTTCAAGACCTACTCGGAACAGGTCGTGAAAAACTCCCGCGCCTTCGCCGCGGCCTTCCTGAAGCGCGGCTACAAGATCGTCTCCGGCGGCACCGACAATCACCTCTTCATGATCGATCTGCGGACGAAGTTTCCCGAGCTCACCGCGAAGAAGGCGCAGGAGACCCTCGATCTCGCCCACATCACGTGCAACAAGAACACCGTGCCGTTTGAGACGCGCTCGCCGTTCCAAGGCTCGGGCATCCGCCTCGGCACGCCGGCGATTACGACGCGCGGTTTCACCGAGCCTGAGATGGACGAGATCGCCGGCTGCATCGACACCGTGCTCGCCGCCATCGGCACGCCGGGCGAAGCCACCGCGCTCGATGCCGTGAAGCAACGCGTCGCCGGGCTCACCGCGCGGCATCCGCTGCCGTATCGGATGTGAGGAAAGTTTCATGCGCCTGCCCGCGCTGCGCCGCTTTGCGCTGTCGCTGCCGCACACCACGGTCGTGAAGCAGTGGGGCGAGTGCCTCGTCTTCAAAGTCGCGGGCAAGATGTTTCTGATCATCGCGCTCGATGCCGAGGTGATCGACGGCGTCGTCTTCAAATGCACGCCGGAGGAGTTCGACGACCTTACGGACATCGACGGTATCACGCAGGCGCCCTACTGCGCCAGGCGTCACTGGGTCCGCGTCGCCGACCTCGCGGCGTTGCCCGCCGCCGAATTGGAGCGCCGCATCCGACGCAGCTACGATCTGGTCGTGGCGAAGCTCACGAAAAAACTGCGGGCGGAGTTGGGGCTCTGAGGCGGAACGATGCAGAAGGAGTCACCACGAAACACAAGAAAGACACTAAAATCAGAGAGAGATATTGCCAGCTGGTTCATCCGCAATTCGATCTCTGTCCTGTGCGCGTAGCTTGGAAGTTTGCTGGCTCTGCAACTCCTTCCTTTCGTGTCTTTGGTGTGTTTCGTGGTTAATTCCGACTGCACGAGTCCGGCTGAGGCGCGCAGGTGTCGGTGAGAATTTTGGGTGGAGCGATCAAAGTTTGGAGTAGGCCAGCGCGCTTGCGCGCGCCCAAGCCGCGCTCGCAAGCGAGCTGACCTACACAAACCACTACGGCCGTGAAAGGGGTTTTGAAACCACACTCCTTCAGAACACCTCGTAAATTTCGACCAAGCCCTCGCCGGTGCCGCTGGCGACACCGGAGACTTGGACGGTGTAGGTGGCGCCAGCGGGCAGGGTGACGAGCAGCGCCGCGTCGCGGCTACCGGCGGGGAGGGGAAACGCGCCGACTTGGGTGAAGGTCGTGGCGAGCGACGAGTCCCAGTTGTCGTTGCTGCCGATGGTCGCGCCCTTGTTGTCGAGCACGCGGAGCGTGGGATCGGCGAGTGGGCGAGGAACGCCAAACGTCCCCAGGGTTGGACCGACCGCGCGGATCAGGAGTTGTTTGCTCCCGGTGCCGCCGATGGCAAAACCGGCGATGAGGATGTCCGCGCCGGTGCCCACTTGGTTGCGGGCGGAGACGTTGATCAGGCGCGGCGAAATGCCGCCGCCGATATCGTAGGCTTCGACCAAAACGACGCCGGCGCCGATTCCGCTGGCCCGGACAGTGAAGGCACCGGTGAGAGTCTGGCTCAGCGCGGAATCTTTGGATCCGCCGGGAAAGCCGAACGCGCCGACCGAGGCGAAAACATTGGCGAGCGAGTCCGGCCAGTCGTCGTTGGTGGCCAGCGGCGTCGTGCTTCCGCTGGAGAAAAGCTCCAGCTTGGGATCGGGCAGGCCGCTCAGGCCGAACGCGGTGAGCGCGGGGCCGGCCGCGCGAATCAATACGTTCTTGGCGCCACCGCCAATGACGGCACCGAGGGTGAGGGTTTGCCCGGCGGCCATGGTCGCGCGCACGGAGAGATTGGAAAGCGCGCTCGCACTCACGCCGCCGACGGCCGCCGCGGTGCTCGTGACGGAGCCCCCGGCGTTGGAAACGCGCGCCGTATAGCTGCCGAAGGTGGATTGCGCGACGATGTTCAACGGCAGCGTCGTCTTGGTGGCGCCCTGAATCGGCGCGCCATCCCTGAACCACTGATACCACAGCGCGCCCGAGCCGTTGGCTGAAACCGAGAGGCTGATGCTCCCGCCGAACACGATCGTTTGGCCGCTCGGATGGGTCGCGACGGTCGGAGGCGGGGGGGCGGTGGCGGGCGACGAGAGTGCGAAGGGGGCGCTGGCATGCCAGCTACTCGCGAGGGTGTGGTCGGGATTCGAGGCGGGTTCGTTGAGCACGAGGCTGGCACCATTGCCGTCGGCCTCGGTCGGCCAAGGGAAGGAATCGCGGTAGGTGAACTGCCGGATGATGGACCCGTTCGCCGCGCGGACGATCAGTTGCTCGCTGCTATTGGAAAAATTCCCCGCATAGGCACCGGCCACCACCGCTTGCGCGCCCGGCTGCTGGCGGGAGGCGAAGCCGGCGAGATTTTCCGCGATCACGATGCGACCGCCGGGCGGCAGGTAGCGCAGGGCGGGCGCGGCGCTGGAGAAGTCGAACGCGACGGCGTCCTCGAGTTTCACGCCGCTGAGGTCGATGGCCGTGGTGCGGGAGATGTTCATCAACTCGACGAACTCGAAATCGTTGTCCTGGTTGAGTCCGGCCGCCAGTTCGGCCGGCGTGGGATCGGGCGGGTGGTAGTGCAGCTCGCTGACGACCAGATTGGTGGCGCTGGCGGGGGCGGACTCGACGACAAAAGTCGCCTCGGTGAGCGGTGACCAAGTGCTGCCGTTTCTGATGCGCGTGCGCAGTGTGTGCGACCCCGGCGTGTTCAACGCGATGCTCGGGTTCGGCCCCGACACGGTGAGGCCGACGATCCGTAGATCGAAGCGCAGGTCGGAGAAATCGTTTCGCGGGTAGGCGTTGAGGGGGTTCGGGGGGAAGGCATAAATCGCCTGATGGACTTCCACGGCGAGCGTGTTTACGCCCTCGCGCAGCTTCGTCCGGTCGAACGGCACCGCGACGAACATCGTCTCGAGCGGCGCGTAGTTGTTGCCGGGGTCGATCGGGCCGAGAGCTTCCTGGCCGTAGGTCGCGGGCGTGGGCGCGAGCGGAAAGTTGATGCGCGCGACCTCAACGCCGTTGAGGTAAATCACGGCGCCGTCGTCGGCCATGATTTCAAACTGCACGCCCGTGAGCGCGGTGGTGCCCGAGGCGGTGAAGGTGGTGCGGAAATAAGCGGGACCGGGCTCGGCATCGAAGGCGGTGTAGTTGGGCGCAACCGGCGAGATGTTGGTCGCGAGGCCCGTAGTCTCGCCGTAGCCGAGCGGCGCGGGGCTGCTGCTCCACGCACTGTCGGCATACGTCTCGGCCGTCCAAGCGGCACCGCTGGCATCGTTGGCTGGTGCGGCGGAGGGCAGCAGCCATTTCCACGACTGCCCGCCGATGAGAACGGTGGACGTGGTCACGGTGCTCGTGGTCGCGGTCAACGCGGCGGCGTCGAGCGCGCCGCCGGTTTGCCGCGGGTCTGCGCCGTCGATCGAATAGTAGGTGGTGCCGCCGGCGGGGTTGGGGTTGTGGAGGCGGAATTGAAATCCTACCGGCACGCTGCCGCCGTAAGCGGGTTGGCTGGACGGCACGCCGATCACGTCGGTGGGCTTGAGGCGCTCGGCGAGAGTGGTGGTGTTGATGGGTTGCCCCGCGCCGTCGATCCAGTCGAGGCGCTCGGCGAGCCAGGATTTGAGGGCGTCCACTTCGTGGCGCCACGTCGTGCGGTTCACTTGTCCGGCCTGGCCGCTCGTGTTGGTGTTCACGCCGAGGATGGGAAACCGGCGGTAGTGGCGCGCGACGGGCACCTGCACGGCCATCGTGGCGGTCGTGGCGGCGTTGACGATGTCGGCGGTGCTGCCGTCGGTGAGGAGTCGATAGACACTCTCGATGCGATTGAAGAGCGTGTCCTTCGCAAAGTGTGAGCGGCGCAACTCCGTCCACCGATTCCAATAGCGGTCGTTGAACTCGGGGTCTTGGTGCAACCGCGAGTAGTAGGTGTAGTTGGCGCCGACGGACCACCACTTCATGCCGAAGGAGGTGTTGGAGCTGGCGTAGTTGGCGTTGCCGAGACTGCGGTCGATGTCCCAGAGCGGAAATGCCGTCATCGGGCCGTTGCGATCCTTGGAGAAGTAGGAGCTGAACGTGTAGGCATCGACCTCCTTGCAGAGTTCGATCCACAGGGTCTTATCGATGAAGCTGCGCTCGTGCAGCCAGCGGCCGTAGTAGTTGGGGCTGGCGGGGACGTTGAAGTCGGGCGCGGCGAGCGCGGTGGTCATGCGGTTGAGCCAGCCCACGAGGGCGTTGGCCTGCGTCGCGGTCACGGGCTCGGGTTGGAAGATGTCGTAGTCGCGGCTTGAGCCGGGCACGGTGGCGTTCGAGGCGGCGTTGATCTTGTAGTCGTAGGGCAGCTTGTCGTTTTTGAAAATGAAGCCGCCGCTCGTCAGCTCGGGCGCACTCATGCTGTCGTTGAGTTTGGCGACATCGACGCGCTCCTTGCCGCGGGAGACTTTCTCGATGAGCAGGTAAACGCCGCGGTAGTCGCCATAGTCCACGGTGCCGTTGCCTTGGTTGAAAAACACCTCGACGAAACGGCAGCGCATGCCCGCGCCGGGGCCATTTGCGTCGAGCATCGCCTGCTGCATGAGATAATTTCGCATGAGCGACTTGTCCAAATAGAGGCTCATCAGCACCCAGTCGCTGTTGCTGGGCAGGCCGAGGAGCGGCTCGTTGCGATCGTCGTCCTCATCCTCCTTCCATAGCTCCAGCGCGTAGGGCCGCTGCGGCTGGCCGGACGAACTCTCGCCGCGCACGTGGGTGCCCGCGCGCAGCATCTGGTCGGGCGCATGGGCGAGACTGGCGCGGTTGGTGCCGGACTTCACGTCATAGACCGCGAGCTGGGAAAACCGATACGGGCGCAGGCCGGCCGGGTTCGTGAGCCCGTCGACGTTGCGGAGGTAGCTGTCGAGCACGAGCACGGGCAGCGGGCTACTGAAGGGCTGGCCGGAGGAATTGTAGTTGTTCGCCACGTTGATGAGCGCGGTGGCGCTAGTGTCGGCCCCGCTGGAGAGCCAGATGAAGGAGCGGTTGCCTGTCTTGGAGGGCAGGCGGCCAGGCGCGAAGACCTTCGCCTTGACGCACGTGCTGGCCGTGATCGCGAGCGGTCCAGTGTAGAGTGCGGAGGTCTCGGTGGGCTCGGCGGTGTTGAGCGTATAGCGGATTACTGCGCCAGCCGGCGCATCGGGCGGAGTCTGGATGCCGAGCGAGAGGGTGGTGGTGACGACCGCACTGGGTTGATCGGTCAGCGGGGTGAAATCCGGATTGAAGAAAACCGGCGCTGCTACGCGCCGCCCCTGGGTCTGGCGGCTCCGGTTGGTGAGGCCCGGCGTCGCGAACTCCAAGTATCCCGGCGTCGCGCCGAACCCGCCAAAGGAGACATCCTCCTGCTGCGGCCCATAGACGAGCGTATGCACGGCCGTCGTGCCGCTGGCCGGGAGTAACGTCAGCGTGCCGCCCTCTTTTTGCAGCGTGAAATTCGCGTGCGGACGCACGTTGGTGAACCGGTTCTTACCCGAGGCGAAAATGATCTGATGGCCGTAGGCGGGGAGCGTGAGATCGGGGAGCGTGTAGTCGGGTTGCGGTATTGCGGCCGCACCGGCGTAGCTCAGCCGCCACCCGGAGATGTTCACGGTCGCCGCCGTGCCGTTGTAGAGATCGATCCAGTCCGGCCGGTCGAGATCCTCGTCCTCGAGGCCGGAGGCGTTGTCCGCCATGATCTCCGCGATTACGACGCTGTTGGTGGCGACGGGCGCCACCGGGCTCGTGACGGTGGTGATCGATAGATCGTCGATAAACACATCCTGGTTCAGGCCGCCGGTGGCGGCGTTCAGCACGAAATTGCAGCCCACCGTCGGGATAAAGCCGGGCGTGGGCAGGCGCGTGAAGATCACGATGCCGTCGTAGGTTAGGTCCAGACCGTTCACCGCATCCCAGTGCAGCGTGACGGTGCGGAACGTCTGGTCGTAGGTGAAATCACGATTGGGGAAATTCGTGGCGAGGTAGTTGCCCACGCTGTTGGCGTCCGCGAATATCTCGATGCTCCGCGGATCCGTGGTGGAGTTCTGGTAGGTGTCGAAGTTCACCACGAGACCGTAGGCGGCCACATGTCCGCCCGCGCCGCCCACACCGCTCAGGCCCGGACCGAAGCTGAGATTAAACCCGTCCGCCGGCACGGCACCCGCGATACGGTCCATCAAGAGCCGGAAGGTGACGGTGAATTCCGTGACGACGGCATTCGCATCGAGCACGGGCAACACGAGCGCCGCCGTGGCGCTGCCCGTCGCCTTGTCCGCGAGTCGCAGCGCCGTCGCCGCGCCGGACCCCACGCCCGTCTTCACGATGCCCACATTGATCGTGCCGGTGCCGTTGGTGTCCTTCCGATTGGAGATCAGCGTGACGTTGGCCGCCGCGCCATTGAGCAGGCCGCCGCCCAGTGTGAGCGAGGCGTTGATGGCGCCGTTGGGTGTGTCGGTCGCGAGCGAGTTGAAATTGTGGGTGAAGGTTGCGGCGCGCAGCGCGGAGAACGGAAGGATCGCGGAAAGCAAAAGCGCTTTCCACAGCGCAGGGGGAAATAAACGGGGCATGGGGTTGGGGAGCGGGGAGGATAGATTTGTTTTCCCCGGAAACTGCAAATCCATCCAGTCGCGGGTGGTGCGCGCCCGGTTATTTCAAACTCGCCCGCAGAAGATACCGAAGCTGATTCACGCGCACTCGGAGCGGAACGGCACTTGTTTTCCGCCGTAGCTGCGACTTTGCGCTCGTCGCAGCCCAGTTCAGGCTCCGGTCGCGATGTTCTGTCCGATCCAGACCCGGTTGCCGTCGGGATCTTCGAGGCGAAACTCGGTCAGGCCGTAGGACGTGACCTCAAGGTCGGGGACAACCAGTCCGTTCCCGCGCACCTGCCGGTGATACTCTACGATGTCCTCGGGATAAAGATAGACGACGGCTTCGCGCGGCACGCCCCGATGCCGGTGGATCGATTGATCCACCATCAGACGGCATTCGCCGAAGCAGAGCATGGCCCAACCCCATTTATCCTCCCTGCGCTCCACGCTGAAACCGAGTTTCTCGTAGAATGCGATGCTCGCGGGCATGTGCTGCACTGGCAGCATCGGAATGAGATCGTTCATTTTCATGCGGCATGCTCCCAATCCGCATCCCAACGCTTTCTTAGGATTTTTCAGCGGTGGTTGGATCAATCATTCGGCGAATCTGCGACACGCGATTTGCCGGGAAACCACCTTGCTTGGCATGCTCCCGCACCGTCGACTCATCGGGTGCGATGTAGACGCAATAGATCTTATCGTCGGTCACGTAGCTTTCGAGCCACTGGATTTGCGGACCGAGATTCTTTAGCACGCCGCAAGATTTCTGGGAGATACCCTGGAGCTGTTCCTGCGTGAGCTTTCCCGCTCCCGCGATTTCACGTTCGATTACGTATTTGGGCATATAATTTTGGGGGTGAACTAATTTTTTTTGCCGAGCGGTTAGTGTTGGCCCTTGCGGCGTCTCACGTTCAAGCAGCGCAGGCGCAGGCAAGGCAGGCGTTGGCAGGTTTTGCGGGGCCAGTTTTTGGGCGTAGCATAGCGGGCGAGTCGCTTGAGATTCCGGTTTCTTCTGTGGACGATAAAGGCGGAAGGGTGAGCGCAGTCGAGGTGATTGCGTTTCGCGGCCGGCTGGACCAGACGCGATGCTTTCGATGGATGAGAGGCGAACCGCGCTGCATCCCTTTGGGCCTTGGCGTCGCGGGGGCATTGCTCTTTGGTTTCGCCTCCCTCGTGTCCACCGCTCCCGCTTCCATCGTCCCGCCCAGTCCCAAGCGCGCGCTTTCGCTCGGGGTGATTTTTCTCACGCTCTACATCGATCTGATCGGGTTCTCGATCATCTTTCCGCTGGGGCCGGACTTGCTGGAGCATTATCTGAAACTGGAGGGGCGGGCGGGCGTGCTGGGCTGGGTGGTTGCGCAGACGGATGCGCTGGCCCACGCGTTCGGGATCGCGAATTACGCGCCGGTGCTCTTTGGCGGCGTAATCGCGTCGGTGTTTTCGCTGCTGCAATTTGTCTTCGCGCCCTTCTGGGGCGCGCTCAGCGACCGGCGCGGGCGGCGCGGGGTGTTGCTCGTGACGGTTTCCGGCACGGCGCTCGGCTATCTCGTCTGGCTGGTGAGCGGTTCGTTTTGGCTGTTTCTGCTCTCGCGCATCGTGAGCGGCGGGTTCAGCGGAAATATTTCCGTGGTGACGGCGGCGGTCGCCGATGTGACGACGCGCGAGGAGCGCTCGAAGGCGATGGGGCTCGTCGGCGCGGCGTTTGGGCTCGGGCTCGTGACCGGGCCGACCATCGGTGCGCTGTCGGTGCATTGGAATCTCGCGGAGCAATTCCCTAGTCTCGTGCGTTTCGGGATCAATCCGTTTTCGGCGCCGGCGTTGATCGCGCTGCTGTTGTGCCTCGTGAACTTCGCTTGGATCGCGGCGCGATTTAACGAAACGCTTTCGGCCGCGACGCGCGCGGGCGCGGTCGAGCCGCGACTGCGCAACCCGATCGCGGCGATTTTCGGGCTGGAGAATCCGGCGGTGCGGCGGGCCAACCTCGTGGCGTTTATTTTCTCGGTGTCGTTTGTCGCGATGGAGGCGGCGCTGACGTTTCTCGCGGCGAGTCGCTTCGGCTACACAGCCCGGGAGAACGGCTACCTGCTCGGCTACCTCGGGCTCTGCGCGATCATCACGCAGGGCTTCATCGTGCGGAAGCTGCTCAAGGTGGCTGACGAAGTGCGCGTGCTGACGGCCGGCCTCGCCTTTACCGCGGTCGGCTTGGTCGCGATTGCCTACGCGATGCAGCCGGCGATGCTCTACGTGGGCCTCGCGTTGCTCGCGGTGGGATCGGGTTTTGTGAACCCGGCGACGACGGGGCTCATCTCGCTCTATGCGAGCGCGGAGGAGCAGGGGCGCGTGCTGGGAATCTTCCGTTCGCTCGGCGCGCTGGCGCGCGCCTTCACGCCGGTGCTCGCCGGCGTGGTGTTCTGGCGCTTCGGATCAGCGAGTGTGTTTCTGGGCGGAGCGGCGCTGGCGCTGGTGGCGCTGGCGCTCGGTTTCCGCCTGCCGAAGCCAGTGAAATGACGCGGGCACGGTCCGGCATTTTTTGGCTCTATGCCATCGGTCTCGCGCTGTGGGTCGCGGGCTGCGCGTCGTCGGCTGCCCGGCGGCCGGCGCAACCCGGCCGCACGACGCTGGGTTCGCCGCTTGTGATTTTGCCCGCGCAACTGATCGGGAATCATCTGGTGATCGAGGCGAAGTGGGATCGCTCCGGGCCGTATCGGTTTCTCATCGATACGGGATCGTCTACGACGCTCGTGACGGCGGCGCTGGCGCGGCGTTATCCCGGCCAGGAAGTGCCGGCGTGGACGCCGCCCGTTCGCGTGAAAGGCGCGGACGGAAAGATCACCGAGCTCAATCGCGGCTCGTTGCGCCGGTTGGAATTGGGCGAGGCGAAATTCGACGATGTCGACGTGCTCATCCACGATTGCGCGGGCCTGTCGGCGCACTTGGGCGTGAAGATCGACGGCGTGCTGGGATTCCCGTTGTTCCGCGAGTTGCTGCTCACGCTCGATTATCCCGGCAGTCGAGTGCTGCTCCAATCGGCGCGCGAATTGCCGCTCTTGCCGGGCACGATCGTGCCGTTCGACGATGCGCGGAAAATCCCGCTGATCTCGGTGCGCCTTGGCGAGCGATCGCTGGTCGCGCTGATCGATTCGGGGAGCGATGCGGCGATGAGCCTCAACCCCGTCGGCCTAGAGCCGCGCTTCGCGTCTGGGCCGGTCGTCGGTGCCACCGTCGGCACGCTTGGCGGCGAACGCACGCAGCAGATTGGCCGGCTCGCTGAGACGCTCGTGCTCGGCCAGCAGGCCTTCCCCCAACCGGTCGTGGATCTCACGGACGAACTTTCGGCGATTGGCGGTGGGTTGTTGCGGCACTTTTCCGTGAGCTTCGATCAGCAGAGTGATCGCGTGACGTTTTTTCGCGACGGGCGCGCGCCCATCGCGACGCCCGCGCGCCGCAGCGCCGGCGTGAGCTTCAGTAAGACTCCAGCTTATTGGCGCATCGCGGGCGTGGTGCCGAAATCTCCGGCCGAAGCCGAGGGCATCGTGACCGGCGATCTGGTCACGCGCATCAACGGCGAACCGATTGCGAAGTGGGATTTCCGGCGCTACGAACAAGCCGTCGCCAGCGAGAAGGAGATTGCGCTGACGTTTTTGGCCGGCTCGGCGGAGACGGAGAAACGCGTGCGGGTGTTTGAGCTGGTGCCGTGAGTGGCTGCGGCGCTTGGGAGTTGAGGAATGAGTGGGGAGAGACGGGCGGTTGAAGTTGTAGGGCGGGGTCGCATGCCCCCTCAAGACTGGGTTCAGCGACCCCGCCCCCTGTTGCTACAGCGATTATTCGGATTTCGCTTCCCACTCGAGAGCGAGTGGGAAGCTGTATGGGCCCGGCTCGGCCGCCTACGCTCAACTTCCCGTCTTGCTCAGTAGATATGCGCTGCCGCCATCGTGGCCGCTGGTCCACGGATAGCTGAGGATAGTTTTTTCCAAGGTGAACGGCCCGCCGGCCTTGCTGGCGAGAAACGCCTGCACGACCTGTTCGTTTTCCTCGGCAGCGATGCTGCACGTCGAATAGACGAGCCGGCCACCGACGCTTACGAGTCGGGCGGCGGCGTGGAGGAGCGACAGCTGTTGGAGGGAATGCTTCTTGATGTCCGTGGGTTGGAGCCGCCACTTCACGTCAACGCGGTGGCGCATGACGCCGGTATTGGAGCAGGGGACGTCCACGAGCACGGCGGAAAATTCTGTGGGCAGCCGATGCTCGCGCAGGACCATCGTGAGATTCTCCAGGGCATCGGCCTGCACCAACGCGACCTCGATGCCGGTGACGCGTGAAAGATTTTCCTTCAGCCGATCGATGCGGATACCGGGCAAATCGACGGCGACGATGCGGCCGGGCGAGGGAGCGGCGGGGTCGGCCGAGCCGGACTTTGATTTCATCAGGTCGGCCATCAGCAAAGTTTTCCCACCGGGCGCGGCGCAGAGGTCGAGCACCTGTTCGCCAGCCTGGGGGGCGAGGAGCGTGACCGGGATGCACGTCGACGGATCTTGGAGGTAGATTTTTCCGGATTTGAGCAGCGGCTCGATGTGGGACCACTGGCCGGAGGGGACTTCGTAGATGCCGGGCCACACCGTCGGTTTCAGGACGGAGGGCGGGGCCCCCGAAGTGGCGTCGGCGCGCCAGCGGGCATAAACTGGCGCGGGCTTCAGGTTCCATTCGAGTAGAGCGCGAGTGGACTGGGGGCCAAATTGCGTGAGCCAAGTCTGCACCAACCAAGCCGGGTGGGAGAAATAGGCGCCGAGTTCCTCCGCGCTGACGTTGAGCGTCGGAGCGGGTTCCGCGACGGCGGCGGCGAGCTTACGGGCGACGGCGTTGACGAGCCGGGCTTCGGCGGGACTGGCCAGAGCCTTGGTTTGCTCGACGGCGTGATGAACAATTTTTGCCACGCGACCGGCATCGTTGGCGGCGGCGGCTTCGATCAGCTCGTAGCCGGCGATGCACAGGACTGCGCGGGTCGAAAAGCGCGGCGGATGGGAAATCAGCCGGGAGAGGGCGGCATCGATGCGGCCAAAATGGCGGACCACGCCGAGCACCAAATGCTGCACGCGGGCGCGTTCGGCCGAGGGGAGCTTCCGGGGCAGGGCATCCAGCAGGGTGTCGATGCGCTCGCGCCGGTCGAGCCACAGGGCGATCAGGCGGGCGGCGACCGGCCAGGCTTCCAATTGCAACGACTCGGGCTCGGTCGCGCTCATGCGTGCCTCCGTCGGTTGAGCAAAACGTTCATTTTCGAGGTTCTGACACTCAGTTTGACAAGCTTGGACATTGTCCGCTCAACTCTCCCGTTCAGGCCCTCACACACGCAACCATGAATTCCGAAGCCGTTTCCGCGCTCATCGCAAAATCGCCGTCCCTTAAGGCGGCCAAGCCCAAATTGGAGGCAATGGAACCGGGCGCTTACGTGGTTCATCGCAGCTGGGGCTTTGGCCAGATCAAGAAATACGACGACGCCGCACAGCGGCTGATTATCGATTTTAAGGGCAAGAAAGGCCATCCCATGGACCCGGCCTTTTGCATCACGACGATGGAGGTCCTCCCGGCCAAGCACCTCCTCGTGCGCAAGGAAACCGACTCGAAGCGCATCGCCGAGCTGATCGCCGATGACCCGGCCCAGTTGATTGTAGAGGCGCTCCAAGCCTACCCGAACAACGCCGCCACCGTGATCGAGCTCGAGATCGTGCTGGCGCAGGTGATTGGAGAGGAGAAATTCAAGAAGTGGTGGGCGGTCGCGAAGAAAGCCGTCGCCAAGGATCCCCGCGTGGCCGTGCCGGAAAAGAAAACCGAGTGTTACGTCGTCCGCGAAGTACCGGTCTCGGTGGAGGACGAGATCCTCGAGCAGTTCACCAGCACCCGTTCCGCGCGCCGCCGCATTGCGCTGGCCGAGGATCTGATGGCCGCCACCGGCAAGAAGGACGTGAAGCTCGACCTCTCGGTCGTGCTCAAGGGCGTCGCCGATGCCGTCAAGGACTCGAACCAGCTCGACGCCGCCGAGCGCCTCTACGGTGCCGCCATGCGCGACGACCTCGCGAAGGCGGTTGGGCAGGAACAGAATTTCGAGCCGAGCCAGGCCAGCCTCATCGCCGTTGTGCGCGATCTACCAGCCATCGCGGAGAAGATCCCGGTGCAGTTCCAGTCCCGTTTCCTCGACCTGATCCAAGAGACGCACCCCATTGAGGCGCGGGATGTCCTCTTCAACCTGCTCAAGACCTCGCAGGGCAAGTTCACGACCGAGTGCATCAATTTCCTGATCGAGCACGACCACGCCGAAGAATTGGCCGCCACCCTCAAGCGCTGGCAGACCGAGCAAAACCTCCGCGCGCCCGTCCTCCTCTGGATCGTCAAGAACCGGCACTCGAAGAAATTCGCCAAGCTCCTCAACGAGCTGATGTCCCCGCGTCTCCTGAGCGCGATCTTTTTTGCCATCGATTACGAGGCGTTGCAGGCCTCGAGTGCGCGCCGCATTCCGCTCGGCGATATCCTGAGCGAAGACACCGACCTTATTCCCGATCTGCTTTCGACGGCCGACCCGGAAACCGCGCGCGATTTGGCGAACACCTTGATGTTGAACCAAGGTTTCGAGGAGCTGACGAAAAAGTCGTTGCTCGCCCGCTTCATCAAGATCTTCCCGAAGATTCAGTCCCTGGTTGCCGCCGATGCGGAGAGCAAGGAGGAGCAGTTGCTCGTCTCCCGCTCCAGCTACGAGCGCAAGCGCGAGGAATACGAGACCATCGTCTCCAAGAAAATCCCGGAAAACTCCAAGGCCATCGCCACCGCGCGCGAGCACGGCGATCTCAAGGAGAACTCGGAATACAAGATGGCCAAGCAGGACCAGCAGGTGCTCATGGGCCAGAAGACGCTCCTCGAAAAAGATCTCGGCCGCGCGCGCGTCAGCGACTTCAAGGAAGCATCGACCGCACAGGTCAGCGCCGGCACCGTCGTCGACTTGCGTCATGCCAAGACTGGCGTGACCACCTACACGATCCTCGGCGCTTGGGACGGCGATGCGGAAAAGAACATCATCTCCTACAAAACCGCCATTGGGGCCGCGCTCCTCGGTAAGAAGACCGGCGAGACCGTCACGGTAAAGTCCGGCGGCAACGAGGATGACTACACGATCGTGAAGATCAGCCGCTACGCGGACGCAGGCTAAGTCTCCTGTGACTGCCGGCGAATGAATCGGCGGGCCTATATCGGCCCGCTTTTTTTTGCCCCCATGCTGCAATTTTTTCAGGGCGTAGTGATTGGGTTCTCCGTTGCGGTGCCGGTCGGCCCGATTGGGTTGCTTTGCATCCGGCGTTCGCTGGCCGAGGGCCGGGTGGTGGGTTTCGTTTCCGGTCTGGGCGCGGCGGTCGCGGACGTGCTCTACATGCTCGTCGCGGCCCTCGGACTTTCCGCGGTGACCAACGCCTTGCTGGAGCACCGCAACGAATTCCAATTGGCGGGAGGGCTTTTCATGATGGTGGCCGGACTCACGACCTTTTTCGCCAAACCGGCGACGGCCGAGGCCAAGGCCGCGCGCGGCTCCAATCTGCTCGGGGCGTTCGCTTCCACGCTGGTGCTGACCCTGATGAACCCTTCCACGATTGTGTCTTTCCTCGCAATTCTGGCGGCCGTGGGGGTCAACGTTTCGACGGGATTTTGGTCCGCGGTTCTGCTGCTGGCCGGGGTGTTTGTCGGCTCGGCCGCGTGGTGGTTTATCCTGAGTGCGTCGGCCACCCGGTTCGGCTGGCGCGTCCAGCATGGCGGAATGCGCACCCTCAACCGCGTGTCAGGTGGGCTCATCATGGGCTATGGCGCGTGGCAGTGGATTGCGGCGCTGCGGAATTGAAGCCGCGGAGAAAATTGCCTTCCCTGTTGCACCCTCCCAGCGTCGCTGTCGCTTGAACACCTCGTGGGACATCCTCAAGGCGCTGTCGGACCCGACGCGGCTGCGTTTACTTTCGCTGCTGACGCGCGAGGAGTTGTCCGTGGCTGAGCTCCAGGAAATTCTTGGGATGGGCCAGTCGCGAATTTCCTCCCAACTCGCGTTGCTGCGCTCGGTCAATCTCGTCTCGGATCGGCGCGAGGGCAAAAACGCGTTCTACTCGCTGCGCCCCGCGCTCGTCCCCAGGACGCTCGCCTTGATGCGGGCGGCGATCGAATCGGTCGGCGATCTGCCGGTGATGGCGGAAGACCGGGAGAATCTCGATCGCATCCTGCAGAAACGGCGGCGTTCGCAGGAGCAGTATTTTAACCTCATTGCCGGCCGGCTGGGAAAGAATCACTGCCCCGGCCGCTCTTGGGAGGCGATCGGCCATCTCGCGTTGCGGCTCACGCCGGCGATCGACATTGCGGATTTGGGGGCGGGCGAGGGGCTCGTGTCGCAGTTGCTCGCGCATCGCGCGCGGCAGGTGTGGTGCATCGATAATTCCCCGCGGATGGTCGAGGTCGGCAGTGAACTCGCCAAGCGCAACGGACTCGCGAATCTCGACTATAAATTGGGCGACATCGAAAACGTGCCGTTGCCCGAAAAATCCGTGGATCTTGCGATTCTCAGCCAGGCTCTGCATCACGCGCAGCATCCGCAGCAGGCGGTGGATGAGGCGTTTCGCATTCTGCGCCCCGGCGGCCAAATCCTCGTGCTCGATCTCAACCAGCACACGTTTGCCGAGGCGCGTGAACTGTATGCCGACGTGTGGCTCGGCTTTACCGAGAGCGCGCTCCACGGGTTTTTGAAAAAATCCGGTTTTGCGAAGGTCGAGGTCGCCGCGGTTTCACGAGAGCCGGAGGAGCCGCGGTTCGAAACCTTGCTCGCGAGCGGCGTCAAGGGGGCGCGTTAGTCCGCGGCCAGCGTTGGCGGAATGATGGGGACAGGATGCAACCTTGGGTTGCCGGGCGAGTCCCATTCTGCGTCGTATGGCTCGAATGAAAACTCTCCTCGCGGCGCTTTGCCTGGTGCTCTCACCGGTGTTTTCGGCTGGCGTTTACGGTGCGCCCAAGGTCCGCGAAGAAACGTTCTTTCTGTTTGAGAATCGGAAGCTCGTGGTGGCGGTCCCCGCGGGATTTGCCTGCGTGGCGAGCAAGAACGAGGACGGCATGGTAGCCGTGAAGCTCGCCGATTCGAAAGGGCGCTACAGTGTGGAGCTGCTGTTCCTGCCCGATCCCGAAGGGCAGTTTGCCGGGGCCCGGGCGCGGCGGGAGAAGATGGTGGATCTGCTCGCCGACTACGTGGGGCAGTCGCGCGAGAAGGGCATGCAGTTCGAAGAGCTGGAGCCCCGCAAGGGCGTGGGCACCTACTGTGTGTTCACCGACTCGACGCTGCTCGGAAAAGAGAAATTGCCGCCCGGCGAGTATTTGCATCTGACTTCGGGCTTGAAGGTCTGGCCCGGGGTCGTGGCGATCTTCCGGTTCTTCAGCAACGACACGGCTTCAGACGAATACCGCTCCGTGTTGAAAATGCTCCGGGAAAGCGTGGACGAAATACCGGTGCCGCTGCGCTGATGACGGGGCCGCGAATGCGGCCCGACTCACATCTTCTTCACCGCATACGCCATCGCGTCGGCGATTTTTTCGAGCTGCTCGTCCGTGTGCATCGCCGAGATGGCGGTGCGGATCAGATCCTTGCCCGCCGGCACGGCCGGCGCGATCGACATGACGGTGAAGACGCCCTTTTCGAGCAGCGCCTTCCAAAACGGGAAAGCCCGCTCCTTGGAGCCCAGCACGATCGGGACGGCGGGCGTCTCGCTCTCCCAAGTGTCGAGCCCGAGGGACTTGAGCATCGCGCGATATTTGCGCGTGTTCGACCAGAGTTTCTCCAGGTGCTCCGGCTCGGCTTGCATGATCTCAAGCGAGGCTTGCGCGCAAGCGGCCTGACTCGGGCTGATCGCGGCGGAGAAAATCGTCTGCTTCGAATGCGTGCGGAGATACTCGATGACCTCGGTGGACGCGGCGACGAATCCGCCGGTGCTCGCGAGCGACTTGGAGAGGCTGCCGCAGATGACGTCCACCTTGTCGTTCAGTCCAAAATGATCGACGGTGCCGCGGCCCTGACGGCCGAGCACGCCGAAGCCGTGGGCATCGTCGAGCACGGTAAAGCACCCGTTTTCTTCCGCGATCTCGGCGAGCTCGGGCAGGCGGGCGATGTGGCCTTCCATCGAATAGACGCCCTCGATCACGAGCATCTTGGTCACGTCCTGGCTCACCGCGGCCAGCACTTCGCGCAAATCGTCGGGGCTGTTGTGCGAGAAACGCTCGACCGTAGCCATCGAGAGCCGGATGCCATCCCACAGGCAGGAGTGGATGTTTTTGTCGGCGAGGACGACATCGCCCTTCTGGGCAAACGAGGCCACGCTCGAAAGACACGAAAGGTAACCGGCCACGTGGATATGGCAGGCCTCGCGGCCGAGGAAGTGGGCCAATTTCTCCTCCAGCTCGACGTGGTAGGCGCGCGAACCGTTCGATGTGCGCGCGCCGGTCGTGCTGGTGCCCCACTTGAGCATGGCGGCGCGGCCGGCCTCGATGACCTTGGGATGAAATGAAAGCCCGAGGTAGTCGTTGCTGGAGAGCATGATTGTCTCCTTGCCGTGCAACCTTACCGTCGTGCCGTTCTGCGCCTCCATGGCGTGGTAGTAGGGCGCATATTTCAACCGCATCTTCGTCGCGTAGTCGTCACGGCAACGGGCGTGAAGAGCCTTCTTGTTCTTCGTGAAAAATGAGAGCGCCATGGGCGGGTAGACCGTGAGCGGCGGCCTTGCCTATTGCAAACGGAAAGGCGGGAAAGGTCGGACGGATAACCCCGTTATCGTAACGGATCGGTCAGCGGCGCTGCAGCTCGCCCATCCACGCCACAAGTTCGTCGGCGTAGTTGATCCACGATTTGAACCGGCGCGCGCGCGCCTGAGCCCTGAGCGCGTCCAACTCACCGGGCGAACGCAACCACCGCGCGATCGCGGCGGCGAGCGACGCGGCGTCAACGGATTCGAGGGCGAGGCAACCACCGCCGGTGGCGGACTCACCGAGGGCACCGCGGGCGGAGCAGAGACATGGTTTCCCGTGCGCGAGGCTTTCGATTACCGGCAGGCCGAAGCCTTCGATGAGTGAGGGATAGACGGTGAACGTGCACGCTGCGTAGGCGGCAGCGACGGCGGCATCGCTCACTGGTCCATCGTAGCGCACCGGGCGACCGGCTGCCTGAAGCGCGTGGATTCGCGCGAGCGCGGAGGCGCCCGTCTGGGGATGCGCGAGGCCGATCAGGTGCAACGAGAATTTTTCGCCGGCGGCCCAGAGCTGTTCGCAGGCGTCGAGCAGAGCGAGGTGGTTCTTGCGGCCTTCGATGCTGCCGACGGAGAGAAGGGTGGGGGTTAACTGAGAGCCGAGAGTTGCTCCCGGAGTGATTGGCGGCGCCGGGAAATCGACGCCGAGGGGGATGGCGTGGATCGGTGGCGGGTGGGTGATGCCGAGCCAGCGCCAATAATCGGCGAGAGTGTTGCGCGAATCCTCCGAGACCGCGGCGATGCCGTCGAACGCGAGCAGCTCCACGAGGTAGGCGGGAAAGCGCGCGACGGTTTTGGCCGGCGTGAGCTCGGGGAATTTCAGCGCGATGGCATCATGAAAAAATGCGACGCGCGGGCCTGGCGTGGCCGCGAGAAGGTCCGGAAACGCCCGCGCCACCGCCGACGAAAAAACTTCGGGCACAATCAAGCCGGACGCCTTGAGCGCGGAGATGGCTGCACTGACGGCGGATGGCCGGTTGGCCGTGCGCCGCAAGCGCCCGCCCAGCCGCGCGGTGAGCGGCCATTGCGAGCCGCGCTTTCCGCTGGCTCCGGTGGCGGCGAGGTTCGCCTTCTCCCAGGCGTGCAGCGTGCGCCAACCGGCGCGATACGGATCGTGGGTGACGGCGACGGCGCGGTTGCCGAGCGCGGCTAGGAGTGAGCGCGTCACACGCTGGATGCCGGTGCGCGCCCGGGTGTGGCAGGTGTGCGAAAGATCGAGGAGCAGTGGCGCGGGCATGGTGGCGGTCACCGTTCTGGCAGCGCGAGCCGCAGATCATAAAGCGCAAACGCGAGCTCGCGGGCGCCGGGCGCGTTGTTCTCGGGCACCGCGCCCGTAGGCGAAGAAAATTCCAGCGCGGAGAATGCGGCCCCGCTCGCGGGCAGCGTGACCGCATGACGCGCAAGCGCGGGCCCGATCTCGGCGCGCCACACTTCGCGGCCTTCGTGCCGGAGAATCACGGTCCGGGGCGTGAGGCTGCGGAGCGCGAACTCCAGCCGCACCGCGGTGGTCGGCGCGGGGCGCGCCTCAAGCGTGAGCGTGCCGCGCGTTTTGGTCCAGAGCCAGACGTGCTTGCGGTCGTGCTCCCGGCCAAACCAGTCCGGCCCGAAACGCACGACGGCGGTGCCGGGGCCGAGGCGTTGGGCGACGAGTTCGGTCGAATCGTGCGGCACGTCGCGCAGGGTGAGCAGGCCCGCAAATACCGTGAGGTTGCCGAGCACCAGCCACGCCAGCGACACACGGGTGCGGCATACGATGATGTTGAACGCGAGGTTGAGCGGCAGCAGCACTCGCGTCGCCGCGCCGGGAAACCCTTCCCACACCGCCGTGCCGAGAAACAGCAGCATCACGGCATGCGCCGCGCCGCTCCGCCACCAGCGCTCGCCGAAGTGCGGCCGCACGAAAAAAAACGCCGCCTGCACCGTGAGCGCGAGCGTCGCGAGCAGTGTCGTCCACGCGAGCGGTTTGTCCGCGACTGTGGCCAGTGCCGCGAGACTCGCCTGCCATTTTTCGACGAGCCCAGCGCCCGGCCACGTGAAGTTCGCCCAGCCCGCATCGGCTGGCCCCACGCGCCAGCGCACGTAGCCGAGCCAGAGCACGAGCGGCGCGGCGATGAGCACGAGCCGGAGCACATTCTTCCGCGAGAACCACGGGGCTTCGACCAGACCGGTGGCAACGAGCAGCGACGTCTCGCGGGCGAGGCCGGCAAATGCGAGCGCACCCACGGCGAGATTCCCGCGGGATCGTTCGGCGGCGAGGAGTGCACCGGCGATGATCGTGAGCGCGGTGAGATCCGTGAGGGCGAGGCGCACGCTGCTCAACGCTCCCGCGGAAAACAACACCCCCGCCCACGCCAGCCACCCGCGGAGACCGGAGACGTCGAGCAACCGCCAGAGGATCGCCGCGAGCGCGAGCCATGCGGCAATATTCAGCAGGGAGTAGGTGTGGATGATCCACGCCGGTTGGCCTGCGCCAAGCGTCCACGCCAATGCGGGCGGCAAGATGCGACGTGCGCGATACGCGAAATTATCCATCGCCCGCGGCAGCTCGCGATCACGCAGCGAAGGATCGTGCGCGATTTGGGCGTAGTAGAGGCCGTCGTAGCCGCCGGTGTCGCGATGCACGTAAACCGGCAGCTCGCGAAACGCGGTGATTTTTAGGTCGTCATTCGGCGCATCGAGCTGGAAGAAAACCGTGAACCCATAAACCGGATGCCAGAAGCGCGCGACCAGCGCGAGGAAGCCGGCGATGGCCACGAGGCCGGCGAGACGCACGAGCCGGCGCGAACGGGGAATCGGCCCGGGTGCGATCATTTCGTGAGCGCGAGCGGCACGGCGGGCTCCAGCCGCCAGAGCGAGAAATGATTGCGCGATCCAATTTGGCGCCAGTTGCCGGGGCAGTGCTCCTGCAATGCGCCGCGTTCCTCGGTTTCGTGGAGCACGGCGCAGATCGGGCGGCCGGCTTGCGCGGTGAGACTTTGGAAGCGCGAGAACTCCTGCGTGCTGACAAACTCCCAGCGCAAGATCGGAAAGAGCGTGTAATAGTAGAGCGCACCGCTGTGGATTCCGGCGACGACCAGGGCGTTGTCCGGAAACTCCGAGCGCGCGGCGTTGGCCGCCGCGGCGTAGGCTTGTTCGTAGCTCTTGGTGAGCAGTAGGTGGAATTTTTTCGTCCAAAACCAGCCGAGCCCCGCCCCCCAGAGCATCAGCGCCACCGCCGCGCTCGTTCGGGCCGCGCGCGAGCGGAGAAGTGTTTCGACTCCGAGCAGTGCGGCCAAAATGAGTGCGGGCGTGGCGGGGAGGATGAACCGCAGGCACCACCAGACCTCGTGCGATATCTCATAGAACGAGTAGAGCACGGCGAACGGTGTGAACCACAACGCGAGCGCGCCCAGCGTTCGGACCGGTCGCGCGCGACGCAGCGCCGCGGCCACGGGCAACGCGAGCACCACGGCGGGCAAGAGCAAGGCGAGCCATTGGAGGAAATGCAGCGCCGTGGGCGCGCCGTATTTCCAGGCGAAGGCTTCCGTGATATCGACGTAACCGGTGCGCAACGCGCTGCCATAGAGGGCGTGGTTGTAGTAGCCCAGCCACACGGCACCGGGGGCACCGCCGATTGCGGCCCACGCGAGCCGGCGCAGATTCAAGCCGAGCAGCGCGATCACCGCCGGCACGATCAGGAGGTTCGTCGCGCGCACGAGCACTGCCATCGCGACCGCCGCGCCACACGCGATGGCCCAGGCGGGATTTTTTTTTGTATGGAGCGCGGCGAAAATCGCCGCGAGACACCAGGTCGTCGCCAGCGTGTCGCTGATCGGCGTGAGCGAGGTGAAGATGACGACGGGATAGGCGGCGAACATGGCTGCGCCCGCGAACGCCAGCCAAGGCTCAAGCTCGAGCTGGCGCGCGATGCCATAGATCAGGGCGAGGCCTGCGAGGGCACCGCCGACACCGATGAGAAACGGGGCCAGCGACCAGCCGAAGAGCTTGCCCGCGAGCGCCAGATGGAGGGGTAAACCGACGGCGTAGGTGGGTGAAAGCCGTGGATTGCCCTCAAACGGCACAAAGCCGTGCGGCTGAAATTGCTGCCGGAGCAACCCGGCCTGCGGGCCGAATTCCGGTGGCGCGCGCATTTCCGCGGCCAGTTGTCCGCCGGCGAGCAAGCGCGCGCTGTTGAGGTAACCGGAGGAGTCGGCGCCACCGGCGACGTTGGAAAAATTGCGCCACAGGAAAGCCCCGTAAAGCACCAGCGCGATGGCTCCGACCCAGAAGAGCAGGGGCCGCGCGGGGGCGGCGGCTGCGGGGGGATTCGGATTTGACATGGCGCGCTTGCGTTCTGTGATGCGGCAAACTGCCCGTGAGAAATTTGGAAGACAAGCGCCCGCATGGA
>JANOAF010000258.1:0-10178 GCA_031411015.1 Opitutaceae bacterium | reverse complement strand
CCGCGGCTACGCGCGCCAGCAGCTCAACCGCCATGCCGACGCCATCGCCGATTTCAGCGCGGCGCTCAAGCTCCAGCCGGGCTTCACCGCCGCGCTGCTCAACCGCGGCGTTTCGCTCCGCGCCGCTGGCGATCTCGCGGGAGCGCTCGCCGATTTCGACCGACTGCTCGAGCAGAGCCCGACCTACGCCAACGCGCACACCAACCGCGCCTGCGTGCGCGCCGCGCTCGGCGATTACGCGGGGGCCGCGGCCGACTACGAGGTTGCCCTCAATCGTGCCGGCGGTGGCTCCGGCTACACCCAACTCTTCCGCTGGATCAACCGGCGCCGGCTCGAACCCGCGGCACCGTCCGCGGATTTCGCGCGCGCGGTGGCGACGTGGACTGAAGGCTGGGAGAAGACGGCGGGCCGTTTCCTGCTCGGCGAAATGACCGAGGAGCAGTTCCTCGCTGAGGCGCAGGCGACGGCGGGCGACACGCCGCAGACGCGGACGAGCGAGTCCTGCTACTTCGCCGCGAGCAAACGACTGCTCGAAGGTGATGCGGCGGGTGCCAAGGCGCTGTTCGCGCGGAGCGTCGCGGCCAACCAGCGCATCCGCTTCACCCACACGCTGGCCCAAGCCGAGCTCGCCCGGCTGGGTGCGCCCCGACCGCCTCCGTGACCAAACCACGCGCGCCAAATAAATCCCCGGTGCACTCCCTCGCCATGCGTTTCCTCGGGCTCTGGCTTTTGACCTGGTTCGGCCTCGTCGCTCCCCTGCATGCCACGTGGTTGGACGCGGCCGGAGTGGATCGCATCGCACGAGAAATTTCGCTCCTGAAATTTCCCACGACCTATGAGGCCGCGCTCGCACTCCTCGGCCCGCCTGAAACGCAAGCGGCGCTGCTTTTCCGCACCGACGATGCCCCGACGCCGGCCGCTGACGGAGACACGCCCTTCGTGACCCAGGTCGTGCTGTCTCACCCCGCGGCGCCGAAAGGCTACTTCAGCCTGGTCGTTTCCGGCCGGGCCAAGGCACCGACCCCAACCGCGGAGCGCACGGTGCTCCGGCTCCAGCTGCGCTTCGCAATGCCGCGCGGCCCGGTCCTGGGACCCTTGCAGTGCGAGGGCGGATATCGCCAGCTGGCGCTCGTGCCCCTCTTGCCGCCGCGACCGGGCGACAAGGACGGTCTCGTGTTCGCAGGGACGGTCGGAAAGACCACCAAAGGTGGGACTGCATCCGCCAAGCCCGTTTATCACTGGCTCGATTTCGCGACCGTCGATCGTATCAACCACGAGCTCGTTACGCTCAAGTTTCCCCTCTCCTTCCGCACCGCCATGGCCCTGCTGGCGCCGGCCGACCACGACCATGCACTGCCGTTCAGCTTCGGCTCGCGCGGCGGCACGGTCGATGTCACGCGCGGCGAACGCCACATGCCAATCACGGTGCACGTCACGCTGACGGATCGCGATTCGCCCGAGGGTTATTTCACCCTTGAAATGACGGGCGACGGCGTGAGCCCACGCACGCCCAAGGACGAATGGACGATTCACGCGCTCAAAATTCGCTACCTCATGCCCCGGGGTCCCGCGAAAGGCGACGGACACACCGTCGGTGGGCACCGCCAGCTGGTCCTCCTGCCGGAAGATTCGCCGTAGCCGCGTCCGGCGCTCGGCTTGGGCCGCGGCGGCAAAATGCAAGCGAAGTCTACATGCGGCGGATCGGAATCTCGGGCCGGTGAAATGAGGACCGCTCGTGTTACCCACGGACGCCCGGACCTGACCGATCACACCTGCGTCGACCCGAGTCAGTTGCCCGATCCCGAACCGTTCACCGCACAAAAAACGACCCGCACACACCCGCTCACCCGCGCAAGATTTCGCGCGCCTTTTCCCGATCCAGCGCGCCTTCCCATTTCGCGATGACGAGTGTCGCGACGGCGTTGCCGATGAGGTTGGTGAGGCCGCGGATTTCCGACATGAAGCGGTCGACGCCGAAGATCATCGCGAGCGCGGCGGCCGGGATGTTGCCCGTCGTCGAGATCGTCGCGGCGAGCACGATGAAGCCGCTGCCGGTGATCCCGGCGGCTCCCTTCGAGGTCAGCAGCATCACCGCGAGCAGGCCGACCTGATCCATGAGCGTCATCGGCGTATCGGTCGCCTGCGCGAGAAACAGCGCGGCGCTCGTGAGGTAGATGCAGGTGCCGTCCAGATTGAAGGAATAGCCGGCCGGCACCACCACACCCACGACGGGTTTCGCGCAGCCAATGCGCTCAAGCTTGTCCATGAGTCCCGGCATCGCCGCCTCGGACGATGAGGTGCCGAGCTGGATAAAAATCTCCTCCTTCACGTGGCGAAGCACCTTCCAGAATCTGAAACCCGCCGCCCGCGCGATGCCGCCGAGCACGAGCACGATGAAAAGCGCGCACGTGATATAGACCGTGAGGAGCAATTGCCCGAGCGACACGAGCGAGCCGATCCCAAATTTCCCGATCGTGAACGCCATCGCGCCGAACGCCCCGATTGGCGCGAGCCGCGTGATGACCCACACGATGCCGAACAAGACACGGGCGATTTCGTTGAGCAGGTTCATCACCGGCCGGCCGTTCTCGCCGACGCGGGCGAGTGCGAAACCGAAGAGCAGCGCGAGCAACAGCACCTGCAAGACCTCGCCCTCGGCAAACGCGCCCACAAAGGTCTTGGGGATGATGTTCAGAACAAACGCGACGGTGCTCTGTGCCTTGCCCTGCGTGAGGTAGGTATCGACCTGTTTCGTATCGAGCTTGCTCGCGTCGATGTGCATGCCGTCGCCGGGCCGCACGACGTTCGAGACCACGAGTCCAATCACCAGCGCCACCGTCGTGAGTGTCACGAAATACGCCAACGCCTTCAGGCCCACGTTGCCCAGCCGTTTCAGATCGCCCATGCCCGCGATCCCGGCGACGACCGTGCAGAAAATAATCGGCGCGATGATCATCTTGATCAGTTTGATGAAGCCGTCGCCAAGCGGCTGCATGGCGAGGCCCCATTCCGGCCTGAGCCAGCCGACGAGCACGCCGACCACGATGGCGGCGAGGACCTGAAGGTAGAGCGTATCGCGTTTCTTCGACGCAGCGGCAGTAGACTCGGGGGCGGGAGACATCGCGGGCGAGACGTTGCGCGGGGCACCAGCGACCGTCAAAGCCTTGTTTACTCAAACATGTTGCCTCTCAAGGCTCGCGCGGCTTGCGTCGACCGGTAACCCCACCGTTTCGGCAATGACTTTGCTTGAAACCGCCCCTCTCCGCCAACGTCTCTGAGCCCGACGGCAAACCCCGCGTCCGCCCAACTCAAATCTTACCCACCATGTCTTCCCACCAAGAGCCCACCCATCACGATCAGCCCTGCTGCGGAATCTCGACCAATATTGAGGACTACTTCCTCACCCGCCGGCAGTTCCTGAATCGCATGGGCATGGGCATCGGCGCCCTATCCCTCGCCAACTTGCTGGACCCGGCCGACCTCGTCGGGGCAGAGTCGGGCGGGAAAGTCGGGGCTGGCCCGCTCACGCCGCGTCCGTCGCATTTTCCGGGCCAGGCCAAGGCCGTGATTCACATCTTTGCGCAAGGCGCGCCTTCCCACCTCGACACGTGGGACTACAAGCCCGCCCTCACCAAGATGGACGGCAAGTCGATCAGCAATGATGGGCTCGCGATGGCGTCTCCGTTCAAGTTTTCCAAGTATGGCCAGAGCGGCTTGGAAGTGAGCAGCGTCTTCGCCAAGACCGCTCAGCACGCCGACGATCTCGCGGTCATCCGCTCGATGTGGACGGACATCCCGGCGCATGAGGTCGCCACAGTGTTCATGAACACCGGCTCGCTCCGCATCGCCAAGCCGAGCATGGGCTCGTGGCTCGTTTACGGCCTCGGCACGGAGAACCAGAATCTCCCGGGCTTCATCGCTCTCCGCGGCGGCGGCCTTCCGCCCGGCGGCGCGGCCAACTACCAGTCGGCCTTTCTGCCCGGTGTCTATCAGGGGACCACCATCAACACGCAGGCACCTTCCGTGCCGCAGATGATTCAGAACATCCGCAACAATTACGTCGGCCAGACGGAGCAGCGCCGCCAGCTCGACTTCGTGCATCAGCTGAACGAAATCCACGCGCAAAATCTCCAACGCGACGCCGCGCTTGAAACCCGCCTCGAGAGCTACGAAATCGCGTTTCGCATGCAAACTGAGGCGATGGATGCCTTCGACATCAACAAGGAGTCCGAAGTCACCCGCGCCGCCTACGGCATCTCCGGTCCCGGCGGCCGCGGCGGCACCAACGAGCAGGGCAAACAACTCCTCATCGCCCGCCGCTTGATCGAACGCGGCGTCCGCGTCGTCCAAGTCTGGCACAACGGCTGGGACCACCATCAGGACATCCAGAGCCGCATGGCGGCCAAGGCCGGCGAAATCGATCAACCGCTCGCGGCGCTCATCTCCGACCTCAAGCAGCGCGGGCTCTTCGACTCCACGCTGATCGTCTGGGGCGGCGAGTTCGGCCGCAAGCCCACGCGCGACCGCAACAGCGCCGACAGCGAAAAAGCCGGCCGCGATCACAACGCCAAGGCTTTCTCGGTCGTGATGGCTGGCGGTGGGATTAAGGGCGGCACCGTTCACGGCGCGACCGACGAATTCGGCGGCGCGGCCGTAAAGGACAAAGTTCATCCGCACGATCTGCATGCCACGATCCTCCAGTGCATGGGCATGGACCACACGAAGCTCACGTATCGCTTCAATGGCCGTGATTTCCGGCTCACCGATGTCGCCGGCAACGTCGTCAAACCGATCCTCGCCTGAACGCCATGACTCCCGCCCCCCATGCTTTCGGTGTCGGCCGCCTCGTAAGAGGCGGGACCGCCGTCCTCGCGTTCTCCGCTCTCTTTGTTTTCACCCGCGCGGCCGACATGCCCGCCGGTCACCCGACCCCGGTCAAGATCTCGCCCGCCGATCTTCAGTTCTTCGAGTCCAAGATCCGCCCGTTGCTCGCCGAGAAGTGTTACAAGTGCCACAGCAAGGAAGGGGACAAAGTCCGCGGCGGCCTGCTCCTCGACACCCGTGAATCCGTCCTCCACGGCGGCAACACCGGCCCCGCCCTTGTCGCCGGCAATCCCGACAAATCGCTTCTCATCCAGGCCGTCCGCTACAAAGACGAGGATCTCCAGATGCCGCCCAAGGGCGAGAAACTCTCCGATCAACAGATCGCCGATCTCACTGAGTGGGTGCGCCGCGGTGCACCCGATCCACGCACCAATGTCGCCAAGGGTTCCAATGCCGCCTACGCGGGCGTCGGCAAAAACCACTGGGCCTTCAAACCGGTGCAGAAGCCCGCGCTTCCCACCGTCACGAACACGGCGTGGGTGAAAAATCCCGTGGACAACTTCGTGCTCGCGAAGCTTGAGGCCAACGGCATGACGCCCAACGCGCCCGCCGAAAAGGCTACGCTCATCCGCCGCATCTATTTCGATTTGACCGGGCTGCCGCCGCATCCGAAGGAGGTTCAGGATTTCGTGAAGGATCCCTCGCCCGACGCCTACGCCAAAATCGTCGACCGACTCCTCGCCTCGCCGCAATACGGTGAACACTGGTCGCGCTACTGGCTCGATGTCGCGCGCTACTCCGACACCAAGGGCGACGCCAAGGGCCAGGAAGATCTGCGTTACCCGCACGCGTGGACCTACCGCGACTGGGTCATAAACGCCTTCAACGCCGACCTGCCCTACGACAAATTCATCATCGCGCAGATCGCGGGCGACTACTACTCGAACTATCTGGAGAAGCAGGCCAAGTCCAAGACCTCGACTCCCCCTGCACGGCCGACTTCGGTCGGCAAAAACGTCGCCGGCTCACTCGATCCCGCCGTGGAGCTACCCGCCGTCGAAGTTACCGCCAATCGCAGCATCGACAACCGCTGGCCGCTCGCCGCCCAGGGGTTTCTCACGCTCGGCAACCAGTTCAACGGTCGCAAAGACGATATCATCGGCGATCAAATCGATGTCACGACGAAGGCGTTTCTCGGTCTGACCGTCGCCTGCGCCCGCTGCCACGATCACAAGTTCGATCCGATTCCGACGAAGGACTACTACTCCCTCTACGGCGTCTTCGCCAACAGCATCCAGCCCGCACAGCTTCCCACCCAGAAGGTCAATGTGCCGCAAACCGAAGAGCTGCTCGACTACATGGCGAAGTCCGCCGAGCTCGACAAACGCCAGGCTGAACTCACCGCGCGGCAAGCGGAATTCCGCCGCAGTATCGCCGGCAAGGGCAAGGTGGCGGCGACCAAGATGGACTCCTCGCGGCGTGAAATGCAGCAGAAGCTGCAGCGCGATACCCGTCTGCTCCAGACCGATATCGGCGACCTCGAACAAAAGCACCCCGGCGCACCGGCGCGCGTCAACGCCCTCTACGACGTGCCGCGCTCGCGCGACTACAATGTGCTCCTTCGCGGCGAAGCCGCCAACAAGGGCGACATCGTCCCCCGCCGTTTCCTCGAAGTCCTCTCCCCGGATCCGAAGAAGCGCGTCGAGTGGCATACCGGCTCCGGCCGCTGGGAGCTGGCGCTCGCCATTGCCGATCCGAAAAATCCGCTCACGGCGCGCGTCATGGTCAACCGGATGTGGCAGCAGCACTGGGGCACCGGTTTCGTCGAGACGCCTGACGATCTCGGCAACATGTCCTCAACGCCCACGCATCCCGAGTTGCTCGACTGGCTTTCGGCCACCTTTGTGGAAAAAAAGTGGTCCATCAAATCGCTGCACCGGCTCATCGTTTTGAGCGCAGCCTATCAGCAGAGCAGCCTCAACAATCCGAAATTCGCCGAGCTCGATCCCAACAACAAACTTCTCTGGCGCTACAATCTTCGCCGGATGGATTTCGAGGAAGTGCACGACTCGCTCCTCGCCATCACCGGCGAACTCGACCTCACCTACGGCGGCAAGCCCGTCGCGATTTCCAGCGAGGGCTTCGCGAAGCGCCGCGCCGTTTACACTCTTATCGACCGGACCAATCCCCCAGAACTGCTCACGCAGTTCGATTTCCCGAGCCCAGACGTCGCGTCCGGCCGCCGCTATGAGACCCTGGTCCCGCAGCAGGCGCTCTTTCTCATGAATAGCCCCATGGTGATCGAGACCGCCCGCAAGCTCGTCGACCGTCCCGCCTTCGCCGAGGTGAAAACCGATCAGGAGCGCGTCGCGCTGCTCTACCTTGCCATCTTCCAGCGCTGGCCGACGAGAGACGAGGTCGCCCTCGGCTTGAAATATGTGAATTCGAACCCAACCGGAACCGAGGTGGTGCTGCCCGGCAACGAGCCGCCCGCCGCGAAACAGACCCCAAATCCCCGCGACGCCAAAATCGCCGCGAAGAAGGCCGAGATGGTGGCCATGGCCGGGAAAAAACAGCAGGGCCGCTTCGCCACCCAAGTCGGCGGCGTCTATGAAAAACACACCCCTCTCGATGCGTGGACGAAACTGGCGCACGCCCTTTTCCAGAGCAACGAGGCGATGTTCTACAACTGATAGCCCAGCAAAAATTCGACTCAAAGCCGCGGCCGATTTGGTCGCGGCTTTTTGTTGCCCGGATTACTGCCCGGAAAGTTTCGGCGCCTCCGCGCCGCCATGGCCGCCGATCATCGGCTCGGCGGATTCCACGAAGCGCAGCCCCTCCTGGAACGTCCAGAGCCAGCACGCCCCGTCCCGCCGATCATGCACGAGCAGAAAATCCGGCGGGCTCGACCGCCCCCGGCCGACGATGCGATACTTTCCCCGCGTCACACGCTCCAGCAAGTCGGGCAAAAGTGATACGGGCCGCGCATCGTCCAGCGTCACCGTCCAACTGCCTCCCACCCCAATCGGCACCCGTGATTGAAAATAATAGCCGAAAAAACGCGGCGGCACGAAGTGGCCCGTGGCCCGCAACTTCCGCAACTGATGATCCACCAAACCGACAAACCCGATTCGGTTCGGAAAATCGCCGGGCAGGATAAAGCCAGGCAGTGGAATCAGGACATTTTCGGTCGTGGTTGGCACCGGGCCTTCATAACGGCTCGTTGGGCACCGCGCTTAAGCGCCACGCGCGGGCTTGCCGCATCAAAATCGGCCGGCACGCTTTCGGCGTGTTCCTCCCCGAGCGGCTCCAGCATCTGCGTGACGACTTCGCGGTGTTCGAAGATCCCCACGAACGGCTCAACGCGGTCGTCGATCGTGCGCGCAAAGCGCTGCCCCTGCCAGCCGCCGAACGCACTGACGTCCACCGCGTGCATGGCTGCGTTTCCGTCGTCTGGCTCGCCAGCGAGCACCGTGATGCGACATGCCACTTCCGCGGCGATGCCGAGTCGCCGCTCGTGCGCGGCTTGGTCGTGTTTCTTTGCGATTTTTTCACCGGTGCCTCTGCCGCCGAAATCGCCGCCACGCCGCTCGATCCCCTCGCTGAACTTGGGCTCACGAAACATCTTTCCCCCACCCGCCAAAACGGACTCGCCGCCGTCCGCGCCACTATTCGCGCTTTTGCCCAAGCTCACGAAGATTGAAACGCGAAGGCCGCGGAGCATGAACCGAAAGCCCATCCTGTCTTTGTTTCCTCCGGGTGCTCCCCGCTCTCCGCGTTTCAAACCATGAATCTCTACGACGCGCACAATCATTTCCACTTCCCCGCGCTGGAACCGCACCGTGCGCAAGTGATCGCCGATCTCCGCTCGATCGGTCTGCGCCGCGCGGTGGTCAATGGCACCTCCGAGGAAGAATGGCCGGTGGTTTCCGCGCTCGCCGCCGCGCACGATTGGATTCTCCCGAGCTACGGCGTCCACCCTTGGGACGCCGGCAACCGCTCGCCCCACTACCTCACCGCGCTCCGCGCCCGCCTCCACGCGGAACCGGCCAGTCACGTCGGCGAGATCGGACTCGACCGCTGGATTATCGACGACCTCCGGTCCGACGATCCCCGGCTCGCCGGATTGCGGGTTGCGCCGCTCGATGAGCAGACCGAGGTCTTCTCCGCCCAGCTCGCGCTCGCGACCGAACTGCATCGCGCCGCGTCAATCCACTGCCTGCGTGCCATCGGTCCGCTGCACGATCTGCTCCACACTGAAAAACTCCCGACGCGGGGCTTCCTGCTTCACGCTTACAGTGGACCGCTGGAACTCGTCCGGCCGCTCGCCGATCTGGGCGCGTATTTTTCCTACAACGGTTACTTCCTCCAAGCACGCCATGCCGCCAAGTCGCGGGTGTTTTCCGCGGTCCCGCTGGAACGGCTGCTCGTCGAAACCGACGCGCCCGCGATGGCACTCCCCGCGCCCCACCGCCGCTTCACCCTACCCGACACTCCCGCTGGCGAACGCGTGAATCACCCGGCAAATCTCGCGGCGACCTACACTGCCCTCGCGCAAATCCGCGGCCTCGCGGTCGAAACGCTGGCCGCGCGCGTGGAAGAAAATTTTCAGCGCTTGTTTTACTGATCCTCGGGTGCGACGAGCGCCCGGACGACTTCGCCGGCGGCCAAAAGACCAAACGCACCCGTGACAAATACCGCGGTGCCGAGGCCCGTTTCGCAGTCGAGCGTCAGTGTGCTACCCGGCTCCGGCTGCGCCGCGCATGTGCCATCAGCCCACGGAAAAACCGGCGCTTCGGTCGACCACACGCAACGCACACCCATCCGGGTGATCCCACGATGCGCCCCGGACGTGAACCCGTGATCACGCCGCAGTTTTTTTCGCACCTGCCGCATCAACTCGTCACCCGCCTCGCCAATGTCGCCTGCGTGAATCTTGCTCGCGTCCCGTCGCCCGCCCGCCGCCCCCACGCTGAGCACTGGCACCCCGCGATCCCGTCCGCCCGCGATCAGGAGCGCCTTGTGCGACATCCGGTCGACCGCATCGACGATGAAATCGAAACGCGGGGCCAGCAGTCGCTCCGCCGAACCCGCCGTGAAAAATTCCTGCACCTCCGTCACGCGGCACTCCGGATTGATCAACCGCGCGCGCTCCGCAAGCACGGTCACCTTCGGCCGCCCTATCTGGCCGTCGAGCGCGGGGAGCTGGCGGTTCACGTTGGTCACGCACACATCGTCGAGATCGATGAGGGTCAGCGCACCCACGCCGCTGCGCGCGAGGCCCTCGACCACCCACGAGCCCACCCCACCGACGCCGACGATGCACACATGCGCCGCCAGCAGGCGCTCGAGAC
>JANOAF010000257.1:0-11449 GCA_031411015.1 Opitutaceae bacterium | reverse complement strand
CCGGCCGCAAATGCGGCCGCTGCGGCCGCGCGATCACCAACACGTTGTCGTCATTCATCCCCGCCACTCTACACCGTCGGCGTTCGGCCGACTACGCTGTGGAGAAATTACCGCTTACAATCCGACCAAGACTCGGCGCGGCTCTCTGCGGTCAGCTGCTCACCGCCGGCTCGGTGACCTGCGTCAGTAGCATCGAAAACGCCTCGGGCGCGGTCAGTGCATGCGGCACGGCCGGCGGGACGTGAAGGAGGTCGCCCGCTTTGAGCAGGTGCATTTTATCACGCACAGAAAACTCACATTTCCCATTGAGGATCTGCACCAGCGCGCGGCCCTTGCTTGTGTGCTCGGAGAGTTCCTGGCCGGCAGCGAATTGAAACCAGGTGATCCGTAGTCCCGGCGTGGTCAGAACCGCCCGGCTGATGATCCCGTCGGACACCTCATGCACAGGCGCGATGAGCGAGCAGACACCGGCCTCGGTGGGCGAAAGCAAGGTGGTCTTTTTCATTACGCCGATTCCTCCCGCCAGAAGTTGACCGCCCAAGCTCCGTCGGAGCGGCGTTCCAGAGTGGACTGAAAGCCTTCGCCTTTGAGCAACTCGATCAGCGGTGCCGGCATGAAAGGGGCAATGATCGTGACGCCATGCCCCAGAGTGAGCGCGTCCACTCGTGCGCGAATCAAGGGAAAGGGCTCCTCGCCGCGGGCGAGATTGGGCCGGACATCGAAGGTCTTGAATTTCGGGGCAGACATGGGCGGATGCGGTCGGACGGGCTAATAGGCGTATTCCACTTGGGCCCAGATTTTTTGCACGTTCGGATAGGCGAGGCTGTCGCGCCGAAAGTCAGCGAACTTCACCATGCCCGTGACGGCTCGGCCGAATTTGCGGGCGAGCTGCGCGTCGATTTCCTCTCCGAGCTTCGTGCTGGCGACGGCGGTGTTGAACTGATGCCAGAACACCGTGAGGGCGAACGCCGCGGGAAGATTCGCGGTGGCCTTGACATAGGTGTCGCGCAGGCCGGCCGCGGGCGTGGCGAGGAAGAGATCGGCCCAGCCGTCGAACGCGTGAAGCGTCGCGAGCGGGGTTTTAAAGCCGACGCGGTGATCGGAGCCGAGTTGCTCGTAGCCGAGCGTGAGGGTGGCGGGCTTTCGGGCGAGGCCGGCCTCAAGACCGGTATAATTGGTCGAATAGCTCAGCGGGCTGGAGCCGTAGTCGGACTGCGTCGCGATTTCGGCGCGATAGACGAATTTCACGTCCGCGTTGAGCGGCTGGGTGCCGGCGAAGCTGAGACCGTAGGTGGCGCAGGCGTTGGCGGCGGCGTTTTTGAAATCGAGGAGATAGGCGTAACCGCTGAGCGTGCCGGCAGAGAGGGCGGTGGTGCTCGCGTGAAACACATGCGAGTCGGACTGCCATTTGCCTTGGGGCGAACGGGCGCTGAAAACGCGGTTGATCTGATCGAGGTAGGCGTAGGTGAGCGTGGTCTTGGCGAGCGATTGGTTCTGCACGACGAGGGCGTCGAAGGTTTGCATGTTCTGACGCCACGCGACGTCGCCGATGAAACGGGCGTTGTCGAGGACGAGGCGCTGGCGGCCGAGGGTCGCGGTGGTCTTGCCGCCGGTGTAAGCGATGAAGACTTGGTTGATCTCGGTGGTCTCAGGATCGGCAACGACGGCGCGCCCGGTGGCGGCGGGATTGAGGCCAGACTGGCTGTAGCTGTCGCCATCGGCGGCGGCGATGTTCTCGCCTTCGACCATGGCCTTGAAGCCCAGCCATGGCGCGGTCGTGAAACCGAGACGCGTGCGCAGGGTGAGGGCTTCGGCGTTGCGGAGATTGGTCTGTTCGACCCTTTCGTAGCGAAGGCGGGCGTTGAGGGAGATTTTGCCGTGAGCGAAAGCGTCGGTGAATGGGATATCGGCGGCGGGTTCGGCTGAGAGGACGACGACGCTGGCGGTCAGCGCCACGGCGAGGAGGCGGAAAAGTGTTTTCATGGAGACGAGAGAGGGAGGCGCGAGGTTCGATAACCGCCCGAAGTGCGAGGCGAACCCGCGCACGCGCGAGCGGGTGGAGGATTATTTCGCAGCAACGACTGCCGCTGCCGCTTCGCTGACTCCGCCTTTGAGGCCGAGGCGCTGGTGCACGATCTCACCCTGCGTGTTCAAGATCGTGATAAGGTTGGAGTGCGCGAAGGCGCCGTCGGCTTCCTGTTTGTATTTCACACCGAGGAGGGCGGCCAATTCGCGCACGGAATCTTCGGTGCCGCGGAGAATGGTCCAGGCGGAGTCGAGGCGGCGTTGGGTGCGATAGGCGTCGAGGGCGGCGGTGGTGTCGCGGGCGACGTCGAACGAAACGAGCACGAACGCAGCGCGGTCGCGCACTTCGGCGGGCAATTGGGCGCGGATGCCCTGCATGTCGGTGACGGTGAGTGGACAGGCGTAGCCGCAGGAGGCGAAGAACATGGCGAGGATCACGGGCCGGCCGCGGAGCGCGCCGAGTTTGAAGGCGGCGCCGGTGTCCGTGGTGAAGGCGGCGTCGGCCTGGTAGATCGAGTTTTTGGAGAACGGGACTGAGGCCATGGCCTCGCAGCATTCATCTTTTTTCGTCGCGTCCTTTTCCACGAAGCACGGCGCGGGAGGCAGGGCGGGAGTGGCAGCGGCGGCGGAGGCAGCGGCGGCGAAGAGGAAGAGCAGGAAAGTTTTCATGGTGCGGGAGGGGCGGAGGGACCGAGATCTCGGGCGCAGCGGAAGCCGAGCGAAGTGGTGGTGTTGTTGGCTTGAAGGGAGGAGCGGAGCGCCTGCCGCATGAAGGCGGCGTAGTCGGTCATTTCCTTGGCGCCGACAGCGCCGGCGCCGCAGAAAAGGTCACGATCGAGGCCCCCGTCGGCGCGGGATTCGCCGGTGACGAGTGAGGTGTTGAAATCATCGACCCATTCCCAGACGAGGCCGTGGAGGCCGCGGACGCCGTAGAGGTTGGGGCGGGGAGTGGTGACGGCGGGGAGGAGGGCGGGCACGGGGCGGGCGAGCCAGGCGTAGAGGTCGCGTTGGAGTTCGGGATCGTTTTTGCCGTCGGGGACGGTGTAGCCGGCGGCGGCGGCGAGTTCCCATTCGGCGGTGGTGGGAAGTCGTTGACCGAGGGAGCGGGCGTAGGCGCGGGCGGCGAACCAAGAGACGCGCACGACGGGTGAATCGAGCGGGGCGCTCGGGCCGGGGGTGAGGTCGTCGGTCCAGTGCGCGAGGTAGGAGGCGTCAGCGAATAGGGCGCTCACCTGGGAGCGCCGCCAAGCCGGGTGGGCGGTGACGAAGGCCAGAAACTCGGCGTTGGTGACGGGTTGACGGGCGAGGAGAAATGCCGCGACGGGAATCAGCGGAGCGTCCTTGAGGGAGCGTTGCAGAGGCACGTAGGCGCCGGCGGGGATGGGAAGAAGATGAGCTGAGAGCTGAGGGTTGAGAGCTGCGCGGTCGGAATCAGAGGGCGGATTTACGCTGGCGAAGACCGCCGATCCTGCCACGAGCAGGCGGAATGCGTGGGCAAGCAGCGTGCGTGGCAGGGAGGCGGTCATGGTGGAAGGAGCGACGGCGCCTTAGTGCGTCGCGTTGCGGACGGCTTTGACCTGGGCGGAGGTGAAGGCTTCGCCGGTGTTGCCCCACGTATTGTAAACGTAGGTGAGGACGTCGGCGATTTGGGTGTCGGTGAGCACGGCTTCCTGGGGCGGCATGGCGCTCTCATATTTCTTGCCGTTGACGGTGACGGGGCCGACGAGTCCTTTCAGAACGATGCGGATGGTGCGGTCGCGATCGGCGAGCATGTAGTCGGAGCCGGCGAGGGGAGGAAAGGCGCCGGGGAGGCCCTTGCCGTCGGCCATGTGACAGGCGAAGCAGAGGCCCATGTAAACCTGCTGGCCCTTTTCGATCCGCATTTCTTTGGTGAGCTCGGCGATGGCGGGATTGGTTTTGATCTCGGCGGCGATCTTGGCCTTGAGGGCGGCCTCGCGTTTCTCGGAATCGGAGCCGGCCTGGGCTTGGGCGCCGATATACACGGCGTCGATTTCCTTGCCGGAGTAGATCACGCGGTCCTCGGGACCGTCGACCTTGAGCATGCCGAGGGCGCCCTTGTTGAACGCGCGGGTGAGCGAGTGATCGACGAGAATGAACGTGCCAGGGACATCGACCTTGAATTCAACCATGGTCGCGCCGCCGGAGGGAACGAGGGTGGTCTGCACGTTGGTGTTGGGCACACTGAGGCCGGCCTCGGGATAAACGCGGTCGAAGATCTCGCCGATGACGTGAAACGAGGAGGTGACGTTGGGCCCGCCGACGCCGAAGAAAATGCGGACCGTCTCACCGACTTTGGCTTGGAGGGCCTTGTCCCCGACGAGCGAACCGACGGCACCGTTGAACACGATATAGGGCGGGCGTTCGTCGATGGCCTTGGCCATGTCGAACGATTGCAGGCCTTCCTCGCCGTATTTGCCGGTGGTGTAGAACTCACCCTGCATGACGTAGTATTCCTTGTCCACGACGGGGAGGCCGTCCTTGGGCTCGACGAGAATGAGACCATACATGCCGTTGCCGATGTGCATGGGCACGGGCGCGGTGGCGCAGTGATAGACGTAGAGCCCGGAATTCAGGGCCTGAAAGGTAAATTGCGAGCTGTGGCCGGGCGCGGTGAAGGTGGAAGATGCGCCGCCGCCGGAGCCGTTGACGGCGTGAAGATCGATGTTGTGCGGCAGCTTTGAGGACGGGTGATTGTTGAGGTGAAACTCAACGACGTCGCCCTCGCGGATGCGGATGAACGAGCCGGGGACGCTGCCGCCATAGGTCCAGAACGTATATTCGACGCCATCGGATAGTTTGCCGACGACCTCGGTCACCTCGAGGTTGATGACGACGCGTGCGGCATGCTTGCGCTTGATCGGTGGCGGCACGTGCGGGGGTGAGGTGAGGACGGCTTGCTCGATTGGCAGAGCGCTGATCGCGGCGGGCAGGGCGACTTTACCCTTGGCGTCGGTGGGGCCCTCACTGGCCAAGGCGAGGCCGGCGGTGAGAATGCAGCCGGCGAAGGCGAGCGGGAGAAAGAGGAGGGAGGTTTTCATAGGAGCAGGGAGGAAAAGGAGGAGTGGTGAAGCAGGTGTGGACCCAGATTACCGGACGTGGTAACGGCGCGCCTTGATTTGCATCAAGCTATCGACGCGATTCTGCGGCGGGCACGGAGCGGGGAACGCCTGGGGCCGCCCGGCGTGCACGCTTTCGCGCATGGCTACTGCAGAACGAAAAATCGCCGGGGCGCTTTACGTTATGCCCTCTCGTGGATCGCGTTTCCCCGGCGCGAAGAACACACTCTCCACTCTCGCTGTCGTCCACAACGTCGCTGGGATCGGGGTGAACCTCCATGAGTGTTTATGCATCTCAGGAGCCATGTTGCCAGTGGACGTTGCCAGGGGAGGCCTTGGATTTCGCAACTGCCTCGCTAACAAAATGGGGCGGCCAACGGGACTCGAACCCGCGACCCCAGGATTCACAATCCTGTGCTCTAACCAACTGAGCTATGACCGCCGTAAGGGTCGGGGAAAATCGCGGTCGCGCTTTCACCTGTCAACCCATCTTCCGGCACGACGTGCGTTTGCTTTTGTCGGCGTGGCGTCGCAGTTTCCGCCAACCACCCAATGCCGCGCCTGCGTCTCGTCACTTTCAACATCGCGCATGGCCGCGGGTTGACGCCCATCCAGGGTCTCACCAGCCAGCGCAAGCTGCGGGTGAACCTGCGGAAAATCGCGGGGCTGCTCGACCGGCTCGCCCCCGACGTGGTGGCGCTGCAGGAGATCGACGAGCGCTCTCGCTGGGCGGGCAATTTCGATCATCTCGACTATCTGCGGGTGCACACGCGCTTTCCGCATTCGATTTTCGGCATCAACAACCGGCGCACCGGCCTGCTCAATCTCGCCTACGGCAATGCGGTGCTGTCGCGGCATGCCATCCGCTCGGCCGAGACTGTGGTCTTTGGCCAGCGCAGTCTCGGGGAAAAGGGATTTCTCTACGTCGAATTTGACGTCGCCGGGCGCTGCCTTCCGCTCGTGAATCTACACCTGCATTTCGGTTCGCGCGGGCAGCGCTTGCGGCAGCTGGAGCGTCTGCTCGGTTGGCTGCGCGAGAAACACCGCCTCCATGGCAAGCGCTGGGAGGTGCCGCCGATTATCTGCGGTGACTTCAACAACCCCGGTCATCACGACGACGCGACCGCCTCGCTGCTGAGTCATCTCTCTGACTATTGTGACTACGTGATGCACCCCATTGCCGGGCTAACTTATCCCTCGCCGCTGCCGCAGCGCGCGCTCGATTTCGTTTTTCTCCCGGCGGGATGCATGAAAGTTCATTCCGAAGTCGTGCGCTCGGTGCTTTCGGATCATTGTCCGGTGCTGGTGGAGTTCGATTTCTGAGGATGAAGGTTTAGGGGGTAGGGCGGGGTCGCCGAAGTCCGCCGCGATTGCGGGGGCTTTCGAATTCTTTCTGCGGCGGGGTCAGGAGACCCGGCCCTTGTTGCTACCACGAGCAATTCTTCTGCGCCTTCGGAGCGCTGGTTCAACGCCATGCACTCCACGGTGGGCCATTGATAAAATTTGGTGTCATTCGCGCGGCTTTCCCGCCAAGTTCGGCGCTCCATGTCCCGAATCCAGCAAGCGTTTGCCCGTGCCCGGGCCGAGAATCGCGCCGCCTTCGTCGCCTATGTGTGCGCGGGTGACCCTGACTTTACGACGTCGGTCGAAGTCTGCCGCGCCCTGCTGGCCAACGGCGTGGATATCCTTGAACTCGGTGTCCCGTTTTCCGATCCGCTGGCGGACGGGCTGACCAATCAGCTCGCAGCCCAGCGCGCGCTGGAAAGCGGGATGACGGCCGCGCGGGTGTTTGAACTGGTGCGCCGCGTGCGCGAGTTCAGTCAGGCGCCGATTGTTTTCTACACTTACTATAATCTGGTTTTCGCCAACGGCGTTGACGCCTATGTGCGCGCCGCCAAGGCGGCGGGCGTCGATGGCATCCTCACGCTCGACCTGCCGCCGGAAGAGGCGGGCGAGGTGACAAAGGCCTGCACGACGCACGGCTTGGAGACGGTTTTTATCATTGCGCCGACGACGCCCAACGCGCGCATCGAAACGATTGCCGCGGCGACGACGGGATTTCTCTACTACGTTTCGCGTGAAGGCGTGACCGGGGTGCGGGATCAAGTGGCGACGAACATCCCCGAGGCGATTGCGCGGGTGCGGTCGCGGACGAAGCTTCCGATGGTCGTCGGTTTCGGCATCGGCACCCGTGCGCAGGTCGCCGAGGTGGCGGCCAACGCGGACGGCGTGGTGGTCGGCAGCGCGCTCGTGAACTGCGTGCGCGACAACCTCGCGAACCGCGCTCAGATCGTGCCGGCCATCGCGGCGCGCGCGGCGGATCTTTCGGCCGGCGTGAAGCGAGCTTCGAAATAATTTTCTTTGGCCCGAGGAGAAAAATCCCGTCTCCGATGCCCCGCACCGTTCTCCTGATCGACGACGATCGCCTCCAGTTTCGGATCACGCAGGCGCACTTTGGCGTGTTTCAGGGGGAGAAATTTTCACTGGAGTGGGTCGGTAGCTACGAGGAAGGACTGGAAAAACTGGCCGGCGGTGGCTTCGCGGCTTGCCTGCTCGATTTCCAGCTCGGCGAACACGACGGGCTTGAGCTCATCCGCGCGGCGGTCGCGCGTGGCTGTCGCACCCCGATTGTGTTTCTCACGGCGGAGACTGCGGACCGCGTCGATATCGCCGCCATGCACGCCGGGGCGCTCGACTACCTCGTCAAAGGCGAGATCACCCCGCGCATGCTGGAGCGATCCCTGCGCTATGCGCTTAAACTTGGCGAGACGCTCGAGGCTCTGCGCCTGCTTGCGACGCGCGACGAGCTGACCGGCTTGTTGAATCGCCGCGAATTCGATCGCCTCCTGGACGAGGAGCGCGAGCGCGCGCTGCGCTTTGGCCATCCGCTCGGCTTGATCATGATTGATGTCGATCACTTCAAGGCGATCAACGACGGGCACGGGCATCCCGTGGGCGACGCGGTGCTCCGTGAAATCGCGCGGCTCCTCGCGCGCGAAGTGCGCACGGTGGATCGCGTGGCGCGTTTCGGCGGCGAGGAATTTGCCGTGTTGCTGGTGCAAACGGATGCGACGAGCACGCTCGATGTCGCCGCGCGACTCTGCGCTACGATCGCGGGCGAGCCGTTTACCGCGGCGGGCGTCGCGGGGTTGCGCGTGACGATTAGCGCCGGCGTCGCCTCGTTGCCGAATGATGCCCGGCTGGCGCGTGAATTGATCGCGGCCGCGGACAAAGCGCTCTACGCGGCCAAAGCGCGCGGACGTAATCGGGTCGTGGCCTTTGCCGAAATCTGAGCGTCGATATCCGGCGACTAAGCCGGCACGAGGATGCGCAGGCTCGAGGGCCGCACGGAAAATTCCAAACGCGTGCCCGCCTCATGCACTTCGCCGTCGGTGTGCAGCCAACCCGGCGCGTTACGTTCGATCACGAAATGATGGCCGCGGCGCGCTTGCACGCCCCGGCCACCGGCGATGGTGCCGCGAAAAAGGCGCAGCGCGAGTGGCAGGCCGCTGAAAAGCGTCACCGGCGGCAGCGCGCAAAGATCGAGCAGGCCGTCGTCGACGGTGGCGCCCGGTGCGATGCGGGCGTTGTTGCCGTATTGATCGGCGTTGGCCACCGCGAGGGTGAACGCGTGAAACGTTTCCCGGCGCCCCGCCTGCGATACGACGTAGTCCTGTGGTCGCCACTCGCGCCACGCGGCGGCGCTGGTTGTGAGATAGCGCAGAAAACCGCGGCGCTGGAGCCGGTTGAACCGCAACGCGATCTCCGCCTCGAACCCGATGCCCGCCGCAGTGAAAAACGGATGCCCGTCCGCGATCCCCGTGTCGATCAACCGCGGCCGGCCGTGTTCCAGAATCTCCAGCGCGCGCGCCACCGAACCGTGGATGCGCAGGTGCCGGCCGAGTCCGTTGCCCGAGCCGCATGGGATCAAGCCGAGCGTGGCGGAGGTGCCGGTCACGATGGCGGCGATTTCGTTCATCGTGCCATCGCCGCCGACCGCCACGATCCGTTCGCAGCCCTCGGTGAGGGCTTGGTGCGTAAGTTCCGAGGCGTGTCTGGCTCGCTCGGTGAGGACCACCTCGGCCCCTCGTCGAGCCGCGTAGGCGCGCACCTCGGCCAAGGCGCGACTGGCGCGGCCGGAGCGAGGATTAACGATGAAGCGGGTTTTCAAGGTGGGATATTTTTTGACCACGGATTGCATGGCTGCGATGGATTGGAAGAACAAAACCGTGCGCGACCGACCTCTCCTCCATGTGCTCACCGGGCCGACGGCCGTCGGCAAGACCGAATGGGCCTTGCGTTGGGCGGAGCGCCACCGCGCCGAGATCGTGTCGTGCGATTCGCTTTTATTCTACCGGGGCATGGACATCGGCTCGGCGAAACCCACCGCGGCCGAGCGCGTGCGCGTGCCACACCACCTCGTCGACATCTGCCCGCCGACCGAGCGGATGGATGTGGTGCGCTACGTCGCGCTCGCGCGTGATGTCGTGGGGAAAATCCATGCGAATGGTGGCCGCGTGCTCGTGACCGGTGGCAGTGGCTTTTATCTCAAGGCGTTTTTTGCCGCCGTGGCGGACGAGGTCGCTGTGCCCGCGGCGGTGCGCGCCGAAGTGGGGGCGTTGAGCAGCGCAGATGCGCTCACCCGCCTGCGGGCCTTGAATCCCGCGGGACTCGGTGCGCTCGACGTGGCGAATCCGCGTCGTGTCACCCGCGCGCTGGAGCGCTGTCTCAGTTCCGGCCGCACGCTGGCCGATCTGGCGGAAGAATTCCTGCGGCAGCCGGCGCCGTTTGCTGATTATCGTGTCGAGCTCACGCGGCTCGAACGCGACCCCGCGGATCTCGCGCGCCGGATCGATGAGCGCGTGGCAGCGATGTTGCGCGCCGGTTTGGTCGATGAAGTCCGGGCGTTGCGGTCGGCGGGATTCGAGCAGAATCCGAGCGCCGCCGGCGCCATCGGCTATCGCGAAGTGATCGCTTTGCTCGATGGCCGTGGCGCGGAAAGTGGGTTGGCCGCGGCGATCGCGCAGAACACCCGTGCGCTGGTGAAGAAGCAACGCACGTGGTTTCGCACGCAACTGCCGCCGCATCGCGAACTCCGGGCGGAGCAATTGCGGAGTGAGGCTGAGCTTTTCCCTTTCTAAGGTGGCAGTGGATCGAATCGCGATTGGTCAGAAAAGCGTGGGGTTTTGACTCGCAGCGCGCTTCCCGGCGTCCGGGTTTTGGCTCGACTTTCTCTCGGAATGAAATTGGCTCGCAAACTTTTCCGCCGCACGGGCGTCTCGTTCGGCCCGCGCCACCTCCACTTATATGACAAGCAAACGAAACATTCCGACCCGCCGCTTCATCAAGCCTAGCTTCACCTTCCTGATTGAGAAGAAGCGCGATGGGGGCGAGTTCACGCAGGAGGAGATTCGCTACATCATTGACAGCACGTTGGATGGCGAGATGCCGCAGCACCAGCTGGCGGCGCTCGCGATGGCCGTTTATTTCTCGGGTATGTCGGCGCAGGAGACCGCGGATCTGACCGAGGAGATGATGCTTTCGGGTGAAGTGATCGACCTTTCCCACATCGCGAAGCCGAAAATCGACAAGTATTCCACCGGTGGCGTGGGTGATAAAACCTCGCTCGTGCTCGTGCCGCTCGCGATGGCGTCGGGCGTAGTGGTGCCGATGATGTGCGGCGTCGAGCATGACTACATCATCAACACCCTCGAGAAGCTCGCCTCGATTCCCGGTTTCAAGGGTCACCATACCAACGAACAGTTTGCCCAGCAGTTGGCGAAAATCGGTGGAGCCATCGTCGCGCAGACGGACGATCTCGCGCCGGTCGAGGCCAAGTTCTACGAACTCCGCAAAGAGACGGGCACGATCCCGAGCCTCCCGCTCATCACCGGCAGCGTGCTTTCCAAGAAATTGGCCGAGGGTTCCGAGGGCTTGGTCATCGATGTGAAGTGGGGCAACGGCTCCTTCATCAAGGATCTTGAGCAGGCGAAACAGCTCGCGCGCTCGATGACGCGCGTCGGCCGTTCGATGAAGCGTCGTTGCGTGGCGCTCGTCACCGACATGAATCAGCCGCTCGGCGACACCGTCGGCACCTCGTTGGAAGTGAAGGAAGCGATCAAGCTCCTTAAGGGCGAAGGTCCGGAAGACATGAAGGAGCTGGTCCTCAAACTCGGTATGGAAATCGTCCGTCTCGCGGGCGTCGCCGGTTCCACGCTTTCGGCCAAGCAAACCGTGCAGCGTCATCTTACCGACGGTTCAGCCTTGGAGAAATTCAAGGATCTCGTGAAGGCGCAGGGCGGCGACACGGCTTTCATCGATCATCCGGATAAATTCCCGGCGGCGCG
>JANOAF010000256.1:0-2484 GCA_031411015.1 Opitutaceae bacterium | reverse complement strand
GAATCAAAATACCCAGCGAGCCGGTCACAATCAGACCATGCAGGCGGGCGACGCGTCGGCCGACCTTCTCGTCGATGCAGACAGTCGGGATTTTTTCCGCGAGTGAGAGCGCGATGACGGACGCCTCCCCGCGATCGAGCGTCGTAAGCAGGTAGGGCGGTAGGACGGCGGGTGATTTGCGCCGGTCGATCCAGGTGGCGGCATGAAATTCTGCGCACGCAAATTGTGCGCTCCCTCCGGCGGCTATTTCCTCTGCGACCTCCGCCGGCACGACGACCCGGCGGAAAAGCGAGCGCAGCAACCCAAGGTGCCCCGCGGCCGCCAGGGCGATTAGCGGCCCGGTGTTGACGACGATGTCACGCGGACCCGGCATGACTCACATCGGACGCCAAGTCTTCGGGCGGAAGATCGATCATGCTGCCGCCGAAATCGGACAGACGCAGGAGAAAAGTCGCGCGATCGAGTCCGACCAGTTGTGCGGCCTGGCCGGAGGAAAGGCGGCCCAGCTCAAAAAGTTTCACCGCCATGGCCATCTTGGCCTCTCGCTCGAATTCGGCGGGAGACTTCTGCAACGCATCGGGCAGCGTGCCGGGATATTCCAGATGGAGCGAGCGAGTCACGGGAGTGCGACCAACATGCGCGGGGCGGGGGCGGCGTCAACGGAGGAGAAATTCGCCGCACCCCGACCCGCCCATGCAATCAGCGAGGGCCCCAACATGATCGCGCTAAACGATCTACCGGCACTGATCGACACGTGCCTCGCGGTGTGGCGGGCGGTGCGGTGAGGCGACGTTACGGGCAGACTCTTTCCCCTACTTGTTAGCCTCTATTACGACGGCTTTTTGGGTGGGGGCGGTGGTGGCAGGGAGTTCGTCGGAGGAATGTAAGATCCCTTCGTCTCTTTTAGCGGCTGCTTTGGTGGCTGGGGCGGTTGCGGTGGCGTTGGCCTTGGCTGGGTCATGATTGCTTCCTTTCTTTGTGAGGCTGACGACGGAGAATAGGCATAGCAGTCCTACGCCCACAACGACGAGGCACAGCGCGATTTGGCTGAGAAAACCTGTGCGTTCAGAATGCACATTGGTGGTGTCCTCGATCTCCTTAACGATTTCAGTTTCTGGGGTATCAGAGGACAAATATCGACTGTAGTCCGAGTCGAGTAGCTCCATTTGTTTCCGAATCGCTCGTTGACCGGAGGCCAATGCCATCAGGTGAGCAAGGATACTCAGGACAAGGCATGCCCACGAGGCTCCAATGATCAGAAGGAGCCATCCCTCGGGTTTAGGCGCGATTTTCTCCAGGAAGGTCAAAGAGACCGCGAGAGCACCGCCCCCAACAAGAAGTATGTTCTTATCGTAGCGTTCGGAAATCGTCAGGGCTGTTCCGTTTAGGTCCTTCCGCTCCGTTTTGTAGGCGTCGTAAAGCTCCCGTTTGTAGTCTCTCTCTTGCATGGGATGAAAATTTGGGGAGCGGCATGCCGCGGACTATCACGAGGATTGTCTACTTAATCTTGACAGCAAGATGCGCGAGAGAATCGGAGTCGAGTGGTTTGGCATCCCGGGCGTTGAGGGGTGTGCACTGAAATTCCGCGCCGCGCCTCAATTCACCATATGCTGCGGTGTGCCGGCGAGAAAGGCGCGGACGTTGGCGACGGCGGTGTCGAGCAGGCGGGCGCGGGCGGCGCGGGTGGCCCAGGCGTTGTGCGGGGTGATCAGGCAGTTTTTTGCGGTGAGCAGCGGGTTGTCGGCCGGCGGCGGCTCGGCGGAGAGCACGTCGAGCGCGGCGCCGGCGATGCGGCCGGAGTTCAGCGCGGCGGCGAGGTCGGCATCGACGATGAGCGGGCCGCGGCTCGTGTTCACGAGGAGCGCGGTGGGTTTCATCAGCGCGAGGCGGGCGGCGTTGACGAGACCCTGCGTCTCCGACGTGAGCGGGCAGTGGAGCGAGACGATGTCGCTGCGGCGGAAAAGTTCGTCGAGCGCGACGCGTTCCGCGCCGGGCGTCTCGCCGCGCGAGTGGGCGATGATTTTCATCCCAAACGCGCGCGCGAGTTCGGCGGTCGCGCGGCCGATGCGGCCCCAGCCGACGATGCCGAGCGTGAGGCCGTCGAGTTCCGTGAGCGGATGATCCCAGTAGCACCAGTCGGCGCTGCGCGGCCAGCGGCCCTCGGCGACGGTGCGCGCGTGATGGCCGGCGCGGTTGGTGAACTCGAGGATGAGCGCGAGCGTGTGCTGCGCAACGGAGCGCGTGCCGTAGGTGGGGACGTTGCAGACCGGGATGCCGCGCGCGCGGGCCGCGACGGAATCGACAACGTTGTGCCCGGTGGCGAGCACGCCGATGTAACGCAGTGCCGGGAGCTGCGCTAGGGTTTCGGCGCGGAGCGGGCACTTGTTGGTCAGGACGATCGCCGCATCGCGCGCGCGGGCGACGATGTCGGCCGCAGCGGTGCGTTCGTGGAGGGTGCACGGGCCGAACGCGCGCAGCGCATCC
>JANOAF010000255.1:0-4675 GCA_031411015.1 Opitutaceae bacterium | reverse complement strand
TTGTCGGCGAGCGTCGCAATTACTAGGCCAAGCCCGATGAAGGCGAACGCCACGAACGTGAACCCAACGAATAGGCTCACGGGATGCTCGGGAAAAGTCATGCCCAGCGCGAGCGCCGCACCGAGCTGGAGCAGTCCCGCGGAAAGGATGATCACGTAGCGGGCGAGCATCGTGCTTACGACAAACTGCCACGTCGGCACCGGCGACAAACGATACCGTCGCCATACGCCGCGCTCGCGTTCGCTGACGAGCGTCGTCGGCAGACCGAAGCATGCGCCACCGAGCACGGCGACGGTGAGGAGCTCGCCCATGTGGCGGAGCAGCGGTGGTTTTTCGAAACGGTAGAGCACCCAGAACGCGACGAGGAAGATCAGTGGAAACAGATAGCCATAGATCAGCGCCATCTTGTTCCGGAAGTGGAGCCGGAGCGAAATCCCGAGGTGCGTGCGCAGGGCGGTCATGGGCGAGTGTTTCCGTCGTAGCGGTGGGCGTCTCTGCCCGCCGGAATGGCGCGTCTAGATCGGCGGACAGGGACGCCCGCCGCTATGCAAGCGCTGATGCGCAATCCCTCGATCATTTTTCGCCCTCCCGCGTCAGCCGGAGAAACACGTCCTCCAGCGAAGCTTTCTTCACCTGCAGCTCGACGACTTCGGCGCGTTGTTCTGTGAGCAGGGCGGTTAGCGCCGCGAGCGAGGTGGTTGCGTTGCTCGTTTGGAAACGGGCTTCCGTGCCATCGCCCGTGAGGGCACTCACGCCGGGCAGCGCGGCCAGCCGCATGCGGTCGATGGGTTTGGTCGTCACGAGCGTGACGGTCTGCTCCGCGCTCGATTGCGCGATCAATTCGCGAGGCCGGCCCTCCGCCACGATGCGCCCGTGGTCGATGATGGCCACCCGGTCGCAGAGATTTTCCGCCTCATCGAGGTAGTGCGTGGTGAAGAGCACCGTGTAGCCGTCGGCCTTCATGCGTGCGATGGCGGCATGGAGTTCGCGGCGCGACTGGGGATCGAGGCCGGTGGTGGGCTCGTCGAGAAACACGAGCTGCGGGCGGTTCACAAATGCCAAGGCGATCGCGAGGCGTTGGCGCTGGCCACCGGAGAGTGTGTCGAAACACGCGTCGGCTTTTTCCGTCAGCGCGAACCGCTCGATGAGAACCTCCGGCGCGACGCGGTCGTGGTAAAATGAGCCAAAGAGCCGGAGCGCCTCTCGCGGGGTGATCTTGTCCTGGAGCGACGTGATCTGCAGGGCCACGCCGATTTTTTGTTTCACCCCGCGAGGATCGCGGCGGGCATCGACGCCGCAGACTTCAAGTTCGCCGCTGTCGGGCTCGCGAAGCCCGACGAGGCACTCGACCGTGGTGGTCTTGCCCGCGCCGTTGGGCCCGAGGAGGCCGAAGATTTCCCCCGGCTCGATCGTGAAGCTCACGCCGCGCACGGCCGCCACTTCCCCGTAGGATTTTCTGAGATCGCGGACGACGACGGTGGCGGGCATGGGCGTGGAAGGGGAGCGCGTTGGTAGGCGGGGCAGGCAACCGGAACAAGACGTTTCGCAGCCGGATGGAGTGACGGACCTGATCAGATCACCTCTGGGCTTTCCAAATGCCGGACGTTAGCCCATGAAATGCGCCGATGAATCCCCGCCCCTTCCTCGCCCTCGCCACCCTCGTCGCCTCAGCCGCGCTCGCGCCGGCGGCTGACAACCAACTGACCGCCGCGGAAAAATCCGCCGGCTGGACGCTGCTCTTCGACGGCAAGACCCTCAACGGCTGGCGTCCTTACGCGAACAAACCTGCGGGCGGTTGGGAAGTGGTCGACGGCACGATGCACGCCATCGCGAAGGTGAAGGGCTCGGAACTGATCACGGAAAAGAAATTCAACGACTTTGAGTTTTCTTGGGAATGGAAACTCCCCGTCGCGGGCAACAACGGCGTGAAGTATTTTGTCACCGAGGCCCGCACGAAATCGCCCGGCCATGAATACCAGATGCTCGACGACGTCGGCCACCCCGACGGCAAAATCGGCGCACACCGGCAGACGGCATCGTTCTACGACGTGTTGCCACCCGCCGCCGACAAACCGATGCGCAAACCCGGCGAGTGGAACCAGTCGAGGATCGTCGTGCGCGGCAAAACCGTCGAGCACTGGCTCAACGGGAAGAACGTCCTCACCTACGAACTCGGCAGCGACGCAGTGAAGGCGGGAATCGCCAAGAGCAAGTTTTCCAAGGACGCCGGCTTCGGCGACAAGATCACCGGCCACATTATGCTGACCTACCATCAGGACGACTGCTGGTATCGCAACGTGAAGATCCGCGAGATCAAGTGAACCAACCTCACGGTTTCGCGGCAGCTACTCGGTTTGGTAGCTGCGAGCGTGAGCGAGTGGACGACCCGCCACTCGCTCACGCTCGCGGCTACACCTCAACCATGCCGAAGCAAACTTTGGGATATCGGACCCATAGCGCATGAACCAAATCGATCTCTCCGGCCGCGTCGCGGTCATCACCGGTGGTGCGCGCGGCATCGGCCTCGCGGTCGCTAAACGGATGCTCGCCTCGGGCGCGCGCGTGAGTCTGTGGGACAACGATGCCGCGGCGTTGCAGGCAGCGGCGGCCGCGCTGGGCATGGGCGATCGGGTGCAGACGGTGACCGTCGATCTCACGCAAGAGGCGCAGGTCGCGGCGGCGACGGCATCGGCCAGCGCGAAGTTCGGCGGCATCGACCTCCTTGTGAACAACGCGGGCATCGCCGGCGTGAATAAAAAACTCTGGGAGTGCACGCCGGCCGAGTGGCGCGTCGTGATGGAGCTGGATTTGTTCGCGGTGTTTCTCTGCTGCCGGGCGGTCGTGCCGCTGCTGCTCGCGAAAAATTCCGGCCGCATCGTCAACGTCGCGTCCATCGCCGGCAAGGAAGGCAACCCCAACGCCTCGCATTATAGCGCCGCCAAAGCTGGCGTGATCGGTCTGACCAAATCGCTGGGCAAGGAACTCGCGACGACGGGCATTCGCGTGAACTGCATCACGCCTGCCGTGATCGAAACGGAGATTTTGAAACAATGCTCGCCGGAGCACGTGGCCTACATGCTCTCGAAGATCCCGATGGGGCGGCCCGGTGGCGTCGACGAGGTCGCCGCGCTCGTCGCGTGGCTATGCTCGGACGAATGCTCGTTCACGACCGGTGCGGTGTTCGACATCTCCGGCGGGCGCGCAACGTATTGAGTCGCGCTGGGTCTGACGTTTAGTTGTGTCGTCGCTTGCATAGGGCTGCGCCGCGCGCCACGGTTGTGGCTGCTTTATCCCCAGTCCCGTGAGCCGCTCGGATCCATTTAGCCCCAACCCCCGCCGTCGCACCGCGATCACCCGCGTGCTGGTCGGCGCGTGCGTGTTCTCCACCGCGTGGACTGCCCGGGGCACACCGGAACTCGACGCGGGCAACAAATTCTTCCGCGAGAAAATCGAGCCCGTCCTGCGTGAGCATTGCTACGAGTGCCATGCGGCCGAGTCGAAGCGCCTGCGCGGCGGTCTCCGGCTTGATCTGAAGTCGGGCCTAATCACGGGCGGCAACACCGGTCCCGCGCTGGTCGGCGGCGATGCGAAGAGCCTGCTCCTGCAAGCCATCCGCCATGAAGACGCGGACCTCCAGATGCCGCCGGAGAAACCGAAACTCCCCGCCGTCGTGATCGCGGACTTCGAGCACTGGATTCAAATCGGCGCGCCCGATCCGCGCAACGTGGAGGCCGTCCCGCTCAACCCCGCCACCGATCCGAAACTGGCGCGCGGGTATTGGGCGTTTCACCCGGTGAAGAATCCCCCGGCGCCCGCCGTCAGGAACACCGCCTGGCCGGCCGGCGCCATCGATCGTTTCGTGCTCGCGAAACTCGAGGCGGCGCAGCTCGCGCCCGCGCCCGCCGCGACCAAGGCCGAGCTGCTCCGGCGCGTGACGTTCGATCTCACCGGTCTGCCGCCCACGCCGGAGGAGGCGCAGGCGTTTTTAGCGGACGACTCCGCTTCGGCCTATGCGCGCGTCGTCGACCGCCTGCTGGCGAGCCCGCACTACGGGGAGCATTTCGCGCGCGACTGGCTCGACGTCGTGCGGTTCGCCGAGACCGAGGGCTTCGAGTATGACCGCCACATGCCCTACGCGTGGCGTTTCCGCGATTACGTAATCGACTCGCTCAACCGCGACAAACCGTTCGACCGCTTCCTGACCGAGCAGATCGCCGGCGACGAGATCGCGCCCGACGATCCCGAGCTGGCGACCGCAGCCGGCTTCCACCGTTTCGGCGCGGTGCGCCGCAACGCCGGAGACCAGACCGTCGCCGTCAGCCGCAACGAAATCCTCATCGAGCGCACCGACATCATCGGCTCCGCCATCCTCGGCCTGACGGTCGGCTGCGCCCGTTGCCACGACCACCGGCTCGATCCGATTTTGCAGAAGGACTATTACCGGTTGCAGGCGTATTTTGCCGCGACGCAGGAGCACAACCTGCTCATGATTTCGCCGGCTGAGCGCGAACCGTTTGAGGCGAAATGGAAGCCCCTCAACGCGCACCTCGAGGAACTGCGCGGCCTGCTGGAGAACCTTGAGGGCGCCGAACGCCAGCGCGTCACCCGCGAGATCCGGGATTTCGAGGCCAAGCTCCCGCCCGCGCCGCCCTCCATCCTCACGATCCGCAACGAG
>JANOAF010000254.1:0-24944 GCA_031411015.1 Opitutaceae bacterium | reverse complement strand
GCCGGATTTTGCCGGTCGTGCGCCCTGGCCGGTGGCGGAGGCGTCGCGCGCGCTGCACCACGAGAGCGCGGTCGGGCACGTGACGGGTCGGGCGCACTACGTTGACGACACCGCGCAACAACGACCGATGCTGGAAGTGTGGCCCGTGCTCGCGCCGCATGCGCACGCGAAAATTCTTCGGCGCGATACCGCGATCGCACGCCGGCAACCCGGCATCGCTACCGTGCTGCTGGCCGAGGATGTGCCGGGCCACAACAACGTCGGCGTTTCGCGCCACGACGAGACGCTCTTCGCCGCCGAGACGGTCGAGTATCACGGCCACCTCGTCGCGCTCGTGGTCGGCGAATCGATCGCCGCATGCCGCGCGGCCGCGGCGCTCGTGCAGGTGGATTACGAACCGCTGCCGCCGGTCCTCACGATCGCGGAGGCGGTGGCACGCGACAGTTTTCACAACCCACTCCGCACGATCCTGCGCGGCGATCCGGTGGCGGCACTGGCCGCCGCGCCGCAGCGGATCACGGGGGATTTTTCGTTTGGCGGGCAGGAGCATTTTTATCTCGAGACGCAGGCGGCGTGGGCGGAGTGCGGCGACGACGGCGATGTGTTCATCAGTTCTTCGACGCAGCATCCCTCAGAAATCCAGGCCATCGTGGCCGAGGTGCTCCATCTGCCGCGCCACAAAATCGTGGTGCAGGCGCCGCGGATGGGCGGTGGTTTCGGCGGCAAGGAAACGCAGGGCAACACGCCCGCGGCGCTCGTCGCGCTCGCCGCGCGTAAGACCGGCCGGCCGGTGCGCGTGCAGTGGGACCGCGACCTCGACATGACGCTCACGGGCAAGCGGCATCCGTTTCACTCGCGATTCGAGGTCGGCTTCGACGCCGATGGCCGCATCCGCGCCGCGACCATCGATCTCATTTCCGACGGCGGTTGGTCGCTCGATCTGTCACAGCCAGTGTTGGAGCGCGCGATGTTTCACGTGGACAACGCCTACTACCTGCCAGCGCTGCGCGTGACCGGGCGGGCCGCGAAAACGAATATCGCGTCGAACACGGCGTTCCGTGGCTTCGGCGGCCCGCAGGGCATGCTCGTGATCGAGGAGATTATCGACGGCGTGGCGCGCACGCTTGGGCTGCCGCCGGAGGTGGTCCGGGAGCGCAATTTTTATCACGGCACGGGCGAGACCAATCGCACGCACTACGGCGAGGACATCGGCGAGAACCGCATCCCACAACTTTGGCGCGCGGGAATGGAGCAATCGCAGTTCGCCGCCCGGCGCACCGCGATTGCGGAGTGGAACCGCGCGCATTCCCGCGTGAAGCGCGGCCTTGCCATCACGCCGGTGAAGTTCGGAATTTCGTTCACGCTCACGCACTATAACCAAGGCGGCGCGCTCGTGCACATTTACCAGGATGGCACGGTGCAGGTGAACCACGGTGGCACGGAAATGGGGCAGGGGTTGCACACGAAAATCCTCGGCGTCGCGATGCGCGAGCTCGGCCTGCCGGCCACAGCGATCCGCATGATGCGGACGAGCACGGACAAGGTGCCGAACACGTCCGCAACCGCCGCCTCCGCCGGAGCGGATCTTAACGGGGCGGCGGTGCGCGCGGCGTGCGTGACGTTGCGCGAGCGGATGACGCCGGTCGCGGCGAAGCTGCTGGCCAAGGCGAACGGGAGCGGCTTGCAGGCCAACCTCAAGGTGGACATCGCGGCGCCAGAGCGCGGTGAGCGCGAGTTGCCGCCGGGCCATGGGGCGGAGGTCGTGTTCGCCGACGGCGCGGTTTTTTCGCGCGCCCGGCCTGACGTGCGCGTGGCGTTCGCGACGGTCGCCGTCCAGTGCTACATTGAGCGGGTGAGTCTTTCGACCACCGGCTACTATTCGACGCCGGGGATTCACTGGGACTGGAGCAAGGCGCAGGGCCAGCCGTTTGCCTACTACGCGGGTGGGATCGCGGTGTGTGAAGTCGAGGTCGATGGCTACACGGGCATGAGCCGCGTCGTGCGCGTGGACATCGTCCACGACGTCGGCGACTCGCTCAACCCCAGCATCGACCGCGGGCAGATTGAGGGCGGATTCGTGCAGGGCATGGGCTGGCTCACGAGCGAGGAATTGAAGTGGGACGCGAAAGGCCGGCTCCTCACGCATAGCGCGAGCACCTACCAAATCCCCGCGATCAGCGATGCGCCGATGGAATTCAACGTCACGCTGCTCCCGCATGCCGCCAACCCCCACGCCATCCACGGCAGCAAGGCCGTCGGCGAACCCCCGCTCATGCTCGCGATCTCGGTGCGCGAAGCGCTACGCGACGCCGTGGCGAATTTCGGCGGGCCCGGCGGCGTAGTGCGTCTGGCCTCACCTGCGACGGGCGAAGCCGTGTGGCGGGCGATTCAGGCCCGCGGAAACCTTGGCCTCTGATGGGCGCGAGGGTCCTTAGGCCAGGCACGCGTTGAACGCTTCCGTCAGCTTCGCGCGGTCGAGGTTCTTGCCGATGAAGACGAGGGAGTTGGCGCGGGGCTCGTCGGACTTCCATTCGCGGTCGAACTTCGCGTCGAAGAGCATGTGGACGCCTTGGAAGACGAGGCGTTTGTTCGAGCCTTTCACGGCCAGCACGCCTTTCATGCGGTAGATGTCACCGCCCTTTACGCGGAGGAGTTCGCTGATCCAGTCGTTGAGTTTTTTGCCGTCGAGATCGCCGGGGGTGCTGATGCCGACGCTCGTCACGAGTTCGTTGTGCTCGTGCGCGGCGTGGAAATCCTGCTGCCAGCAGGGCTTCGCGGTCTCGCCCATGATGCGGATGTGGAGCGGATCGTGGCCGCAGCTTTCGAAGACGAGGTAGAAACCGGGGGCGGCGATTTGCAGCGTGTAGCGACCGTTGCCCTCGGCGAGGAGCAGGCGGTGGAGGGTTGCGCCGGGGGTGACGGTGTCCCCTTCCTTCGTGCGTGATTCCCAGTCGGCGAAAACGTGCACGGCCGCTTCCCGCGCGGCGGCGATGTCGGCCTCGGCGAGGGATTTCACCGGCATCACGACGACATCGAGTTCGTTCGGATTGCCGTGGTGATGGTGCGCGTGATCGTGCTCGCCGTGTGCGTGATCGTGGCCCTCGTGCGAGTGATCGTGCCCGTGCTCGTGGTGATGATCGCAGTGGCCGATCTCGAGCGTGTGCGTGCCGGCGGGGAGGGCGTAGGCGCCGGCCCATTCGAAGGGATACTCGGGCTCCATGAACTTCGGATCGAGTTCGGTCGCGCGGGAGAGGTTGAAGCCGCCGACGTCGAGCACGGCGTCGAGATTCACGTCGCAGTTTTTCGTGCGGTGGATTCTCGCGACGGCGTTGATGCGCTTGATGCGCGCCTCCAGCGCGTCGAGATCGGCGGGGGAAACGAGATCGGTTTTGTTGAGGAGGATCACGTCGGCGAAGGCGATCTGCTTCACGGACTCGTCGTCGCCGTCGAGATGTTGGAGCACGTGCTTGGCGTCGACGACGGTGACGATGGCGTCCAGCTTGAAGGCGGCCTTCACCTCGTCGTCGGTGAAAAAAGTCTGCGCGACGGGCGCGGGGTTCGCGAGGCCGGTGGTCTCAATGAGGATGCCGTCGAGCTTGTCCTTGCGCTTGAGCAGGCGGCCCATGATGCGGATGAGGTCACCGCGGACGGAGCAGCAGATGCAGCCGTTGTTCATCTCGAAGAGCTCTTCCTCGCTCTGGATCACGAGCTGGTGATCGACGCCGACCTCGCCGAACTCGTTTTCGATCACGGCGAGTTTCTTGCCGTGGTGCTCGGTGAGGATGCGGTTGAGGAGCGTGGTCTTGCCGGCGCCAAGGAAGCCGGTGAGGACGGTGACGGGAATCATCGGGTTTTCGATTTGGGATTGGCGATTTTCGATTGGGCTGAGTCGCGGCGGTGCGCGCGCCGTAATACAATTTCCTCAGTGCGGCTCGTTGCCCTTGGGAAAATTGAAGGCGACGGAGGAGAACGTGGTGCCGCGGATTTCGAGCGAGGTGAGCATGGCGGTGAAGGTGGCGGTGTTTTTCAGCCAGTCGGCCTGGGCCTCGAATTGGGAGGAATCGCCCACGGTTTCGCCGGTGGCTGGGTTGGCGACCGACTTGAAGGTGAGGGTGCGCGGCGGGGTGCCCTTGACGGCGACTTCAAACGAAGCCGCGTAGATGCGGACGAAGTTTTCCGCATGGCCGTCGAGGAGGTAGGCAGTGAGTTTGCCGGCGGAGGCATCACGGACGAATTCGAGATTGAACGCGTGTTCGCCGAGTTCGACGAGAGTGCCGCCGTGGGGGGCGACGTGGACGTGCTTGGCCGCCGAATGATCGTGGCCGGCGTGCGGATCTTTTTTGGCGCAGCTGGTGAAGAGCAAGGGGGCGAGAACGGCGGCGGCGAGGTGGAGCAGGGTTTTCATCAGAGAGTGACGGGAGAAATCAGCCCATTCATCCGCGCCGGCACGCGTCGGCGCAAGTTCCCAGTGCGGGGAAGTGAGGGTGGCTTTTTGTTCTCATGCTGCGGGCTGAGATCGGGCGGATCGGGCGCGACTGTGACCGGCACGGGCGGATTAGGTCTTTGTGAGGGAGAGGTCGCGATGCAGCATCCGGTAGAGCGCCGGCAGCACGACCAGAGTGAGGAGCGTGGAGCTGAGAATGCCGCCGATGACGACGGTCGCGAGCGGGCGTTGGACTTCGGCGCCGGCACCGATGGCGAGGGCCATGGGGACGAAGCCGAGACTTGCGACGAGGGCGGTCATGAGGACGGGGCGCAGGCGCGTGAGGCAGCCTTCCTCGATAGCGGCGTCGAGGGGGCGGCCCTCTTCACGGAGCGTGCGGATGAAGGAGATCATGACGAGGCCGTTGAGCACAGCGACGCCGGAGAGCGCGATGAAGCCGACGCCGGCCGAAATGGAGAACGGGATGTCGCGCAGCCAGAGCGCGGCGACGCCGCCGGTGAGCGCGAGCGGCACGCCGGTGAAGACGAGGGCGGCGTCTTTCGCGCTGCCGAAGCTGAGGAACAGCAGGCCGAAGCTGAGCGCGAGGGCGACAGGCACGACGATCTGGAGGCGCTTGGTGGCGGAGAGGAGCTGCTCAAAAGTGCCGCCGTAGCCGAGCCAGGTGCCGGGGGTGAGTTTGATGGAAGAGTCGATGCGCGCCTGCGCTTCGGTGACGAAGCCGCCGAGGTCGCGGTCACGGACGTTGGCGGTGACGACGACGCTGCGCTTGCCGTTTTCGCGGCTGATTTGGTTCGGACCGGGGGCGATGACGATGCGGGCGACTTCGCGTAGCGGAATGGAAGAGTTGAGCGTTGAGAGCTGAGAGTTGAGAGACGGAGGCAGCGGCACCGCGAGATTGGCGAGGGCGTCGAGGTCGGTGCGGAGGTTTTCGGGGAGGCGGATGACGAGGTCGAAGCGGCGGTCGCCTTCGAAGATTTGGCCGACGGTGGTGCCGCCCATCGCAGTGGAGACGAGGGCCTGCACCTCGCCGAGCGCAAGGCCGTGGCGGGCGAGGGCTTCGCGGTCGAGGTGCACGGTGAGGATGGGGAGGCCCGTGGTCTGCTCGACCTTCACGTCGGCGGCACCGGGGACGGAATTGAGGACCGATTCGATCTGTTTCGCGGTGGCGTTCATGGCGGCGAGATCGTCGCCGTAGATTTTCACGGCGACATCGGCGCGGACGCCGGAGATGAGTTCGTTGAAACGCATCTGGATTGGCTGGGTGAACTCGTAGTTGTTGCCGGGAACCGACTCCACGAGCTGAGCGAGTTCGGCGACGACCTGGCGCTTGGGCTTTTTCGGATCGGGCCAGGCGGAGCGCGGTTTGAGGATGACGATGCCGTCGGCCACGCTGGGTGGCATCGGGTCGTTCGCGAGATCGTCGGTGCCGATCTTGTTGGCGATGCGCGCGACCTCGGGCATTTCGAGGATGCGTTTCTCCAAGTCGTGCTGCATCGCCACGGCCTGGGTCAGGCTGATGCCGGGGATACGCAGCGCGTGCATGGCGATGTCGCCCTCGTCGAGACTCGGAATGAACTCGCGGCCGAGTTTCGTGGCGGTGAGCGCGGAGAGGGCGAGGAGGACGACGGCGGCAAGAATAGCGGCGGGGCGCACGGAAAGGACGAAGCGCAGCACCGGAAGGTAAAGGGCCTTGGCCCCGCGGATCGCGGGGTTGTCTTTCTCGGAGACTTTACCGGTGACGAAAATCGCGACGGCGGCGGGCACGAACGTCATTGAGAGGATCATCGCGCCGAACAGGGCAAGGACGACGGTGAAGGCCATGGGGTGAAACATTTTTCCCTCCACGCCGGTGAGGGCGAAGATCGGGATGTAAACGATGGCGATGATGAGTTCGCCGGCCATCGTGGCGCCGCGGACCTCGCGCGTGGCGTCGAAGGCGAGCGCGAGCCTCTCGGGTTTCGTGAGCAGGCGGCCGAGGCGGTGTTGCTCGCGGCCGAAGCGGCGCAGGCAGTTTTCGATGATGATGACGGCGCCGTCCACGATGAGACCGAAGTCGAGGGCGCCCAGGCTCATCAGGTTGCCGGAGACGCGGTTGGCGACCATGCCCGTGATGGTGAAAAGCATCGAAAGCGGGATGACGGCGGCGGTGATGAGGGCGGCGCGGATGTTGCCGAGGAGGAGAAATAGCACGACGACGACGAGCAGGGCACCCTCGAGGAGGTTGGTTTTGACCGTGGCGATGGTGCGATCGACGAGCGACGTGCGATCGTAGATCGTCGTGGTGATGATGCCCGGGGGCAGGCTGCGGCCGATGGCGGCGAGGCGCGTCGCGACGCGGGCGGCGACCTCGCGCGGGTTCTCGCCCTTGAGCATCATGGCGGTGCCGAGGACGGTTTCGCGGCCGTCCTTGGTGGCGGCGCCGGTGCGCAGGCCGTGGCTCGCGGCGACCGCGGCGACATCGCGCACGCGGATGGGCTGGCCGGCGCGACGCGCGACCACGACGGCGCCGATCTCGTCGACATTGGCGAGCTGGCCGGGGACGCGGATGAGGTATTGCTCGCCGGAGCGCTCGATGTAGCCGGCGCCGACGTTGGTGTTGTTGCGCGTGAGCACGTCGACGAGGTCGGCGAAGGTGAGGCCGTGGGCCGCTAGCCGGTCGGGCGCGGGTGTGACGTGATATTCCTTCACGAAGCCGCCGGAGGTGTTGACCTCGACGACGCCGGGCACGGTGCGCAGCTGCGGTTTGATCACCCAGTCCTGAATCTCGCGCAAATCGGCGGGGGTCCACGGAGACCCGTCGGGCCGGCGGGCACCGGGCGCCGCTTCGACGGTATACGTGAAAATCTCTCCGAGCCCGGTCGCGATCGGGCCCATCGTGGGTTCGCGCCCGGGCGGGAGCTGGCCGCGCACCTGCTGCAGGCGCTCGGCGATGAGCTGGCGGGCGAAGTAGATGTCCGTGCCGTCCCGAAACACGACCGTGACCTGCGAGAGGCCGTAGCGGGAAAGGGAGCGCGTGTAGTCGAGGCGCGGAAGACCGGCCATGGCGGTCTCGATGGGAAACGTGAGGCGCTGCTCGACTTCGAGCGGCGAGTATCCCGGGGCGTCGGTGTTGATCTGGACCTGGACATTGGTGATGTCCGGGACGGCGTCGATGGGCAGCCGTTGGAAATTGAATACGCCGAGCGCGGCGACGCCGAGCGTGAGCACGAGGACGAGCCAGCGGTGGCGGATGGAGAGCCGGATAATGTTTTCGAGCATGGCGGGTGGGGCGCGGGGGTGGCGGCGGCAGGAGTGAAAGGGCGGGTGGAGGATTTTGTATCTTTACCGCTGATGAAATTCGCCAACGGGCGAATTTTTGGGAGTGAGGCTTCGGCTAATCGCCTACGCGGGTGGATCGGGGTCGGCTAATCGCCGACAGGGACAAGGGCTCAGTGGTCGTGCTCGGCGCCGGCTTTGCCGATGTCGGCTTTGATGAGATAACTGTTTTCGACGACGTAGGACTCGCCGGCGCGGAGGCCGGCGAGGATTTCGACGTAGCCGCCGCTGCGACGGCCGAGCGTGAGCGGGCGGGCCTGGTAGATCTCGCCGTGTTGCGAGAAGACGACGGTGAAATCGAAGAGGGTCTGGAGGGCGGATGCCTTGACGGCGACGGGCACGGAGGTTTCGGCGAGGAGGAGATCGGCGGTGACGAAGAGGCCGGGGCGCCAGCGGCCATCGGGGTTGGGGAGGACGACGCGGGCGGTGAGCGCCTGCGCCTCGACGGAGGCGGTGGGGGCAAGCCACGCGACGGTCGCGGGTGTGGCCGCGGACCGATTGGTGGCATCAACGTGGAGCGCGACGGGCTGGCCGAGGTGGACGCGGGCGGCGTCGCGCTGCGGGATGCTGAGATCGATCCAAACCGTGGAAAGATCGGCGATCGTGTAGAGGGCGGCACCCTCGGCGACCGTCTCGCCGGGCTGGACAGCGCGCTCGACGACGGTGCCGGCGAGCGGGGCGCGGACCTCGATGAGGGCGAGGGTGGAATTGGTCTCGACGAGGGCGACGACCTCGCCGGCGGCGACGGCATTGCCGAGAGATTTACGGGCTTCGCGGACGAGCCCGGCAAAGCGCGGGACGGCGCGGCCGAGTTTGTCGGCGTTGAGTTTGATCTGGCCGTAAACGGTGAGCGTCTCGCGCAGTGTGGCGGGGCCGGCGGGCTCGATGGTGACGCCGGCGCGCGCGGTGGCGGCGGCGGAAATCGTGGTCTGCATCTCGGGCGCGGCGAAGGCCCAGCGGTGAGTTCTCTCGGAGTATTCGGCGACGATGGTGTAGTCGAAGGAGTGCGGCTCGAGGACGGGCGCGGAGCTGCGGGCGTAGTCGGACTCGGGGGAGAACGTAAAGGTCTCGGTGACGTCGCCGGGGCGCTTGAGCGTGATCATGAGTTTCACGGCGGCGGGAGCGAGGGGCTGGCCGCCGTTGACGAACCACGCGCGGAATTCGGGCGGGACGCCTTTTTCGAAGAGGGCGAGTTCAAGCGAAAAAATACCGTCGCGGAGGAGCCGGCCGCCGTGCGGGCCATTCTCAACCTCAGCCTCGGCGTGGGCACCGTGACCGTGATGATCGTGGCCGCCCGCGGCGGCGGCGGGGCTTTTGTTGCGAATGAAGTAGGCGGCGCCACCACCGATGGCGAGGATGACGAAAATCGAGACGGGAAGTTTCCAGTTCATGGATGAGAAAGAAAAGTGAGAGACGTGCGGAGGATAGTTAGGGCTGAACAAGGAGTGAGGTGACCGACGCGTAGGTGGGGTCGGTAAGCGCGGCGATGCGCACGATGGCGGCGGCGTAGTCCGACTCGGCGGCGAGGATATCGCGGCGGAGGGCGACGAGCGCGCGCTGGGCGTCGAGGACGTCGATGAGCGGAATCGGGCCAGCCTCGTAGGCGCGGCGCACGGCGGTATAAGCCTCCTCGGTCGCGGGGAGGGCTTCGCGACGGAGTTTTTGCGCGACGGTGTGGGCGGCGACGAGGTCTTGCCACGCAGCGGTGAACGCGCCGCCCAACTCGGACTCAACGGCGCGCACCGTGTGCTCCGCACCGGCGAGCGTCTCGCGGGCGGCGCGGATGTTGCCCTGATTTTTGTTGCGATAGGGAATGGGCACGGAGACGCCGGCGACGAAAGCGGCGTCGGTGCCATCACGGTGGAAACGCACGCCGCCACTCGCGGTCACGTCTTGCGTGGCCTGCGCTTGTTCGAGGCCAAGCGAGGCGCGGCGGGCGGCAACGACGGCGGCTTGCCAGTCGATGCGCGGGTGGGCGGCGAGCCGGACGCGCAAGGCGGTTTCGGCAGGCAGCGTTTCGGGGATGCGGATGGCGCCCGCGAGGGTGCCGACCTCGGTGAGATTTCCGCCCCACGTGGCGGCGAGCGCAGCGCGCGCGGACACGAGCGCGGCCTCGGTGCGGGCGAACTCCGCCTCGGCGGACACGAGGGCGGCGCGGGCGCGGGCGGACTCGATTTGCGAGGCGACGCCGGCGCGCACGCGGGAGTCGATGACGGCGATGGTCTCTCGGGCGAGACGGAGGGGCTCGGCGGCGAGTGCGAGGCGTTGCTGCGCGGCGAGCGCGGCGACGTAGGCGCTGGCGGCGGCACCGAGGATCTCGGTGCGGCGCACGGCGAACTCGCGGGCGGCCGTGTCGCGATCGCGGCTGGCGAGCGCGACACGTTTCTCGCGCCTGCCGCCGCGCTCGAAGGTCTGGCTCGCCTGCACGGTGGTTTCGAGACTGCGGACGCCCTGCACGCGGCCGGTGCCGAGGACGTTTTCGAGGGCAACCTCAAGCGTGGGATTCGGGCGGAGGCCGGCCTGTTCAATCAGACCTTCGGCGGCGCGCTCGTGGTAAGCTTGCGCGGCGAGTGCAGGACTGCGCTCGGCCGCGAGCGCGAGCGCCTGGGCCAGCGTGAGCCGTGGCGTTGGCGCTTCCTGAGCGGAGGCGCCGACGACCGTGAAAAGGAGCGCCAGCCCGAGTGACCGGCAGGACTGAAAATGAAAATGAGAAATGGACATGATAATAAGATAGGGAGATCGAGGAACACGTGAGAACGCGGCGACCGGACGCGCACAGGCGTCGGCGGAGAATCCGCGGAAAACCGATCAGCCCGCGCAGGGACCGATCAGACGAGCGAAAGCGCGGGCGCTCGTGGCGAAGGCGCGGCGCGGGCGACGAAATGCCACGTGCGGGCGACTTCAGGCGGGGCGGCGACAAACTCCGACACGCCGGTGGCCGGCGGCGTCAGGTCAATCGCGGAAAGCGGAGCAACGAAACAGGGGAGGCACGCGCACGGCACGGGGGGAGTAAGCGCGGCGGTGTTGGCGGCAGGCTTGAACGCCGCGCCTTCAACGACATCGCACGCATCGCGCGGCGATTCATCGTGAGCGCCAGTCTCATGACCGTCGGCGCACGAAAATACCCCCTCGAATCCAGCCGCCTCCAGCGCGCAATGCAGCGTCGCCGGGAGCCAGACGGCAAGCACCGCGAGGGCGATGAGGCGGCGTAGGGCTGGCATGCGAGTAGGGAGCGAATCGCGTCGCGGATTGTCAACGCCGCGCGCGGGCGCAGCGCACAGGTGACACGAGGCGGGCTCGTTCCGCCGGAAAACTTTCTGCATCCCATTTCGACTCTCAGCCGAACTACTTTGGTTATGCGCGCAAAAACCCACTCCTCCACCCGCCGGTGGCCCTTCTGGCTGCTGATTGCGGCTTGGGGGTGCGCGAACACACCGCAGGTCGCGGTTTACACCGGGCTGGCGTGGCTGGCGGAGGCGCAGAGCTTTTCTCACCAGCACCGTCTGAGCACCGACGTGGCCTTTGTCCTCGCGGGCAAGCCGACGCCGCAACGGATCGCGCGCGCCGTGAAGTCCACGCCGTCGCGGCCGATGGCGCCGGTGCCGGCTGAGGCCGTCGTAAAAAAAATCCCGCTCGCTTTCGAGGGCGTAGTCGAAGTTTTGCCGCCCGCCCTGCGGGCGAGCCGCCCCGCGGAAATTGCGTGGGCCTGTCCCGAATCGTTTCGCGCGCCGCCGCCGCTTGGGCCGCCGCGCGTGGTTGTCGCCTGATCGTTTGTTGTCGGGGTCGCTGACTCCGGCCGAATGCAAACCGGGGTCGGCGACCCCGGCTACAGGGCGCTGAGAATCTGCGCCCTTTCAACCCGCGTCAGCCAAGGCCGCACGTTTGCGGCCACCCTTCGGTCCACCATGCACTCTCCGCTTATTTTCCGCGCGTCGGCGCGCTACGTTCTTCTCACTCTCATCGTCTGCGCCGCCACGGCGTCGCGGGCTCAGGCTTTCGCGGCCCCGGCCGCCGTGCCGCCACCGACGCAGCTCGCGCCGTTTCTCGTGGAGGGTCGCAACACCGATCTCGTCGGCACGGCGGCGTCGGCCTCGCAGGGCATCGTCGGCGCGACCGAACTCGACGCGCGGCCGTTTCTGCGCCGCGGCGAATTGCTGGAGGTGATTCCCGGCGTCGTCATTACGCAGCACTCGGGCTCGGGGAAGGCCAACCAGTATTTTCTGCGCGGCTTCAACCTCGACCACGGCACGGATCTCTCGATCGCGGTCGATGGGATGCCGGTGAATATGCGCACGCACGCGCACGGGCAGGGCTATGCCGACCTGAATTTTCTGATTCCGGAAATGGTGCGGCAGGTCGATTTCAACAAGGGGCCGTTCTTCGCGGAGGTCGGGGATTTCTCCGCGGCGGGTGCGACTGAGTTCCGGCAGTTCGATACCTTACCGCAAAATTTCGCCAGCGTGACGCTCGGCGAAAACAACTTCGCGCGTTTCGCCGCCGGTAGCACACGGCGTGATGGAGCGGTGGCCACGGCGGGCGCACTGGAGTTCACCCACGACGACGGGCCGTGGCAGCTCAAGGAAGATGCGAATCGCTTCAACGGCTTCGTGCGCCGCGCGTGGACGAGTGCGGACGCGGACTATCGTCTCACGGCGATGGTGTATCGCGCGAAATGGCGCTCGACCGACCAGATTCCGCTGCGCGCGGTGGAGGCGGGGCAGCTCGACCGATTCGGCAACATCGACGCGACCGACGGCGGCGAGAGCGACCGCGCGAGCCTGTCGTTTGACGCGACGCTTAGAGGTGCGGATGCGACCACGCGGTTCAATGCCTATGCGATTTATTACCGGCTGAACCTATTTTCCAACTTCACCTACTTCCTCGACGATCCCGTGAACGGCGATCAGTTCAACCAGCGCGATCGGCGCGTGGTGCTCGGTGGGGCGCTCACGCGCACGTGGTCGACCCCGCGGGCGGGCGGCACGAGCGAGACGACGGTCGGTTTCCAGACCCGCGGCGATTTCATCGGCGAACTCGGCCTGCACCGCACGGCGCGGCGCGTGCGGCTCTCGACGGTGCGCGATGACAACGTGGACGAGTTGAGCGCCGGCGTGTTTGCGAAAAACGAAACGCGCTGGACCGAATGGCTGCGCACCGACGCGGGACTGCGCGTGGACGGCTACCGGTTCAAAGTGAAGAGCGACGACGCGCGCAACTCGGGCACGCGGCTGGCGGATATTTTTTCGCCGAAGGTCGGCGTCGTGCTCGGCCCGTGGGCGAACGCGGAACTTTATCTGAATGCCGGCACCGGATTTCACAGCAACGACGCGCGCGGCACGACGATCCGCGTCGATCCTACGGATGGGGTGACACCCGTTGAGCGCGTGACGCCGCTCGTGCGCTCGCGCGGCGCGGAGGCGGGGATGCGGACGGCGGCGTTGCCGGACCTCGTGACGACGCTTTCGTTTTGGGCGCTCGATTTGGACTCCGAGTTGGTGTTCGTCGGCGATGCGGGCGGCACGGAACCGAGCGGGCGGACGCGGCGCTATGGCGTGGAGCTGGCGAACTACTGGCGGGCGACGCCGTGGTTGGCGCTGGATGCCGACGTGTCGCTCACGCATGGGCGCTATCGCGACGACGTCGTCGTCGGCACACAGATCGCGAATTCGATTGCGACGGTCGTGACGGCGGGCGCGACCGTGGGGTCAGGCGAGGGCTGGTTCGGCGCGGCGCGGCTGCGGATGTTTGGGCCGCAGCCCTTGAACGAGGACAATTCCGTGCGCGCGCCGTCCTCGACCACGGTGAATCTCCGGCTCGGCTGGCGGGCGAAAAATTGGGAAGTGTCGCTCGATGTGCTCAACGCCCTCGATCGCGCCGACTACGACATCGCCTACGCGTATGCGTCGCGGCTGCGCGGCGAGCCGGCAGCGGGCGTGGACGACATCCACTTTCACCCGGCCGAGCCGCGGACGTGGCGCGTGAGCGCGACGCGGCGATTCTAAATATGAGGATGTAGGCGGGGTGCCCTCACCCCGCAGCTTTGCGCCTACGCATCCGGTATCGTGCGGGGTGAGGACAACCCGCCTACACCAAGCAGCCGAGCATTTTTTATTTCAGCGCGAGCACCACAGCACCCGCCGCGATCAAGGCGCCGCCGAGGATCGTTTTGGTCGTGAGCGCCTCGCCGAGAAACAGCGCGGCGAACACGAGCACAAAGATGACGCTGAGTTTGTCGATCGGCGCGACCTTGGAGGCTTCGCCGATTTGCAGCGCGCGGAAGTAGCAGAGCCACGAGAGCCCGGTCGCGAGGCCAGAGAGAGCGAGAAACAAGAGCGTGCGGCGCGAGAGCGTGAATACGGCGGAGTAGGACGACGTGAGCGGCACGATGGCCCACGCGAACCCGAGCACGACCGTCGTGCGCACGGCGGTCGCGAGATTCGAATCGACGCCGGCGATGCCGATCTTCGCGAGGATGGCGGTGAGTCCGGCGAACAAAGCCGAGAGCAGCGACCAGTGGAGCCAGTTCATCGCGCCAGCGTGGCGGAGCCAAACGTGGGTGCAACGGCTCAGCGCGCCAGGTCGTGCCTCAATTTGAATTGTCATGGCGATCCCGGCGAAGCCGGGCGTGGCAATCCCGCTGGATTGCTTCGGCGCTGCGCGCCTCGCAAGGCCCGTAAAAAACTAGACTGAGTCGCTACCGCGCGACGGAGGAGATCACTACGGCACGGTTTTTGGGAAAAACTGTTGCCAGAGGCCGGGCGCGACGGACTCTTACGTCCTGAAGTTACTTCCCCCTGTTTTAGATTAACCGACCGTGTGGCCACGTTGCATTTCCCGGTGCACGCGTGCCGCGCCGGCTAAGTTGTCGGTATGTCTGATCCGATTTTCCCAACTCGTTCCCACTTCCCCATGACCTGCGCCCCGGACAATTCACCCCTTCGCCTCCACGTGGTCGCGTCCGCGATCGCGGCTGCTCTCGCTCTCCGCATGGGCGGACTCCATGCCCAGACGGCGCCCAGCGCGCCTCGTGTTTCTGATGACGAAAAAATCACGCTCACGCCGTTTACCGTAAGCGCGGAGAAGGACGTCGGCTTCGTCGCCGCCAGTTCGCTCGCCGGCGGACGCATCGCGACCGCGCTGAAGGACACGCCGGTGGCCTACTCGGTCGTCACCGCGGAATTCTTGGAGGCCTTCAATCTCACGGATGTCGCCGAAGCCACGCAGTGGTCGGTCAACAGCACCGTCGTCGATGCCGACGGCACCAACCGCGCCTTCGGCACCTCCGTCGCCAACGGCGGCCTCCGCACCCGTGGCGTCTCGACCGGTGTGCCGACGCGGAATTTTTTCCCCTACATCACGACGGCCGACAGCTACAATCTCGACCGCGTGGATTACGGCCGCGGGCCGAATGCCGTGCTCTACGGCGCCGGCGGCGTGGGCGGCACCGTGAACTCCGTGACCAAGCAGGCCGACCCCTCGAAAAGTTTTCAAAACGCGCGGCTCCAGATCGGAAGCTACAATCGCTATCGATTCACCGGCGATGTGAACCAAGCCCTCAACCAGCAGTTCGCGGTGCGCGCGAACGTCGTCTGGGATCAATCCGACACGTGGCGCGACAACGAGTGGAAGGATCGTTACGGCGCGCATCTGGCTGCGACTTTCAAACCTACCCCGCGCCTCTCCATTCGGGCCGAGGGCGAATACGGCAAGAGCCGCGAACTGCGCGGGACAACGTCGTTGCGCGACCGGATCTCCGCGTGGGACGGCGTCACCACCTTTAGCGCGATCCCGACGACGCTCCCCACCAACGCCCAGATTGCCGCCGCCGGCATCGTGCGCTCCGGTCCGCGCTTCGTCCGCCACGATTCCTTCGGCGGCAACGTGCTCAATTTTGAAAACCGTTACGTGACCAAGGGCGCGGCGCAGAATTCGACGCTCACGCTCACCAACCAAATCAATGGCGTGCCGATCATCACGCCCGGTTTCACGATCAACAATCAGGCGATGATCGACGACAACTTCGGCGTGCCCTCCGGCCGTTATGCGCGCGCCCTGGCCGGCTCGACGTTCTTCCGGGTGCCGGAGCGTGCGACGACAAGCGTTTGGAGCAATAAGCGCCCGTCGTTCACCGAACTGGGCCAGGACCTCGCGCTCACCATCAACTACAAGCTCGGCGACCACCTGTTTTTAGAACTGGCCGGCGATGTGAATCGCAGCGACGTGAACGGTCAGACTGGCCTCGCTCGTCGCGGCGGCCAGGACATCTACATCGACATTGATTCGACGCTTCCCGGCGGGGGCGCGAACCCGAACTTCAAGCACGCGTTCATGGAGTTCATGGAGTATCAGAATCTCCGCACCAATGACCTAAAGAATATCCGGGCGCAGGCCGTCTACATCCGCGACACGCGCGTAGGTAAGCTCCAGTTCAGCGGCATGGCCGGTCTCACCGAGCAGAAAACGAGATCCCGCGCGCTCACGCTTCTCCTCCCGCTCAAGAGCCGCGCGCCCGACGCCCGCAGCTGGGTCGATAACTTGGAGTATAGCGAATACGGTCTCTACACGCGCTTCTACATGGATCAGCCGAACCGCACTTACACGCCTTCGACCGCCCCGGTGAAGATCGTCGATCCGGTGACCGGCAACAACGAGACCGTCACGCCGGCGTGGATGTATGACACCCGGCGCGAGGACAATAACCGCAACAGCCTGCGGAAATACAAATTTCTCCAAGGCGCGGGCAATCTCGACCTCTTCAAGAATAGTCTCGTGCTTATCGGGGCCTTCCGCCGCGACTTTGCGGTCATCGGCGACAAGCGCGTCGTCGCGCCCGGCGACAATCCCGCTGGCTGGGATGGCACGACGCTCACGTTCCGGCGCGATGCCCCGGCCGATTATTTCAAACTCCAATACACGCCGAAGAACGCCGCTGGCGTCGCCACCGGTCCCGTGCAAACCGCCGACGTGCGACCCCGTTCCAATGTCAACGGGGCGAATATCCCGCAGGCCCAATACGCCAACGACCGTTTCCGCGACGACTACGATTCCCCCGCGCTCTCCCCGAACATCAACACGTTTACCACCGGCGCCGTCGTGAACGTCACGCGGTGGCTCGGCGTCTATGGCAACGTCGCGGAGACCTTCAGTCTCACCGCCCCCAGTCAGAAAGCCGACGGCACCCTCGTGCCTCCGACCAGTTCGCGCGGCAAAGACTACGGTTTCCGCGTCACACTCCCGAACGGGAGGATGTCGCTCAGTGTCGGCGCGTTTGACTCCTTCCAGGCCGGCACCGCCGTGCTCTCGCCCGGCGGTTTCAATGGGGCCTACAACGCCATCTCGGACGCGCCGGTCGTCGGCGACCTCAGTCCGGTCGGCCGCAATGCGCGGAACGTCGCGCGCTTCCCGCAAAATGTTTATTCCACCGTCACGTCAGAAACGAAGGGTTACGAGTTCGAGCTCACGGCCAACTTCACCCGCGCCTGGCGCACCGTCCTCAACGCCGGCCACACCAAGGCCCGCGTGCGCGACCAGTATCCCGACATCATCGCCTATTTCAAAAGCCAGGACGCCGTGTCGCGTCAAATTCTTGCCGACGCCGGCATCCTGATCGATGCGAGCAACCGCGCCCTGATCAATCCTGCGCTCAACGATCCGACGAAAATCAACCAGTCACGCGTGCAGGCGGCGGTGAACGGCTGGAACAGCCTCATCGACACCGTCATTCCCAACACGACGTCGCAAGTTCCGCAGGAGACGAACGGTAACAGCAAGTGGGTGGGCAATCTCGCCACCGACTACCGCTTTCAAGGCGGCGCGCTCAAAGGCGTGCGCGTCGGCGCGGGTGTTAACTACCGCAGCGGCCAAGTCGTCGGCTACAAAGGGAGCGACACGATCGTAAACCCGGCGAATCCCGCGACCGCGATCGACGACCCCACGGTCGGGCCCGGCGATTCCGTTTACGCGCCCTCCTATTACAAGGGCGTCGCGAGCGCTTCCTACACTTTTAAGCTGAAGGAAGGCCGGAGTCTGCAGCTCGATCTCAACGTGGACAATCTCTTCAACCGCCGCACGCCGCTCTACGGCAGCAATGGCGGCGTGATCGGCACCAACGCCACGAACCTCCGTCCCCGCACCGACATCTCATCTCCGGCGCGGGTGACCGTCCCGGGCAATTACTCCTACCTCATTCCGCGCAACTACACGCTCTCGGCCAAATATAATTTTTGAGCAGTCCTCGAAACCTCATGAGCCTTCCCGTTTCCCGCCGTTCGTTTTTGCAACGTGCCGCGCTGCTGCCTTTCGCCGCCGCCGCGAGTTTTCCAGCCGCAACCGCTTGGGCGGCGTATTCTCCCATTGCTCGCAAAGGCGGATCGCACCTGCGCACCTCGCTCAACGCCTACTCGTTTCTCGAACTGCTCAATGCCAACCTGAAAGATTCGACGAAAGGCATGAGCCTGTTTGAGGTCTGCGATTTTTGCGCCGAGGAAGGTTACGATGCCGTGGATCTCACCGGATATTTTTTCCCGGGCTATCCCAAGGCGCCGGAGGACAGTTACCTTTTCCGCCTCAAGCGCCATGCGTTCGGGCTCGGCCTCGCGATCAGCGGCACGGGCGTGCGCAATGACTTCACGGCGGCCGCCCCGGCGGTGCGAGCCGAGGGTGTGCAGCGACTGAAAGACTGGATCGAGGTCGCGGCAAAGATCGGCGCGCCGACGGTCCGCGCGTTTGCGGACTCGCAGTCGCCATTCAAAAATTGGCAACAAGCCGCGGGCAACGCCCCGCGCGAAAAGGTGGAGACATGGATGGCGGACTCATTGCGCGAAGCGGCTGAACACGGGCGCAAGTTTGGGGTGATGGTGGCGGTGCAAAATCACGGCGACTTCATCAACACGGGCGCGGAGCATCTGAGTCTTTTGAAGCGAGTGGACCACGAGTATTGCGCGGCGCTCGTTGATACCGGCAAGTATCTCACGGACGATCCCTATGCCGACATCGCGGTGATGGCGCCCTACGCGGTGAACTGGCAGATCAAGGAAACGACGCGGAGCACCGTCAATTCACCGCGTGTGGACATGAAAAAACTGATCACGATCATCCGCCAGTCGGGCTACCGCGGTTACATCCCAATCGAGACGCTCTCGATGGGGCGAAAAGACTACGATGCCCGCGCCGAGGTGAAGAAACTGATGGCGGAGGTGCGAACGGCACTGGCGGCGACGCAGGGTGTGGCGACGGCGCGAGCGAAGTAATACCAACGGCTCGTATGTTTCAGACTTTTGTCATCGCGAGGTGCGCGCAGCGCGCAGGGGCGATCTAGCTGGATTGCTTCATCGCTCCGCTCCTCGCAATGACAGCCCGAGTCCAACAGCCGTTGGTATTACCGCAATCGATCAGCTCTTCCGCCAGAACTTCACATCGTCGACGAAGGCGTTGCGGGGGACGGCGAGGCGGAGCAGCTTTTTCGTCGGATGCGCGAGGCCGGGGGATTTGAGCGTGCCCATGAGTTGGCCGTCGACGGTGACGGCGAGTTCGTCGCCGGAGATTTTCACGAGGAGGTCGTGCCATTCGCCGACGGCGAGCGTGGCGGGGATTTTTTTCTCTTTGCCGACGAGCGCCTGCTGTTGGTCGGCGGTGAGTTTTTGCTTCGCCTGGCGCGCGCTCTGGATGTCGAGCCGCATGTTGCCCGTGGCGAGATCCTGAAGGAGGACCTGTTTCGGGCTGACGCGCGCGGCGAAGAGATGGCCCGCGTGGACGTCTTTACGGGCGGCGTCGGCGAAATCGAGGCCGAGGCTGTCGCGGGGATCGTCGAGTTTGAAGCGGAGGGCGACGGCGCCGTCGGTGAATTCGGCGGGGTGGGTGACGGACACGCCGTGATCGGCTTCGGCGGAGATGAAGATATACATCGCGCCGTCACGGAGATCGACCTGCTTGTTGCCCTTTGCGCGGGCCTTGCTGTTGGTGCCCCAGCCGTTGCCGGGCTCGTCGGTTTTCTCCTGCGATTCGGTGCGCGTGAAGTCGTCCTGAAAAATAAGCGTGCCGAGATCATCGGCGGCGAAGAGCGGGGCGAGAGCGAGGGCCGTAAGCGCGAGGAAGAGCAGCGGGGGTTTCATGGGGTCAGTCAGGTGAGTGCCGCCGATGGAAGCAAACAGAGTTACAGCCGCGCCTTGCGCAGGCGCAGGGCGTTCAGGATGACGCTGACGGAACTCAGGCTCATCGCGGCGCCGGCGAGCATCGGATTCAGGAGGAGGCCGAAAAAAGGATAGAGGACGCCGGCGGCGATTGGCACGCCGAGCGCGTTGTAGAAAAAGGCGAAGAAAAGATTTTGCCGGATGTTTTTCATGGTCGCGCGACTCAGATGCACGGCGCGCACGAGCCCCTGCAAATCGCCTTTCAGGAGCGTGAGCCCGGCGCTTTCGATGGCGACGTCGGTGCCGGTGCCCATCGCGATGCCGACATCGGCCTCGGCCAGCGCGGGTGCGTCGTTCACGCCATCGCCGGCCATCGCGACGCGCTCGCCCTTGGCTTTCAACGCGAGCACGAGTTCGCGCTTGGCCTTCGGCTCGACGCCCGCCTGCACCTCGTCGATGGCGAGTTTTTTGGCGACGACTGCGGCCGTCTGGGCGTTGTCGCCGGTCGCCATGATCACCCGGATGCCGAAACGGTGAAGTGCCTCGATGGCTTTCGGCGTCGTGGCCTTGATGGGATCGGCGACGCCGATGAGCGCGAGCATCCGGTCGTTGCTGGCGACGAAAATCACGGTCTGGCCCTGGGTGCGGAGTTTCGTGGCCTCGGCGTTCCATTCGGTGGAAACACCAATGCCACTCGCGGCGAGCCAGTCCTCTTTGCCGATGCGGATCGTTTGTCCGCTGATCAGCCCGGAGACGCCGCGGCCGGGAATGGATTCGAAGTTGGCGACGTCGCGCAGGGCGATGGTTCGCGCCTCGGCGGCTTTGGTGACCGCGCGGGCCAGCGGATGCTCGCTCCGGTTTTCGAGCGATGCGGCGAGCGCCAGCGTCTCGGTTTCGTTGCCACCGGCACCGCTCCAAATACTGACGACCTGCGGTTTGCCCTCAGTCAGCGTGCCGGTCTTGTCCACGATCACCGTGGTGATTTTGCCGAGGGTTTCGAGGGCGGCGGCGTTTTTCACGAGCACGCCGGCCTGCGCGCCGCGACCGACGGCGACCATGATGGAGATCGGCGTGGCGAGTCCGAGCGCGCAGGGGCACGCGATGATGAGCACGGCGATGGCGTTCACCATGCCGTGAAGATACCGTGGCTCCGGCCCGAAGATAGCCCACGCGACAAACGTGAGCGCCGCGACGGCCAGCACGGCCGGCGTGAAAATCGCCGCGACTTTGTCGGCGAGGCGTTGAATCGGCGCCCGGCTGCGCTGCGCCTCGGCGACGAGGTGGACGATCTGCGAGAGCACGGTGTCGGCGCCGACGCGTTCGGCGCGCAGGAGAAAACTGCCCGTGCCGTTGATCGTTCCGCCGGTGATCTTATCGTGGGCGCTTTTTTCCATGGGCAGTGATTCGCCGGTGACCATCGACTCGTCGAGGGAGCTGTGGCCCTCGGTGATGACGCCGTCCACCGGTGCTTTTTCACCGGGGCGCACGCGGAGGATGTCGCCGACCTGCACGTCGTCGGCGGGGATTTCTTCCTCGCTTCCACCGCGCACGCGGCGGGCCGTCTTAGGGGCCTGGTCGAGCAGCGATTTCAACGCGAGGCCGGTGCGGCTGCGCGCGCGGAGTTCCAGCACCTGCCCGAGGAGGACGAGCACGGTGATGACGGCCGCCGCCTCGAAATACACCGGCACCGCGCCATGCTGGACGTAGGACGCGGGAAATTTATCGCGTAGAAAAAATGCCGCGACGCTGTAGCTCCACGCCGTGCCGACGCCGATCGCGATCAGCGTGAACATGTTTAGATTCCACGTTCGGACGGAGTTCCAGCCGCGCACGAGGAGCGGCCAACCCGCCCACCAGACCACCGGCGTGCTCAGAGCGAACTGAATCCACTGCGAAGCGATTGGCGTGATGACGCCGTGCAGGAACATCTCGCCCATCGCGAGCACGAGGACGGGCGCGGCGAGCCCGAGCCCGATCCAGAAGCGCCGCGTCATGTCGTGCAGCTCGTGATTATCTTCGTGGTCGGAAGGCGCGCCCTTGGGTTCGAGTGCCATGCCGCAGATGGGGCAGTTGCCCGGATGATCCTGCTCGATCTCCGGGTGCATCGGGCACGTGTAGATCGTTGGGCCGCGCGTCGCCGCGACGGCCGCGGGATCGCGCTCGAGCGCCATGCCGCATTTTGGACAGGCACCGGGTTTGTCTGAGACGACGCCTGCGCACATCGGGCAGAAGTATTTCGCGGCGGCCGGCGGCTTCACCTCGGGATGCGCCGCGTCATGTTGACAGTGGTGGTGAGCGTGACGGGCGTCATGATCGGGGGAGTGGTGCTTCATAGTAGGTGATCAAGGACGGAGCCGTTCAGAAAATCTTACAGGCTCTGGATAGGCGGACTGGCTTGGGACACGTAAAGATGACGTCCCCGCCTCAGGTGAACACCTACGCGCAATCGCAGTCGAGGCACGCGCCGCCGGCGCAGGAGCCGCAGAATTCCTGGAGTTTTTTCCGCAATTCCGCGCGGGCACGGTGCAGCGTGACGCTGGCATTGTTGGCCGTGAGGCCGAGAGCCGCAGCCGTGGCGGAGACCGACTGGCCCTGGAGATCCACGCGGCGGAGCAGCTCCGCGTGCGCAGGCTTGAGCGAAGGGAGGAGGCTTTCGAAACAGCCGCAGAGCGTGCGCTCGGCGTCCGCATCGTCGGCGAGGGTGATCGTATCGATCGCCCACGCGTCGTCGCGCTTGCGCGCGGCGCCACGGCTGCGGGCGTGGTCGATGATGGTGTGGCGGAGAATCTGGTAGAACCACGCGACGCTTTTCTCGCCGTCTTTCAGTTCGTCGGCGCGCTGGAGGGCCTTGATGAGTCCGTTTTGGAGCAGATCGTCGGCGTCGGCCTCGTTGCCAACGCGCGAGACAAGGAAGGCCTTGAACGCGCTGCGGTGAGCGAGCAGCGCGGACGCGACGTCGGGCGAGCTGGGCTGCGACATGCGGCCAACCGTAACCGCGTTTCGCCGCGCGTAAAGCCCTCCGGCGCGCGGCCACCGTGCCTGAGATCACGGCTCCGTCGTCGGCGTGCGCCGGCGCCGGATGAGCCAGGCCAGATAGGCGGCCGCGGTCAGATCGTAGGCGGCGCAGAAATCCGGCCACCATACCGGCACGCCGGGGTTGGCGATGACGTGGGGATGGAAGAAATCGAATACCCCGTGGGCCGCCAGACCCGCGACGAGAAACCACGGGCTGAATTTGAAGCCGACGACCGCGAGGCTGACGAACGCCGCGACGAAGACCCACTCCGCGAGCGACGTCGATTCGACTCCGCCGATCGCGGCAAACAGGCCGTAGAGCGACCCAATGACAATCAGCACCGTCGCATAAAACGAGCGTTCGCGGTCGAGGCCGACGACGCTGGCAAAGAGTGCCACGGCCAGCGCCAAAATCACACCGATGAGGAAAGCCATGAGGGAGGGGATGGAATGGCGTCGATGACAGGACGGTCGACTGAGCGGGCCGGCGATCAGAACCAGCGACGCACCTTGGCGCGGTAAGCGTTGAACTCCGACCCAAACAGGGTGGAGAGCGCCTTTTCTTCGGGCCCGATTTGGAAACGGTTCAGGTAAAGGACGAACGTGGAGACGAGGATCAACGCGACGGCGTTAGCCAGAAACACGGCCCACCCCAGCAGCAAGATCAGCGCGCCGAGATACATCGGGTTGCGGGTCAGCCGATAGATGCCGGACGTCACGAGGGCGGTGGCGGAATCCGGCTTGAGGGGATTGACGGTGGTCCTCGCCCGCCGAAACGAGACGACACCGGCGACGGCGATGCCGACTCCGACGGCGGCCAGACCGAGGAAAAGGGCGTTGCGGGCGGGCAACGGGATGTTCGCCGAAGGCGTGGTCCGCGCGCCAAGCCACATGAACCCGGCGGCGAGAGCCAAGACTGCGAGCGGCGGGAATTTCAGATTGAGCGAGGACATGGATGAATGGCGGCCGAAGTCAGGGATGCTCGAGTGGGTGGAAGGAGCGGCGGGCGGCTATTTTTTCGCCGATTCCTGGGCCGCGAGTTTTGCGAGGTATTTTTCCGGGGCGCGGAGGAATTTCTTTTCGCAGGGGTTGTAGCAGAATTTGATGGTCTGGCCTTGGTAGACGATCGAGACCTCATCGCCCATCGAGCCGAGATCGTTGTCGGTGACGAGGCAGACCTTGAGCGAGTAGGATTTGGCCGGGCCGTTGCCGGTGGGTTTGGTGGCGGCGGCCGGCGGAGTGAGGGGAGCGGTCGACTGCGCGGCGGCGAATGACGCAGCGAGAGCGAGGAGGGTAATGAACAGGAGGCGTTTTGTTTTCATGTTGGATTCACTCAGGCAGACGGAGTCCGCGCGCGAATCTTACAAAGCCAGCCGTGATCATGGAGCGCCCTGGAGTCAGCGCCCCCGAGGGGGAGGTTGCCCCTTGGTGAATCAGCGAGAATCGACGACCGTGTTTGCGCCGCGTTCGTAGGCGACGAGCACGCGGTCGGTGCCGGGAATTGCCACGAGCGAGGGAAAACGGGCGCCGCGGGCGAACACCGGCGGTGCTGCCGGCGCGGGCCGGCGCAGCGACGTGACGACCAAGTCCGCGCCCTGTTGCCAGACGGCGACTGATCGTTGCGCGGTCGCGAGCGCGACCGGTTGCGTGCCTTTGCCGAGGAGTTGCTCGACGCCGTCTTCCAGGCAGAAATACACCGAGCCGTCGCGCTGCCACACCGACGCAGTGTGGTTGCGGTCGTTAAAAATCGCGCCGCCGTCCATCGGGCAGGCCTTGAGCAACCACGTGCCGTTGCCGAGTTTGGCGGCGGGGTTGAAGTCGGCGGTGCCGGAAGGGCGCATGGCGCTCCACATGTCGCGGGTGCCGTCGAGGCCGTTGCGCCACATCACGGTAAGATCGCCGCGGGCGTTGAAAATCGCGGAGGGGTGGCAGCATTCGCATACCGTCTGGCCGGCGGGCGCGCGATAGACGAGGCGGTTGGCGCTCCACGTCGCGCCGCCATCGGTCGATTCCGCACCGAAGAGTTGGGTGCGGGCACCGGG
>JANOAF010000253.1:0-8792 GCA_031411015.1 Opitutaceae bacterium | reverse complement strand
GTCGCGGCCTTGATCACCTCGATGTTGGCGACGCCGTCGGCGACCAGATTGCGCGAATTGAAGCCACCGCGGGCAATGCGGTTGCCGTCAATTTGGAACGAGTTGAACTCGGCGGGAAGGCCGCGGATGTTCACGCCCTCGGGCGCGCCGTCCTCGCTTTCGTTGACCGACAGACCGGGCAGCCGCTGGAGCGCGTAGCCGATGTTGCCCTCGTTCATCGCGCCGAAGGTTTCCTCGGAGACGATGTTCACGATGCCGCGCGCCGTCTTCTGCTGGTTGATCGCGAGGGCCTGGCCGCGCGCGGCCTCGGCGATCTCGAAGGCCGCCATGCGCAACACCTCGCTCTTCAGCCCGGCGTCGAGCGTCGTGTGGCCGCTGGCACTGACGTTCACCGGCTGGCGCAGCGGATCGAGACCGACGTATTCGACCTCGACTGTGTGGATGCCCGCAGGCACGCCGGAGAGATGATATCGGCCGTCGGCATCGGTGATGTCGGCGGCCGTCGTGCCGGTGGCGCGCACGATGGCGCCTTGGAGGGATTTGCCCGTGGCGATTTCAAACACACGTCCGCTAATGGTGCCGGTCGCGGGGGTTTGGGCGTGAAGCCCGGCACTGAGACCGAAAATTAGAAAGCCGAACACGACGAGCCAATGGCGGAACGGCGAAAACAGGCGGCGGAGATTCATGGGGTTGGGGTGTCCGAAGTTTGGCTCACGTCGCGGCGGCGTCAACGGCGGGTGCCCTAGAAGCTCTCGCTCACACCGAGCTTGATCACGGTCGTGTAGTCGTCGTTGCGCGTCTTCCGATCGGGGATTTAGGTGTATTGGTCGTTCGTTGGCGGGTTGAAGACGTTGATCACATCAGCATACACGCGATACGATTTCTATCTGGACGTGGTTAACGTCCTCAACGAGCCCGACCGCGTGTTGGAGTTCTGTGGCGGGCGCCCGAACGACATGAAGCTGATGTCACCGCAGGTTTTCTTCGGTGTAAGTGCGCAGCTTTGACGCCGCCGCCGGCGACGCGCGTAGGGCGCAACCCTAGCCTCGCGCGAGCGTGACCTCGGCGCCTTCGAGGCTATGGCCGGTGGCGATGTTGGTGACGGTGCCGGTGAGCGTGCCGGGGGATTGGGCGAACGCGGGGAGGGCGAGCAATAGCGAGGCGAGCACGCTGCTGACGTGCAAAAGGACGGGGTGGACATGGCGGGGATGGGGTCGGAGGTATCGTTGGTAACCAACCGGTGACGGGAGCGAACGGCAAGGTATGAGATGCATTCGTTCGCAGCTTTGAAAGTGAAGGCTCAAGGGTCTTGGTGCGATTGCGGCGTCGTTAAAGGTGTGCTGCTCCGGCTGGAAATTAACGTTTGAGCCTGATGATCTATTCTGAGCGGATCGATGCCTCCGCGGTGGTTCGCCGCGGAAATCTGATTTCTCCTCATGCCCCGTCCCAATCCGCCGCTTGCGTTTACCGGCACCATCATCCTCCCGGATCGGCTGTTGGAAAACGGGGTGGTCGTCTGCCGCAATGGCGTGATCGACCGTGTCGGCCCCGCCGCGGAGATTGCGATTCCGCCGGACGCCGCCCGCGTTGACGCGGGCGGCGGATTCATCGCGCCCGGATATGTGGACATTCACGTGCATGGAGGGGCGGGGGCGGATTTCATGGATGGCACGCCCGAGGCCGTCATCACCGCGACACGCGCCCATGCCCGGCACGGCACCACTTCCATTTTCCCCACGACGACCACCGGTTCGCGGGCGCAAATCACCGCGATGTTGCAGGCCTGCCAAATCGCGCAACGCGAGTGGCGGCCGGACAATGGCGCCAGAATCGCGGGCGTTCACTTCTACGGGCCGTATTTTGCGGAAGACAAGGTCGGGTGTCATTTGCAGAGTGGCCGCCGCGACCCGGATCCGCGGGAATATTTGGAGCATTTTGACCGTGGCATTATTCGGGTGGCGACATGCGCGGCCGAGTTGCCCGGCGCCGAGGCATTTTTCCGCGAGGCCGCGCGCCGGGGGTGCTTTGTCACGTGTGGTCATTCCAACGCGAGCTGGGCGGAAATGGCGCGGGCGTTTCGCGCCGGCATGCGCCACGTCGATCACTTCTGGTGTGCGATGAGTTCGGTGCCGAGCGTCCGCGCGCGGCTCGGCACGCCGTCTCAGGGCAGCATGGAACAATTCGTCCTGGCGCATGCGGAGATGAGCACCGAAGTCATCGCGGATGGGTGCCACCTCGCACCCGAGCTGCTCGAGTTCGCATTCGTCATGAAAGGTCCGGGTCGGCTCTGTCTCGTCACGGACGCGAACCGCGCTCTCGACCTGCCGCCCGGGCGCTACCGATTTGGACCGGACGAAGACGGCGAGTGGTTTGAAAGCGATGGGCGCGTCGGCTTTCAGCCGGGCGGCGGACTGGCCAGCGCGGTCGTGGGGATGGACACCATGGTGCGCACGATGCACGCAGCGACGAGTGCCGGCGTCGTCCATGCCGTGCGCATGGGCAGCCTGACTCCGGCCGAGCGCGTGGGCATGGCGGGAGAAATCGGCAGCCTGCAACCCGGCCGCCGCGCCGATGTGCTGGTGCTCGACCCGGAATTGCGCGTCCAGCGCGTCTGCATCGGCGGCGCCGTCGTGCCAAGCTGATGAGCGCCAAGCCGGGCGCGACGGGAGTGGCTACGTTTTCGCCAGCGCAGTGAGATCGACGGTGCGCCAGAGTTCGCGCGTCGCGCCGGAAAACATTTTCGCCGACACGCGCGGACCCTCGACCGTCACGACCGCGTAGCCCGGCAAGTCGCCGTAGGCGAAGTCGCGCACGTGCGCGCGCTCGGCCTCGTAGACGGCGCGACGCTCGGCGGCGTTGGCCGGCGAAAAGTTGGGCTCCACTGAAATCTGATCGGGCGTGTAAGCGGCGGCGCCGTCGAGGAGGTCTTTTGGTTTCGCCGTGGGTGCGTTGAGCACGCTGCTGAGGGCGAACTGCGCGAAGCGGCCGCGGCCGGCCGTGCGCGAGAGAGTGTTGTAGCGGTGGATGTGCCCGCCGAGCACGAGCGCGCGCTGGTCACCGAGGAGCGCGAGGAATTTATCGCGGCGGGCGCGCTCGCGCTCGCTGGAGAAAATGTGCCACGTCGAACGCGCTCCGTAGGGCACGACCGGCGGATGGACGATGGCAAAGAAATGCTCCGCGGTGCGGCGCGCCGCCACGGCCTCGAACCACTCCAAGCTTTTGGCGGCTTCATAGGCGTCGAAGAAAGCGAACTGGGCGTTGCCGCACTCCACCGTGTAGCTGCCACTCGTCACTGGCGCCGCGCCACGCATGACACGGCGCGCTTCCGCCGAGAGGAAGGGGTGAAACACCGTCGCGAACGCGGCGACGGAGCCGGGCCCGGTCACGTCGTGGTTTCCTTTCGTGAACAGCAGCGGCACGCCGAACTCCGCGGCGCGAATCGCGGCGAGCGCCGCGGTGTTTTGCGTGACCGAGAGCTCCTCGCTGCCACACAACCCTTCCACAAGATCGCCCGCCTGCAGCACGAACGCCACGCGCGTCGCGGGCGTGCGGTTCAGCTCGGCAATTGTCTCCCGCACCGTGGCGAAGAGCTGGGGCGTCACCTCGGCGGTGATGCGCGAGTAATTCTTGATCTGCGTGATGTCGTTGGGCTTTTCCTTTTCCACCCACGCCATGTCGTGGTGCGCGAGCGCGTCATGGTGCAGATCGCCGAGCAGCACGAACGAGAAGGCGGGCGCGGGCGCCGCGGCGCCCGCGGAACGGGGCGCGAGGGCCAGCGAGGCAGCGGCGGCACCGGTGGTGCGGAGAAATTCGCGGCGCGTGTTCATGGGGTGGCGTGACGCTGCGCGATCGGGGGCGTGAACAAAAGCTCGAAGCGTTGCGTGCGATCGGCATCGTGCGGGTTCGGTTTTGTCCACCCCCACCCCGTTTCCAGCATGCGCTCCCTCACTCCTCGTCTCCTCTTCGCCTTGGGCTTTTCCTTCGCGGCCGCTTCCCTGCACGCCGATGTCGGCGTCGGCGCCAAGCCGCTCGCCGGGGCCGAAATTCTTTTCGACGGCACGCGCGAGCTACTCGACGCGAAGTGGACTTACTGGGCCGGCCCGCGCTTCGGCTCGGCACTCCCGATCAAGTGGAAGATCGTCGATGATCCTTTGGCGCGCGGCGCCACGGCGCTGCAGACGGACGACCCTGCGGTGGGCAAGGGGAAGTTTGGCGTGGCCGACATCGTCACGAAAAAGGCCTACCGTGATTTCCGCCTGCACGTGGAATTCCTCGTGATGAATCCTGGTGGCAACAGCGGCGTCTATCTGCAGAACCGCTACGAAATCCAAATCCAGGACGGCGACGCCACGAAGCACGGCATGGGTGCCGTGATCAACGAAACCGAGTCGCCCTACTTTCTCTACAAGGGCCTGCGCCAGTGGAACAGCTACGACATCCAGTTCCGCGCCGCGCGTTTCAAGGATGGCAAGCTTGCGGAAAAAGCGCGCGTCACGATGTTCTTCAACGGCGTGAAGATTCACGCCAACCAAGAGATCTCCCAGGTCTGGGGCGGCGCGAATTCCGGGATCGACGGCGGCAACGAAGGCGGCAAGGGCATCACCGATGTCCCCGGCGGCCTTAAGCTTCAGTGCGAGGGCCACGATGTGCGCTACCGCAACATCTGGATCAAGGAGCTCGATCTGCCGCGCCCGCAGACGGCGTTCTCCGCGGAGAACTGAGGGCAGGTGGAGCGGCTTGACCTCAAGACGCTCGCTCGGGTGGCGTTGGCCACTCGTGAAAGCGCGTTGAGTCAACGCGCTCGACCTACTCGATCCAGCCGCCGACCGCCTGCACGGGCGTGAGCGATCCGCGGCGCGTGACCCACGCCGCGAGCGCGCGCCGCGGCGCTTTGAGATCGGTGCGCGGAGCGAGCGTGACGGTCGCAGTGCGGGCACCGGCGTCGCCGGCGGTGAGCGCGGCCTTCTCGAGCCGCAGCGCGACGAACTCGTGGCGCAGGGTGCGGCCGGAATTTTCGCCGCGGCGCACGTCGTTCACGATGCCACCGCCGAGCAGTGCGACGGAGATTTCAAAATCAGCTTTCGCCGTCGTCGCGGGTGTGTAGTCGACCTCGCCCGTGTTGTCGCCTGCGCGCCAGCGCAAGGTCAGCGTGCCGGCATTGCCGGTGCCGCCGCCCGCGGAGGCGGCACCGCTCGGCCGCCACTCTTCGCCGTTGCGCACAAAACAGGGCGTGTAGACCGACGACGCGCGCCATGCCTCGGCATAGGCGTGTTCGCGCGCCGTGAAGGCCGGCGCCGCCAGCGCGTCCTTCCAGCCGAGGCGGTCCCAGTAGTTGACGTGAAAGGCGACGGGCACGAAACGCTTCCAGAGGCCTGCGTCCTCCCGCAATTCGTTCAGCCATTTCTCGGCGGGCGGGCAACTACTGCAGCCCTCGCTCGTGTAGAGTTCGATGAGCACGACCGGTGCGGGCCCGCTTTGAAACGTGAAATCGGCGCCGGGTGCGGGCACGACAACGGCAACGGCGGTGAAAGCGAAGAGAACGGCAAGAAGGCGTGGCATGCAGGTAAGAGACGCGACCGGGCGTTTTCTTCCGACTGGGGAGCCACGGCTTCGTTGCATTTCAATTTCGGTCATCGCGAGGCGCATTCCGCGCCGTGCCCGCCGAGGCTGCCGCACTCGTCGCGATCCAGCTGGTTTGCCTCGGCGGAGCGCTGCCCGCACTGACAGGCAAAAGCTGGCTCACACCTTCTCCGGAATCACGTAGGGCGGACGCTGGGTTTCACGGAGCAGATACCGCGCGCGATCGAGCGCGGACTCATCCGCACCGCCAAGGCGCGCGATCTGATCGCCAGTGGCGTCGAGGTGCAGCCACGGGCCGAGGCGGAAGGGATGTTGCGCGGGGTCGATACCGTGCACGCCCAGGTGAGTGTGCAGCTCGTGGTGGAGTTGCGCGGCGGCGGGAAATGCGCCGAGTGCCTCGTGGATTTTGCCGGTCGGGGCGGACGCGCCGACGCGATACGAGATGTTGCCGTAGTGGCAGAGCGAAGCGGAGACATGGCCAGTCTCGACGGGCGCGGCGAGGTCGGCCTTGCGCCGCGAGCGCACGGCGTCGAAAAAGTTTTTCACGTGGCCGCCGCCGCCGTCGCCCACGAATTTCTTGATCACCTTGCCGTCGCGATCGTAGGCGGTGCCGCCAATGAGGCCGGAGAACGATCCGCCTTCGCAGTGTGCGACCACACCCACGCGCAGCCCACCGTGTTGATCCATGAAGTTGACGCCGGGTTTCGCCGGGAGCGCGCGGTGCTCGAAGAGCAGCGGAATCTCCGGGTAATCGTAGAGCGCGACGTGCGTGTTGGGCGTCTCCGCCGCGTCGTCGATACCGTAGCGGCCACCGAAGCTAAGAATGCGGCGTGGGGCGGCGTCATGCCGCGCGATGCGAAGCGCGATGTCGAGCACGTGCACGCCGTTGTTGCCGAGCTCGCCGTTGCCCGTGTCCCACATCCAATGCCAGTCGTAGTGGAGGTTGTCGCGGTCGAGCGGGCGCACGGGCGTCGGGCCGCAGAACCGATCGTAGTCCAGCCAGTCGGGATACCAGGCGTGCTTCCGGCCGATCGAGGGGCGGAGATTGTAGACGATGGCGCGGATGTGGTTAATTTTTCCCAGCCCGCCGCCGTGGAGAAACTCGATGGCCTCGGCGAGGCCGGTTTCGGAGCGGTAGTGCGTGCCGACCTGAACGATGCGACCGTATTTCGCGGCGGCCTCGATCATCTTCCGGCCTTCCCAGACGGTGCGCGACATCGGCTTCTCGACGTAAACATCCTTCCCCGCCTGGCACGCCCACACCGTGAGCAGCGCGTGCCAGTGGTTGCTCGTCACGATCATTACCGCGTCGATATCGGGCCGCGCGATCACCGCGCGCGCATCGGTGGTCGTAAACGGCGCGAGTTGCGTTTCCGGCATCGTGGCCGCGACCCGCGCCAACACCCGCGGGTCGATATCGCAGAGCGCGGCGACCCGCACCCCGGGCATCTTCACGAGATTCTTCAGGTGCGCCGCGCCCTTGCCGTTGAGCCCGATCAGGCCGAGACGGATCGTGTCGTTCGATCCCGTCGGCGCTGCAAACGTCGAGGGCCGCAGCCCGCGCCCCACGGCCAAAGAAGTTCCGGCGGCGAGGGCGGAGTGGCGAAGAAAATGGCGGCGAGTGAGCGGGATCATGGGCGAGGCGGGGTGAAGGACAGAGCGCCGCGCCGCCTACGGCGTCAAGTCGCGGTCCGCGATCTGCGCGGCGGGCGACGTGCGCCAGTTGAACATGATGGTCAGGGCGCGAAAGATAAACGTCACCGCGATCGCCGCAATCGCGGCGGGCGTCGACGCGACGGAAAATTTTCCGGTGAGCAGGACAAAGGCGACGGCGCCGGCGAGCGCCGTGAGCACGTAGAACTGCCCCGGCCGAAACACGAGCGGCTCCTCGCGCGTGATGACATCGCGTAGGAGGCTGCCACCGGCGGCGTTGATCACGCCGACGAGCACGGCAGCGGGCGCGGCGAGTCCGGACTGCAGCGCCTTCTGCGTGCCGAAGGCCGCGTAGGCCCCGAGCCCGAGTGCGTCGATGATGGCGAAGGAGCGCAGGGCGCGCAGCACGTGCCGGCGAAAGAGCACGCCGACGAGCGCCGCACCCGCCACGAGACTCACATAGCGCGAATCGCTGAGCAGCGGCGTCGGTCCGGTGCCGTGCAGAAACACGCCATCGCGGATCAAGCCGCCGCCGAGCCCGGTCGCGAGCGCGAGGAAAAACACCCCGACGATATCGTAGCCGCGCCGAATCGCCGCGATCGCCCCGGTCAGCGCGAAGGCGAAGGTGGCCCCGAGATCGAACCAAATGGGGAGGGTAAAGGCCGTGGCGGTCATGGCGCGTGGTTCAATAGGAGAGGAAAAACTGCTGCAACGCCCGCACCTCGCTCGTGCGCGTGAGCGCGAGCATCAGGAGCACGCGGGCTTTTTGCGGGTTGAGCTCGTCGGCGGCGATGAAGCCAAGCGCGTCGTCGTCGATCTCGATGTTGCGCTCGACGATGCCGCCGCCGGTGCGCGAACTGCGCACGATCGCGACGCCGGCCTGCGCCGCCTCCGCGCAGGCGGCGAGCGCGGCGGCGCTGAGGTTGCCGTCGCCGACGCCGGCGAGCACGAGGCCGCGAGCGCCGACGCCCACGGCCGCGTCGATCAAATCGCGGCCCATGCCGGCGTAGGCGTAGAGGATGTCGACGCGCGGGAGTGCAGGATGTGGCGGAAGTGGCACGGGCGGGACGCCCATGCCACCAGGTGCGAATTCGCTTTGCGCGGTGTGCCGGCGCACGGGCGGCGCGTAGAGGTGCAGGCGGCCGGCGTTAACGAGCCCGGCGAGGCCGTGGTGGCCGCTGCGAAAGGTGCCGACCTGAGTGGTGTCGGTCTTGGTGATCTCGCGGGCGAAGTGGATTTCGTCGTTGGCGACGACGAGCACGCCGCGGCCACGCGTGTCGGCGTGGGCGGCGACGGCGATGGCGTTGTAGAGATTGATCGGGCCATCGGCACTGATGGCGGTGGCGGGGCGCATCGCGCCGACGAGCACGACAGGTTTTTCCGTGCGGAGGACGAGGTTTAGGAAATACGCCGTCTCCTCCATCGTGTCGGTGCCGTGGGTGATCACGACGCCGGTGAGGGTGGGGTCGTCGAGCGCGGCTTGCGCGCGAGTGGCGAGCCGGAGCCACGTGGCCTCGTCCATGTCCTGCGAGCCGATGGCGGCGACGCGCTCAACCTCC
>JANOAF010000252.1:0-12292 GCA_031411015.1 Opitutaceae bacterium | reverse complement strand
CGCGCCGAAACCGTCGGCAAAATATCCCGCGTAATCACCGACGAAATCGTGTTCGTGTCCGACGTCGTCATCGCCATCGTCGCCGCAAACATCGAGGCGAGCACCAAGCCGACCAAGCCAACCGGAAGAAACTGTTTCGTCAGCATGACATACGACTGCGACGGATCGGCGAGGCCCGGCAAAATGATCGGGGCCGCCCACATCGGGAAAAACATGAAGAGCGGCCAAACAAGGTAGAGCGCAGCGGAGAGCAGCGCCGACTTCCGCGCGCTCGCGCCGGTCGGCGCGCCGATGTAGCGCGCAGCCAGATTCCACGTGCCGCCATTGTAGCTCAACATCGTGCCGGCGAGGTAACCGATCAGAAAGAGCGGCGTGTAGGGACCGTTGAGGAGTTGCCCGTGACCCGCCGGCAGCCGGTCCCAAATTGTCCAGATGCTGCTTACACCTCCGAGGTGATTCGCGATCGCGACACAGAGAATGAGTCCGGCGATGACCTGGACGCCAAACTGCAACAAGTCCGTATAGAGGTCAGCCCACAGCCCGCCCACTGTGATGTAGAAAAGCGACACCGCGCCCGAGACCCAGATGCCCGTCGAAATCGGCAGGCCGGTGAATCCGTGGAGCAGCACGCCAATCGACGCCCACTTGGCTCCGATATCGAAAAGTTTCAGCAACATGCCGCTCCACGCCATCAGTTGCTGCGTCGCCACGTTGTAGCGCATCGCCAGATATTCCGTCGGCGACTCAATCCCCTGAATCACCCGCAGCCGCGCCCAGCGGGGCGCGAACCAAAACGCGCCGACCACGCAAGCCACCGTGATCGAGCCGGCCCACCACACATAAAGCGTGAACCCGTAGTTGTAGGCCACCACCGCGTAGGCGACAAACACCACGCCGCTGTGACCCGACACATGGTGTGAAATCCCCCCGAGCCACCACGGAATCTTTCCCCCACCCACAAAGTAGTCGCTGGATCCGCCAATCCGCTTCACCGCCACCCAGCCAATCAAGGCCACCAGTAGGAAAAAAATCGCGATGACGGCGTAGTCGAGGAATTGCATGCGGCGGCAGCCGCTCCAAGCTACCGTCCGTGCCGGAGGATGGCGCAAGCTCAAACCAGACAACCCCGCCTCCAGGCGCGGCTTTCCGGTTTGGTTTCGTAACTGTAGGCCAGCCCGCTTGCGGGCGCAGTTTGGCGCGCGCAAGCGCGCTGACCTACGGCAGAATGATTTCTGCGCCGATACCGAAAAATCGCGGCCTCCAGGGCGTAAATCAGGTTCTGAGTGGCGCCTGTTTGAAGACATGGGCGGGACGCCCATGCCACGGGGCACGGGCGTCCCGTCCGTGGGACCGAGCCGACGCTCAAAATCTGATTTGCGCCCGGCCGTCATTTTGTGCGTCAGTTTGCCCTTGTCTCACTCCCACCCCAAAACGTAACTAGCCAGTTACTCCATGCCCGCCGCTCTCCCGCCCCCCCTGCCGCACCCGGGACTACCCTGCCCTGCGGACCAGGTGGACGATTTCCTCAGCCAGCCAACATCACGCGTCATCGAGGTAATCGCCCGGACCAAGGGGCCTTTCCTCATCCTCGGGGCCGGCGGCAAGATGGGGCTTCATCTCTGCCTGATGTTGCGCCGCGCCCTGGATAAACTGGGCCGCCGCGACCGAGTGATGGCCGCCTCGCGTTTTGCCTCCCTGCGCGATGCCGAGGCTTTCACTGGTCGCGGCATCGAGGCAATTCGCTGCGACCTGAGCAACGACGACGAACTGCTCCAGTTGCGCGAGGCTCCGGTCGTTTTTTTTCTCGCTGGCGTTAAGTTCGGAACGAGCGCGGCCCCCGGGCTTTTGCAGGCGACCAATGTCGATATCCCCCGTCGCGTGGGAACGCGCTTCGCCACTTCGCGGATTGTGGCGTTCTCCTCCGGCAACATCTATCCGTTCGTCCCGCCGGCCTCGGGCGGGGCCAGCGAGGCCACGCCGCCGGCCCCGGTCGGCGATTACGCGGCGTCATGTCTCGCGCGGGAACGCGCTTTCATGGCGAGTGCCGACAAACGCGGCACGCCCGTTGCCCTCCTCCGCCTGAACTACGCGGTCGAATTTCGCTATGGCCTGTTGGTCGACATCGCCCAGACCGTGCTCGCTGAGCGTGCGGTCGATGTGACCACCGGACATGTGAACGTCATCTGGCAGACCGACGCCGTCGCTCACACGATCCAAGCTCTTGAAATTGCCGGCGTGCCGGTCGTGCCGATCAATATCACCGGGCGGGACATCCTGAGCGTCCGTGATCTCGCGCAACGATTCGGCGCGGCCTTGCAGCGCCCCGTGCGCATCACCGGCACCGAAGCTCCGACCGCCCTGCTCAACAACGCCTCGCACTCGCACCGGCTTTTTGGGGCCCCCGCAACCTCCGTGGATCAAATGATCGCTTGGATCTCGGCGTGGCTCACGCAGGGCGGCGAGACGTGGGGCAAGCCCACGGGTTTCGAGCGGCGCGACGGTCGCTTTTGAGTTCACCGGTGCGCCCCACTTTTTCGATGCCGATCGATCTTCGCCGTCATTTGCTCGCGGGGCAGGCGATTCCCGCGCTGCCGCTGGCGCTTGATGCCCGCCGCCGCTGGGACGAACGCCACCAACGCGCGCTCGTGCGCTACTACGTCGAGGCCGGAGCCGGCGGGCTGGCGGTCGGGGTCCACTCGACGCAATTTGCGATCCGCGATCCGAAGGTCGCGCTCTACGCCCCTGTGCTCAAGCTCGCGGCGGAAAGTGCCGCGGCTTGGATGAACTCTCGCCCGCGCGACTTTACCTTGATCGCGGGCCTCTGCGGGCGCACCGCGCAAGCGCGGGCGGAAGCCCACATCGCCGTCGAACTTGGCTATCACGCCGGCCTGCTCAGTCTCGGCACATGGACCCGCGAGCCGGAGAAAAAAATTCTCGCGCACTGCCGTGCCATCGCCCGCGAGATTCCGCTCATCGGTTTCTATCTGCAACCGGCCGTGGGCGGGCGCGTGTTTACTTATCGGTTTTGGCGCGCCTTCGCAGAAATCCCCGGACTGGTCGCGATCAAGATCGCGCCGTTTCATCGCTATCGCACCATCGATGTCGTGCGGGCGGTGCTGGAGGCCGGGCGTGACGATGTCGCGCTCTACACGGGTAACGACGACAACATCATCGCTGATCTGCTCACACCTTTTACCTTTCGCGGCCGCACGCGCCACATCGCCGGCGGACTGCTCGGGCAATGGGGCGTCTGGACGAGCCGCGCCGTGGAACTCCTCCACGCGATCAAGCGTGCCCGCGCGAAGCCACGCATTGCCGCCACGTGGCTGGAGCAGAATGCCGCGCTCACCGATGCGAACGCCGCCATCTTCGACGCGGCGAATAATTTCGCCGGCTGCCTGCCCGGCATCCACGAGGTTCTGCGACGTCAGGGTCTGTTGCGCACCATCGCCTGCCTCGATCCGCACGAGCGGCTTTCCCTCGGGCAGGCCCGTGAAATCTCCCGGGTGTCCGCCGCCTACCCGGGGATGACCGACGACAAATTCGTGGCGACCAATCTGTCGCGCTGGCTCGCATGAAACGTGTCCTTGCGAGAACCTCAGCGACGAAGCAATCCAGCGGAATTGGCGAGGTGCGCTTCGCGCACCTCGCAATGACAAAACGGGATTCCAAATCGTGAGGATCACATCTCAGTTTCTTGCAACGACGGGCACCGGGCGTAGCGCGGTCAGCCTGACGGCGTTCTCCGACCCAACACGGGCAGGCTGCCCGTGCTACTTCACGGCCGTGTTTCCTTTACTGTGGTGGGCAAGAAACTGAGATGCGACCAATCGTGAGCACCACCCCACCCCGACTTTTCGATTTTCAGGTCAATGGATTTGGCGGCGTGGATTTCCAGGCCACGTCGGTCTCGCTCGCCGAGATGGAACACGCCGTGACGGTCATGCGCCGGCACGGCCTCGCCGCGATTTACCTCACCCTGATCACCGACGACATTGAGGCGCATTGCCGCCGGTTGGAAAATTTCGAGCGACTCCGCGCGGCCTCGCCCGCCGTCGCCCAGATGATTGCGGGCTATCACATCGAGGGACCGTGGCTGAGCCCCGAACCGGGTTTCCGGGGCGCCCATCCGCCGGGGCCAATGCACGCGCCGTCGCTCGCCGAGTTCAAGCGACTGCAGGACGCCGCGCGCGGCCGCATCCGGCTCATCACGCTCGCCCCCGAATGGCCGGGCAGCGCCGAGTGCATCGCCGCCATCGTCCAAGCCGGGGTGCAGATTTCACTTGGGCACACGAACGCTTCCTGCGCTCAAATCGATGAGGCGGTGCGCGCGGGTGCGCGTTTCGTCACCCATCTCGGCAACGGCACGCCGCCCGAGTTGCCCCGTCACGACAACGTCATCCAGCGCTTGCTCGCCCGTGATGATCTTATCGCGTGCCTGATTCCGGACGGCGTGCATCTGCCGAGCTTTGTGCTGCGTAATTTTTTCCGCGCCAAGCCCGCCGGCAAAGTGCTCTTTACCACCGATGCGATGGCGGGCGCGGGCGCGGGGCCGGGCCGCTATCGCGTCGGCCGTTTGGAAATCGATGTGGGGGCGGACGGCATTGCCCGGCAGCCGGGCGGCAGCGGTTTCGCCGGCTCGACACTTACGCCGGAAGAAGGCGTGCGGCGTTGCGCGGAGTATCTTGGCCTCTCGCTCGATGAGTCCACGCGGCTCTGGTCCGACGCCGCGGCCGAGGCGTTCGGCGTGGTGCTGCCCGTCGCATAATTTTCCCCGCATGAATCCTCCCGCTTCCCGCTATCTTACCTCTGGTCGTCTCGCTGTGGAAATCCACGCCGACCGGCCCGCCCTCGGCCTCGCTTCGGCTCGCGCGACCGCCGCCTATCTCCACGACGTGATCGCGGCACGGGGCGAAGCGCGCGTGATCTTCGCCTGTGCGCCGTCGCAAAACGAATTTCTCTCGTCGCTGATCGCGGTATCGCGCGAGGGACACACGGCCGTGGATTGGAGCCGGGTGACAGCATTTCACATGGACGACTACGTCGGCCTGCCTGGCACGCATCCGCAGAGCTTTCGGCACTACTTGCGGCAACACCTCCTCGCGCACGTGACGATGGGACGATTTCATCCGTTGCCCGCGGAGGAGCCGGATGCCGCCGCCGTCGCGGCCCGCTACACCGCGCTGCTGGCGGAAAAGCCCATCGATCTCATCTGCCTTGGCATCGGGGAAAACGGCCACATCGCCTTCAACGATCCACCGGTAGCGGATTTTGAAGATCCGCATCTCGTCAAGGTCGTGGAACTCGACCGGGCGTGCCGCGAACAGCAGGTGGCGGACGGTTGCTTCCCGACCTATGCGGACGTGCCGCGCCATGCGTTCACCCTCACGGTCCCCGTTTTCCGCCGCGCCGCACGCCTGAGCATCCACGTCCCTGGACCGCGCAAGGCCGCGGCCGTCCAAGCCACGATTGAGGATGCGATCTCCACGGCTTGTCCGGCCTCGATCTTGCGGCTGCATCCCGCCGCTACCCTCTACATCGATCACGCCGCGGCCAGTTTCCTCCGTAAATAACTGCGATTCTTTGTCGCCTTCGATTCTCACCTCAATTCCATCGCTTCTCCCCATGAAATTACGCTTCTGCCTTATCGTTTTTTGCTCCGTCGCCGCCGTGTCGACAGTGGGCGCCGCCGACCTTCGCGTCGGCCTGATCGGTCTCGATACCTCGCACGTCACGGTCTTCACTCAGGCCTTCAACGATCCGAAGTCTGCCAACCACGTGCCCGGCGCCAAGGTCGTCGCTGCGTTCAAAGGCGGCAGCGCTGACATCGAGTCGAGCGCCTCGCGCGTCGAGGGCTACACTCAGCAATTGGTGGAAAAATATGGCGTGAAGATCTACGACTCGATCGAGGAACTCGCGCGCAACGTCGACGCCATCATGATCGAGGCGGTCGACGGTCGTCCGCACCTCGATCAGTTTCGCCGCACGCTCGCGGCGAAGAAACCCGTGTTCATCGACAAACCCCTCGCGGGCACATTGCGTGACGGCTTGGAGATTGCGCGACTCGCGCGCGCGAATGGCGTGGCGGTGTTCAGCTCGTCGTCACTGCGCTACGGACCTGAGCCCCTCGCGCCGAAGTTCGAAAAAATCGGCGGCGTGCTGACCGCTTATTCGGTCGGTCCGGCCGAGCTCGAACCGCACCATCCCGATTTTTTCTGGTATGGGATTCATTGTGTCGAGGCGCTCTTCACCGTGATGGGCCCGGGTTGCACGACCGTCACGCGCACGCACACCGCCAAAGCCGATGTCATCACCGGCGTCTGGGCGGACGGACGCGTCGGCACCGCGCAGGGCAATCGCAATGGTTTCAAGGGCTACGGCGTCACCGTGCTCGGCCCCAAGGGGACCGTGACGGTCGGCGAAAAGCACAGCTACGCTGGACTGCTCAGCGAGGTCATGAAATTCTTCCAAACGAAAGTCTCCCCGGTGCCGCTGGACACGACGATCGAGATTCTCGCCTTTATGGAGGCGGCCGACGAGAGCAAGCGCCGCGGCGGCACGCCCGTCACGATCGCCGAGGTCATGAAACTGGCCGGAGCCAAGCCGTAGCGCCGGTCACCCCGATCCCCCTCGCGAGACCGGATCCGCCGGCCGGGGCGGGCCAACTCAATTGCTTCTTCGCGGCGCTCCTCGCACGGCTGGAGACTTTTCGGAAACACACCTACTCATGAAATTCCCCGACAACTTCACCTTCATCGCCGACGAAGTTTCGCAGGACCTACCCGTCCTGCGCGCGTTTGTGCGCGAATTCAAACTGCCGGGCATTGAGCTGCGCAGCTTTGCCGGCCGCGCCTTTAAGGATCTCACGCGCGATGATGTCGCCACCATCGGTGCGGCCGCGCGCGACGAAGGCTGGAAGATTTTCGGCTGCTCGACGCCGGTGTTCAAATGCGCGCTCGACGACCCCGCCGCCATCGCCGCGCATCGCGAGATTTTCCAGCGCAGCGTGGAGGTGGCGCGTGCGCTGCACTGCGACCTCCTGCGTGTCTTCACCTTTTTGCGCCTGCCCAACGCGCTTGAGCCGCAGCGCCTCGTGCGCGTGCGCGAGCATATTCTTGGCCTCGTCGAGCTCGCGAAGGGATCGGGGGTGCGCATCGGCATCGAGAACGAGCACTCGTGCCTCACTGGCACCGCCGACGAGATGCTCGCCGTCCTCACCGGACTGCCCGCCGCTTCCGTCGGCGCGATCTGGGATCCGTGCAACGTCCTCTATGTGCACGATGTCCCGCCGCCCGAGCCCGGTGACATCACGCGCCTCGCGGCGCGACTCTTCCATCTGCATGTGAAGGATTCTGTCCGGCGTCCGCCTTCCGCGCCCGGTGGCTTGATTGCCGTCGGCACTCCCGTTGGCATCGGCGAGATCGACTGGCGCGCGCAACTCCGCGCGTTGCGCGCCTGCGGTTACCGCGGGATGCTGTCGTTGGAGACGCATTGGCGCCTGCAAAAAATCGACGACTCGCTCCTCCACCTTCCCGCCGGCTACAGCTTCTCCAACGGCGGCGAACCCGCGAGCCGCGTTTGCTTCCACAATCTCCGCGCGCTGGTCGAGACGCTGTAGCGTGCAATAGAACTCAACCCGTCGCGTCGCCACTCGCGTCGCGGCGTCCAGTGGCCGCGGGGTTGGCGATTCCCTCAAACACGAGTCGCAGCACTTGGCTGAGCCCACGCGCCTTCACGGTCGCCTTGCCCAGATCGAGTTCGAGGCTTTGCGACAGCGAAAAGCGGTTCGAGTGGTAGATGAAGCATAGCCCGATGAAGTGAATCATGAGGTGCGTCACATCGAGATCGGCGCGGAATTCGCCTCCTTTCACGCCGTCCTGCACGATGGCCCGAAAGCGTTCGAAAAACGGATTCTTGCTCAGGAGGTGATTCTCCTTCGTGAGATGCCGGCCCTTCTCCAAATTTTCCCATTGCAGCAGTCGGGTGAACTCCGGCTCCGCGTCGAGGAACTCAAAATAGCTTTCCAGCAGGCGCGACAGTTTCTCCCGCGGACTGCGCCCGCGCTCAACCGCATGAAACTCGATCGCTTCGATTCGTTTGTAGACCTCGGCGAGCGCCGCTTCGAACAGCGCGTCTTTGCTGCCAAAGTAGTGGTAAACCATCCGCTTGTTCACCCGCGCCAGCCCGACGATTTGGTCGACGGACACGGCATGGAAGCCATGCCGGGCAAAAAGCTTGATCGCGGACTGGAGGATTCGACGGCGCGTGCGATCGGGATTGCGGGCGAGCGGTGGGGCGGAGGGCATCGGAACTGGGCACGGTGGCAGAGCCAAAACCCACTGAGAAGCGCAAACTACTCCGTCCATCCGCGTCAGCGTTGGGCGTGAATCGACTTGCCGGGCCAGTAACCCATCGGTTACTCAGGCCGCGTGCGCCCTACCCTCATTTCCCCGGCCCGGCTTTTCCTCATCCTTTCCCTCGCCCCCATGATTCACACGCTTTCTGCGGCCGCAGCCGACACTTGGCAGGTCGGAACCGGCCGCGAAAAAATCACGCCACCCGCGGGCCTCTGGATGACGGGCTACGCGGCCCGCGACCGGCCGGCCGAGGGCACCGCGCAGGAACTTTGGGTCAAGGCCCTCGCTTTTTCCGATCCCGCCGGCAACCGCGGTGTGCTGCTTACGCTGGATCTCTGCGGCGTATATCGCGAGCTGACTGATTTCGTGGCGGCGGAGATTGAGCGCCAGTTTCACATTCCGCGCAGTGGCGTGATGGTGAATGTCTCGCATACCCACTGTTCACCGCAGCTCGGCGGCTATCTGATGGGCCTCCGTATTCTGCCGCCTGACGGCCAGCAAAAGGCCGACGCCTATACCGTCGAACTGAAGCAGAAAATGATTCGGGCCGCGGCCAGTGCGTTGGCGTCACTCGCGCCCGGCTCGATTTCGTGGGGAGAGGATGCCGCGACCTTCGGCTTCAACCGCCGCGAAAACGCCGAGAAGGATGTGGTCGCCCTGCGCGCCGCGGGAAAACTCAAAGGCCCGTTCGATCCGCGGGTGCCGGTGCTCGCGGTGCGCGATGCGCGAGGCGAGTTGCTGGCGTTGCTCGTCTCCTACGCGTGCCACAACACCACGCTCGCTTTTTTCCAATGGCACGGTGACTACGCCGGCATCGCGCAAGCCGAGCTCGAAAAACGCCACCCGGGCGCCACCGTGCTCTTCGCCATCGGCTGCGGCGCCGACATCAATCCCGGCCCACGCCGGGAATTGACGCACGCCGAACAGCATGGCCGCGAGCTGGCCGACGCCGCCGACCGCGCGCTCGCGAAACCCATGACGCGCGTCGCCGGTCGCTTTGCCTCCGCACTGGAGGACATTACGCTGACGTTCGCCAGCAAGCCCACGGAAGAAAAATTGCGCGAAGCGCGCGAAAAAAAGCAGCCCAATCAGGAAATGTATCAGGCGTGGTCCGCCGCTGTGACTGAGCTATTGCGCACGAAGGGCGACGAGGCAATGCGTCACTCCTACCCGGTGCAAGCGTGGCGGCTCGGATCGTTGTCGTGGGCTGCACTCGGCGGCGAAGTCGTGATCGACTATTCGCTGCGTTTGCGAAAAGAGCTGGGCGACAACCTCTGGGTCTTCGGCTATTCGAACGACGTGATGGCCTATATCCCGAGCGAACGCGTGCTGAAGGAAGGTCGCTACGAAGGCGACACTTCGATGGTCCCCTACGGCAAACCCGGGCCGTGGAGCCCGGGCTTGGAAGAAAAGATTGTCGCGAAGACCCGCGAGCTGGTGGAGCGCACGCACCGATAGGCGACGCGAAAACTATTCTGTCATTCTAAGCGCAGCGAAGAATCCACTTGGATCAACGCGGCGCTTTCAGAGGTGTGAACGTCCTACTGGATTCTTCGCCGCTCTCAGAATGACAAAAATTGGGGCCCGCGTCTGATTCGTCCAATCTCTCACACCAGCCCCAACTGCTTCAGCACTTCCGGGGGCGGGCCCGCGAATTTCTCCATCGCGACATTTCCGACGTAGCCGATGTCCTTCATCCCCTCGGGCGTCGAGTAGTAGCCGCCGGAGGTGAGGTCGCGGAATTTGCGGAAGAATTGCGCGGCTTGGCGAAATTCCGGCTTCGCATTGGGCGCGTAGCAGATGTCATCGCAAATCGCCGTTTTCTGGCGGGCGACGAGATTGACGAAATCATTTTGAAAACGCTTCCGCGCCTCGGTATCGAGCCACGCGAGGCCCTCGGTGATCACGCGGTTGTCCGCATCATGGCCGGGATAAGGAGCGCTGATCCATTCGTCGATGAACTCGTGCACGCGCACCGACGAGGCACTCGGCCCCTTGCCATCGGCCGGGATAATCACATCGCAAAGAGCCGCGGTCGTCGCTCGTTGCGTCGCCGTAAACGTCAGTGGCCACACATCGCCCGGCTTATAGCTCTTGGTGAGATCCGGATCGCTGCCGTAACCGATCGCGGGCTTGGCGGCAGTCGCCCCAAACATGTGGCGTTCGAGCAGTGAGGCGGAGGCGGCGGCCGCCAGCATCCACTTGATCGCCTCGCGGCGTTCCATGGGCGGCAGGATTGGGGAAGATTCGGGGACGTTCATGTCAGAGATTTCCCTTCTTGAGCTCGGCGAGGAGATAGTCACTCGCGCGCCAGGCCAGGGCCATGATGGTAAGCGTGGGGTTCTTGTCGGCGTTGGAACAGAACGGGCCGCCGTCGGTGATGAAAAGATTCTTCACGTCCCAGGTCTGACACCATTGGTTGGTCACGGATTTCTTCGCATCGGCGCCCATGATGGTGCCGCCGACTTCGTGGATGATTTTTCCACCGGGCTCGATGGCCTGAGCGCCATCGGCCGCCGGGCGGGCGCGGACCTTGCCACCCATCGATTCGATAATCTGGGCAAAGGTTTCCTGCATGTGTTTCGCCTGCCGCGTCTCGTGATCGGACCATTTCCAATGAAAGCGCAGCACGGGAATTCCCCACTTGTCCTTCACGACCGGGTCGAGTTCGCAAAAGGTGTTATCGTTCGGGATCATTTCGCCGCGGCCGGCGAAGCCCATAAACGAGCCGTAGTAGCGGCGCGCGTCTTCCTTGAATTGCCGGCCATAGCTCCCGTTCGTCATCCCCTCGATGCCGCTGGTCACACCCAAGCCGGGCATCTGGCGGCCGCTGCCAAACTCGATGTGATAGCCGCGCGCGAAGCCGAGTTTCCCGGCGAGCTGGTCCTTGTAGAGCCACCACGGCACGTAGGCGTGACCGCCGCCCGCGCCGTCCTCGTTGTGTAGGGGAAGATTTTCCAGCGCCGGAATCTGGCCGCCGAGCGAAGCGCCGACGGTGTCCATGATGTATTTTCCGACGAGGCCGCTGGAGTTCGCGAGGCCGTTGGGAAAACGCGCTGACTTCGAATTGAGCATAATCCGCACGGATTCCGCGGAACTGGCAGCGAGCACGACGACGCGGCCCTTCACCGCGTGTTCCTTGCCTGTGGTCTTGTCGAAGTAGATTACGCCCGTGGCTTTGCCGTTGGCGTCGGTCGTGACTTCGCGCGCCATCGCATTCGACACGATGTCGAGGTCGCCCGACGCGAGCGCGGGCGGCAGATGCACGGTCGTCGACTGGTAGTTTGCCTTGATCGAACAACCCCGCCCGCACGGCGTGGCCCAGAAACACGCCTGACGCTGCCGCATCGACTCGCCGAGGAGGCGCTGGGCCTTCGCGTTGTTGGGATGGATTTTTTTCGGCAGGACGTCGGGATCCTGTTTCTTGGTCAGGACGGCGCGGTGAATCGGAATCACCGGCACGCCGAGTTTCTTCGCACGGGCACCGGCAAACTGTTCTCCGGCGCGCAGGGCCGGCGGCGGTTGCAGGCAGCCGGCGGGCGAGTCGGGCGTGTTTTCGAGCCCGTGGTTGTCCCCGTAAACGCCGACGAGCATCTCGACCTTGTCGTAATAAGGCGCGACATCCTCATAGTTCATCGGCCAGTCGAAGCCGAGACCGTCGCGGCTGTGAGGCTTGAAATCGTAGGGCCCGTTGCGCAGCGAGATGCGGCCCCAGTGATTCGTGCGGCCACCGAGCATGCGGGCGCGCCACCAGTCGAAGCGCTGGTTCGGATCGTCGTTGGCCTGCGTGTAAGGCTCGCCCGGCACCTGCCAGCCGCCGTCGATGGTGGCGTCGTGAAAGCCGAAGGGCTTGTCGGGCGTGCTGGCGCCGCGCAGCGGGGCGTCTGCGTTGGTCTGGAACATCGGTGTCTCTTTGACGATGTCGTAGTTGCGGC
>JANOAF010000251.1:0-22638 GCA_031411015.1 Opitutaceae bacterium | reverse complement strand
CCAATCGTCGTCCACGAGCAAGATGCGCAGCGGCCCCGAGGCGGCCTTCGGCGCCGGCAAGCTCGCGAGCGGCGGCGAGGGCTTGCGCGCCGCGGCCTTCTTCGCTGCGGGGTCGCGGTTGATCGCCGCCGCGGTCGGTTGCGCGATGGACGGTGCGGCCGGCGTTGCGACGGGCTGGGCGATGGGTTGTGCGACCGGTGGCGCGACAGGTTGCGAGGCCGGTAGCGGGTCGGCTGGCGCGGTGCGTTTCTCGGTGAACTTCTTCACGAGGCCGTTGAGCGGTGACCCCGGCGGCGGCGATGTTTCGGCGGCAGTCGCGGCGCACGCGACCATCAGAGCCACCAGCAAACCCGCCGCGCGACACAGCCTCTCACGGGGTCGAGAAGATTTCATGGCGCCACCAATGACGGCCCCCGAATCCGGGACAATTCGATTTCAGCGCCATCCCTTCGCGCCATAAACCGATCGACGGTGGGGATCCCGTTTCGCCCGTTCGCTCAGCGTCGCTCGCCGATGATCAACGGCTCGAAGCCGCCGTCGGGCGCGGTCGGCGCGGAGACGAAGCCCAACTTCCCTTCACCGATTTTCTGCGCCGCACTGGCGGGGCCGACGACGCCCCTCGCTTTCACCTCATACTTCACGCCGCCGTCTTTCACGCCGTTGTGGTTGCCCGACACAAACGCGCCGGTCTTGGCGGCTCCGGAAAATTCCGCGATTCCGACGCCGAGTTTCGCCGCAGCCTTTGGTGCGACGAATGCCGTGAAGTCGCCTTTGTTGTCCACGCCGACTTCCCGGGAAACGCTCAGCCCCAGCACCCACTTTTCAATACCGAGCTCGGCGATGATTCCCTCGCAGTTCAACGCCAAGCCCAAATCGAAGGCCGCGAAGTGTCCAGACGGTGTCGGCGGTGCCGAAGGCGATGCTGTTGCTCCCATTGCATTTCGCACCTCCGCCGGCTGCGGTGTCAGCGGGGTTTCACCGACCCCGTTGGTGACAAACGAATGCACCCCGCGCTCGTCTCCATGGAAGTAACGCAGGGAAATCGGCTCATGGACCGAGTTTGAACAATCCCCCCCTGACTGTCATGCCCGCTTTTCCCATCGCCAGCGCGGGCGTCCCCTTTTCGAGTAACCATTCGCACCGACCATGCTAATTCTTCGCGGCTCGCCCGCCCTCTCTCCTTTCCGCCTGCAAAAACTTCTCGCCGATCTCGTCACCGCCGGATTGCCGGCGCGCGCGGTGAGTGCGGAGTTTGTCCATCTCGCCGAGGTGGCCGGCGATCTGAGTGCCGCGCCGCGCGGCGTGCTCGAGCAACTGCTGACCTACGGCCCAAATCGCTCGGCCGAAAAAATCGCCGGCCTTGAACTAATCGTCGCGCCGCGGCCCGGCACGATCTCCCCGTGGTCGTCGAAGGCCACGGACATCGCGCAGATCTGCGGACTCGCCGCCGTGAAACGCATCGAGCGCGTCGTCGCCTTCACGGTCGACCTCGGCGGCACGACCCTGACGCCCGATCAATGCCGCACGCTCGCCGCCAAACTCCACGACCGCATGACGCAGGTCGTGTTCGGCGAAGTCGCCGCGTGCGAAATCCTCTTCCGCCACGAGTCACCGCGCGCCATGGCCAGCGTGCCCGTCCTCGCTCGGGGCCGCGCTGCGCTTGCCGAGGCCAACCAATCCCTCGGCCTCGCCCTCGCCGCCGACGAGATCGATTACCTCGCCGCCGCGTTCACCAAGCTCGGCCGCGACCCGAATGACATCGAGCTGATGATGTTCGCGCAGGCCAACTCCGAGCACTGCCGCCACAAAATCTTCAACGCCACTTGGGAGATCGACGGCACCGCGCGCGACCGCTCGCTGTTCCAGATGATCAAGAATACCTACACGCTGCACAGCGAAGGCATTCTCTCCGCCTACAAGGATAACGCCGCCGTCCTCGCCGGCACTCGTGGCGGACGTTTCTTCGTCGACCCGCGCACGCAGGAATACGCGGCGCACGACGAGGACATCCACATCCTTTGCAAGGTCGAGACGCACAACCACCCCACCGCCATCTCCCCGTTTTCCGGCGCCGCCACCGGCTCCGGCGGCGAGATCCGCGACGAAGGCGCCACCGGCCGTGGCTCGAAACCAAAAGCCGGCCTCGTGGGCTTCACGGTTTCCAATCTCCGCCTCCCCGGCGCGATTCAGCCGTGGGAAAAAGAAAACGGGAAACCCAACCGTATCGTCTCCGCCCTCGACATCATGCTCGAGGGCCCGCTCGGCGGCGCCGCGTTCAACAACGAATTCGGCCGCCCCGCCATCAACGGCTACTTCCGCACCTTCGAGCAGGCCGTGCCGGTGGCACGGGCAACTCCGAGCTCAGAGCCCAGTGCCAAGAACCAAGCCTCCGCTCCGACTTCTGGCTCTCAGCTCCCAGCACTCAACTCTCCGCTCCCCGCGTCTGCGCGGGAGCTCCGCGGCTATCACAAGCCCATCATGCTCGCCGGCGGCCTCGGCAACATCCGCGCCGACCACGTCAAAAAAGCCGCGATCCATCCCGGTGACAAACTCATCGTCCTCGGCGGACCCGCGATGCTCATCGGTCTCGGCGGCGGCGCGGCCAGCTCGATGGCCAGCGGCTCCGGTAACGAGGATCTCGATTTCGCCAGCGTCCAACGCGACAACGCCGAGATGGAGCGCCGCTGTCAGGAAGTCATCGATCGCTGCTGGGCGCTCGGCGACGCGAATCCCATTTCCTTCATCCACGATGTAGGTGCCGGCGGCGTGTCCAACGCGTTGCCCGAGCTCGTCAACGACGGCGGACGCGGCGGAAAATTCAATCTCCGCGCGCTCCCCAACGACGAGCCCGGCATGTCCCCGCTCGAGATCTGGTGCAACGAATCGCAGGAGCGCTACGTCCTCGCCGTCCCCGCCGCGCAGCTCGAAACCTTTTCCCGACTCTGCGAGCGCGAGCGTTGCCCTTTTGCCGTCGTCGGCGAAGCTACCGCGGAAAAACAACTCGTCCTCGAAGACCCGCATTTCACGAACCGCCCCATCGATCTCCCGCTTGAGGTGCTCCTCGGCAAGCCGCCGCGCATGCACCGCACCGACGCCACGCTCAACCGTCCGCAGCACCCGCTCGATCTCACGACGCTCACGCCCGCGCCCACCGGCCCGAAGAAACCCTTCAATGCCGCGACCGCCGTCGCCACTGAGCGCGCCGCGCTCGCCGAGGCCATCCGCCGCGTGCTTTCGCATCCGACCGTCGCCGACAAAACGTTTCTCATCTCCATCGGCGACCGCACCCTCGGCGGTCTCATCGCCCGCGATCAAATGGTCGGTCCGTGGCAGGTCCCCGTCGCCGACTGCGCCGTCACCGCTGCCGCTTTCGATGTCTACACCGGCGAAGCCATGGCGATGGGCGAGCGCACGCCGGTCGCGGTCAACAACGCCGCCGCGTCCGCCCGCCTCGCCGTCGGTGAAGCGCTCACCAATCTCGCCGCGGCGCAAATCGGCGACCTCGGTAAAGTAAATCTCTCCGCCAATTGGATGGCTGCTCCCGCCATCCCCGGCGACGGTGCCGATCTCTACGCCGCCGTTCAAGCCGTCGGCATGGAACTCTGCCCCGCCCTCGGCATCACGATCCCCGTTGGCAAAGACTCGATGAGCATGAGCACCGTCTGGCACGACGCAGCCACTTCCGAGCAGAAGCGCGTCACCGCCCCCGTCTCCCTGATCGTCTCCGCCTTCGCCCCCGTCGCCGATATCCGCCTCACGCTCACGCCGCAACTGCGCTACGATTCTGCCGCCGTCGTAGGGGCGTCCCTTGTGGACGCCCTCGGGCGCGCACCAGGCGCGCCCCGACACGAAATCGGCGAAACCGTCCTCCTGCTCATCGACCTCGGCCGCGGTCAGAACCGCCTCGGCGGCTCCATCCTCGCGCAGACCGTTTCGCAGATGGGTGAAGCCACGCCTGATGTCGATCAACCGAAGGACCTGAAAAATTTCTGGAACGCGATCCAGCTCCTCAGCCGCCAGCAAAAACTCCTCGCCTACCATGACCGCTCCGACGGCGGCCTCCTCGCCACCGTCGTGGAGATGGCGTTCGCCGGCCACACCGGCGTCGATCTCGAAATCCCGCCGGGCCACGAAGTGTTCTCGTCTCTCTTCAATGAAGAACTCGGCGCCGTGATCCAAATTCGCGCCGACGACCTCGACGAGGTTTCGCTCACGCTCCGCGAGCACGGCTTCAAAGCCTGCACCACGCGCGTCGGCACGCTCAACGCGACGCACACCTTCCGCCTCACCCGCGGAGGCAAAACGATCTTCGAGGAAAACCTCTTCAATCTTCGCGCCATCTGGTCCGATGTCACCCGCCGCCTCGCCGCGATGCGCGACAACCCCGCCGCCGCCCAGCAAGAGCACCAACTCCGCCTCGACCCGAAAAATCCCGGCATCACACCAAAAATCACCTTCGACCTCAGAGTGGTGCCCACGGAACACACCGAAAAAACGCAAACCAAACCCTCGTCAGCCCCCACCTCATCCGCGCCATCCGCGAAATCCGCGGTCAAAACTCCGATTTCAGAATCCGCCGATTCTTCCGTGTGTTCCGTGGGCAACTCCTCCGTCCGCCCCCCCATCGCGATTCTCCGCGAGCAAGGTGTAAACGGCGAAGTCGAGATGGCCGCCGCATTCACCCGCGCCGGCTTCAAGGCGATCGATGTCCACATGACGGACATCCTCAGTGGCCGCGTTTCGCTCAAAAATTTCCGCGGCCTCGCGGCGTGCGGCGGCTTCAGTTACGGCGACGTGCTCGGCGCCGGCGAAGGCTGGGCCAAGAGCATCCTTTTCCACGAACGCGCCCGGGCGGAATTCGCCGCGTTCTTCGCCCGCGCAGACACGTTCGCGCTCGGCGTGTGCAACGGTTGCCAGATGATGAGCAACCTCCACGCGATCATCCCCGGCTCGGATCACTGGCCGCGCTTCGTGCAAAACCAAAGCGAGCGCTACGAAGGCCGCTTCGTCTCGGTGAAAATCGAAAAGAGCCCGAGCCTCCTCTTCGCCGGCATGGAGGGCAGCGTGATTCCGATCGCCGTCGCGCACGGTGAAGGCTTCACCGAATTCAAGGACGCCGCCGCCATGCAGCGTTGTAGCACTTCCGGCCTCGTCGCCGCGCGCTTTGTCGACAACCACCACCAGCCCACCGAGCACTACCCGCTCAACCCGAACGGCTCGCCGCTCGGTATGACCGCGCTCACGACAACAAGTGGCCGCGTGACAATCATGATGCCCCACCCCGAGCGCGTCTTCCGCAGTGCCTGCATGAGCTACGCTCCGAAGACCTGGGGCGAAGACTCCCCCTGGATGAAGCTCTTCTACAACGCGCGCGCGTGGGTTGGGGAATAAACTCAGAAACTATCTCGGAACCGTGGCAGGTAAGCGTCGATCAAAGCTGCCCGTTGGCGCGATCGTTTGCGGTGCAGCTTCGGTCGGTGTCGCGGTCGACCGCAAATTGCTGCCCTCAAACGCAGCGAGCCGACACCAAGACTGAAAGCAGTCCCGCGCCCAGTCCGGAATCTACATCAAAACGCCCCTGGTGGCGCGTGCGGGGTGAGCAGGCTGTAGATCGTGTGCTCGACCCAGCGATCGTGCAGCCACTCGGCATTTTTCAGCGTGCTCACTTGCTTAAAACCGAGCCGCCGCGGCAGCGCCTGCCCGCGGAGATTATCGGTCGCGACCGCGACAACCACGCGGTGGACTTTCAGCTGCTCGAACGCGTGCGCGTAGAACACCTGGCAACACTGCGTCATCAGCCCTCGCCCCTGCTCGCTCGACGCGAGCCAGTAGGTCGGAAACGCCACTCGGCTCGCCCAGTCGATCCGATTGTGCCGAATCACGCCCACGAGCCGGCCCATCGACCAAATGCCGGAGGTAAACGCGCGCGTCTCCGCCCGCTCCTTCAGCGCCTTCCCGATGAATTTTTCGCTGTGTTGAACTTTCTTCGTGTCATCGACCCACGGCAACCACTCCCTCAGCTGCGCGCGATCCGAGTCAATCAAAGCGAACAACTCCCCCGCGTCCGCCGGTTGCAGCAAACGCAGTTCGAGGCCTGGATTGATTTTGTGGCGGAGCATTGAACGAAGAAATAGTTTACCGCGCCCGTTCGCCCACCCGCGAGAAGCTTTATCCGTCTCTTCATCGCAACGGCGCAGCTCAATCTGTTGCGCCCTCCGAAAACCGGGCGCGGACGAGCCGCGCCCCTACAAAACCGAGCGCCCCTTTTGACGCCGTGTTTCGGCAGCGCACCACCCCTGCGCCGGCCTACGCTTCCTGTTGCAGTCACGCGGACGGGCCTGCAGCGTCTCCGATCCGCAGCCCTCCGGCGGCGGGCATCATGTCATTACACACTCTGCGACGCCTCGGCGACCGCGCTCTCTCCGCCGTCGGCCGCCTTTTCCGGCGCACGCTTTCCCCTGCTGAACAATACCGCGAGTTCAACGGCCGCTATTTTTCCGATTTCTACGAGCAGGAACGCATGTTGGCGGACAAGCCCCGGATGGAATTCTACCGCGCCGCGATCCAACGCCACATCCAGCCCGGGGATCGCGTGATCGATCTCGGCACGGGCACGGGAATTCTCGCCGCCCTCGCCTCCCGCCGCGGCGCCGCGAAAGTTTACGCCATCGATCACTCTTCGATCTTGGAAACCGCGCGCACGCTCGCGCAGGCCAATCGGATTGAGCGCGTCGACTTCATCGACACCCACAGCACGGAATTTTCCCTTTCCGAACGCGTCGATGTGATCGTGCATGAGCAGATGGGCGATTGCCTGTTCGACGAGGCGATGGTCGCCAACGTGTGCGACCTGCGCGACCGTCTGCTCAAGCCCGACGGCCTCATTTTGCCGAGTCGCTTCGAGTTCTACTGCGAGCCGGTCAAGATCCGCGACCACCGGCACGTGCCGTTTATCTGGGAGCTGGAAGTCCACGGCTACGATTACGCGGTGCTGGAGCGGCAGCGCCCGCAGGAGCCGACCTATTATCAGGTCCGCAGCAGCGATCTCTCCCTCGTCGAGCACTTCCTCACCGAGCCCGCCCCCGCTCTCACGCTGGATCTGCACACGGTCACGGAAGCCGCGCTCCCGCACGAGGTCACCTTCAGCCGCACCATCGTCAACGCCGGCCGGCTCGATGGCTACGCGATCTATTTCCGCGTCTTGGTGGACGACGATCTCCGCCTCAGTTCGGGCCCGCTTGATCCGGGTCGCGCCCCACACTGGGGCTTCCGGGTGATGCGCACTGACCGGGATGATTTCGCCGCAGGTGATACCATCACCGTCAGGCTCAAGGTCGGCAGTTGGTCAGATGTCTCCTCATGGCGCTGGTCCCACGTCAGGCAACCGCGCGCTGACGTTGCCGCAGCCGCACCTACTTCCCCAGTTTCTTCAGCGCCTTGTTGATTTTCCCAAGGTCACACTCCTCGGGTTTGTAGTCGGGGCCGAGCCACTCGATCCATTCGCGGCCGAGCTCGGTGTGCGGTTCCTGAATGCAGGCGAGCATGTCGTGAAACGCGTCGATACCACCGCAATCCTCCGGCGGACCTGCGCGCTCGCCACCAATGCAGACCGGATAGTGGACGCCCTTCTCCACGCCGCCGGTCTTCTCCAATTTGAGGTCGATCTGCCAGCCATCGCCGAAGTGGTAGCCGTAGGTGACCCGCTCGCGGTGCTCCAGATCGAGGTCAGTCAGCGTCACATCGCGGTCGTCCTCGATCGCCAGTTCCTCGCGCTTCAGCGGATTGCCGAAGCGATGATCGTCGAGGTTGAACGCGTGCGTCTGGTAATCGAACCAGTCGAACGCGATCTGAATGGTGTCGTGCAGCCGGGAGAGCCACATCGACTCGCGCACGACGAGCCGCCGCCAAATCCGCGGCTGGCACGCGACCACGTCGAGCCGCAGCGTGAAAGTGCGCTCCGCCGGTTTTTTAATTTTGGCACCCTTGCCCTCGTGAAGACCAATCATGAACCGGCCACTGTGCCGCGCGCTCCCGGACGATCAACGCTCAACGCTTCTCGGGGCGCGGCTTGACCGCGCCCTTGCGGGTCGGCCGCAACCCGGGCGCGGTCGACCCACGCCCCTACACCGGCACGCGCCGGAGTGCCTGCACCACCGAATAGCGCCTTCACCCGCGCGCAGAATTTCTCCGGCGTCTCGCCGCTGGGCAGCCTCGTCCATTGCACCTCCTTGAATTCCGCCGGCACCTTTGCTTCCGCATCGCGGGTGTCATCGATCACGACGGGCAACAGAAACGCCTTCTCCTCGGCCATCGCGTGCGTGCGCTGCGCGGCGAGTTTCCCCTCGATCCGAAAGTAACCCTCCAGCCGCGCCTGCGTCGCCGCCGAAATTACCCGGAGAAACAACGCGCATGACGCCACCTGCCCGCGAATCCTCCGGTCCCACGCGTCGCCGCCGATGAGTTCGTTTTTGTCGAACCACACCTCGACGCCCGCCGCGCGCAGCGCGTCGCAGATGCGCTGCGCCGCCGCCGCGTCCTGCGACGCGTAGCTCAGGAGGACAGCTTTGTTTTCGGCCGCGGTCATCGCGTCAGGGCGAAACCAGTTTCAATTTCGGAAAGTAGGTCCGGTAGCGCGCGGGGTCGCGCGTAAGGAGGGTGTGACCCTCGATCAACGCGTGGGCGCCGATGTAGAAATCGGGCAGCGGCGAGGTGCGCACGCCGCCTTTCCGCCGATACTCCACAAATGCGCGACCGGCCAGAAACCCCGCGGCAAAGGGCAACGGCAACCGCTCGAATTGGGCCTCGGGCAGCACAGCGTCGAGGGCCGCGGCCGTCGCGTAACCGATCGAAATCTCGGCATAGACAATCGGGTTGATGCAGAGGGCGGTGCGCTCCGCCGCATGCGCGAGCGCCTTGGCCGACCACTCGAACCAGCGCGCGTCGTCACTGAGCACGTCGATCAGCACGTTGCTATCCACGAGCACGCTCATTTTCATTTCTCGCCGCGCGTCAGCCGCATCACCTCGTCTGTCGAGAGCCGGCTCGACCACTTACCCCGCAACGCCGCCACCAAAGCTGCCCCGCGTCGACCGGGGGCCGCAGCCTTTTTCAGCCGGACTCCGCCGGCACCGTCGCGGACGAACTCGACATCCGTGTGGGGTAAAAACCCGAACTCGTCGCGCACATCCTGCGGGATGGTGACCTGCCCTTTGCTCGTGATTTTCACGATTCTTACCGTAGCGACGGCCGGTAATACCTGTCAACCGCCGCGCTTCCGCCTTGCCAGTCGAATCTCGCGCGGCCACCGGTTGCGCTCGCCGCATGTCCTCCGCCGCCACCAGCCAGCTGCCGTTTTTCCACGTCGTCGGATTCACCGGCCACCGGCAGCTGGCCGACGCGGGCGGAGCCGCCAAATTAATCGGCGAGGCGCTGCAGGAACTGCAACGCGAGGCGCCCGGCGAATGGATCGCGATGTCCTCCGCGGCGGCGGGCGCCGATTTGGTCTTCGTGCGCGCGGCGCTCGATCTTGGGCTCGGTTGGGAGGCGGTGTTGCCGTTGCCGCTGGCGGATTTCGAACGGGATTTTCCGCCCGACGAATGGAAGACCGTAAGGGAGCTTCTCAACCGGGCCGAGCATCTGGACGTCGCCGCGGAGCCGGGCTCGCGCGAGGAAGCGTATCTCACGGGCGGTTTTGAAATCGTGAACAACTGCGACGTGCTCCTCGCCGTCTGGGACGGACTCCCCGCGCGCGGCAAGGGCGGCACGGCCGATGTCGTCGCGTATGCGCGCGCGATGGGCCGGCCGGTCGTCATCCTCAACCCCGAGACGAAGGTCGTGCGGCGGGAAAATTTCGAGCAGCTGCGGCTGCATGACGCCAATCTCCGCTACCTGAACAAAGTCCCGGGTGGTGCGGTCGCCAAAGGGGCCTCGGCGTTCGAGCGGGTCGCGGCCTTCCAGAAAAAAGTCGACGCGGCCGCGACGCACAGCTCGCCGCATTTCCGGCTGTTGATCGCGCTGACGCTCGGGCTCCACGTGCTGGCGACGGTCCTGGCGACCGCTTCCCTCGCCTTTGGATTACACTGGAGCGCGCTCCCGTGGGGCAAACTGCTGTGTCTCATCGGTGCGCTGGCGCTCGCGGTTGTGATGCGCCATCGCCACACGCAACACCACTGGACGCGCTGCCGCCTGTCCGCCGAGATCACACGCTCGGCACTCGCGATCTGGGGGCTGCCCCGGGCGACGCGGCTCTTTGCGGATTTTGACTGGTCGGGTTTGGAGCCACTGCGCCGCTCGCTCGATGTGCTCCACCGCCGCGCCTCGCGCGAGGCGCAACCGGACTTCGACACCTTCAAACAGCGCTACCTCAAGGAACGCATCGACGATCAGCTCCGGTATTTCGCGCGGCAGGAAGCGAAGGCGATTCCCCTGCTCGCGCGCCTGCGGGCCGGCTTCGTCACGTGCTCCATTGGCGCGATCGTATTTACGACGGGCTACGCGCTGCAGGAAGTTTTCCACTGGGAACTCGCGCCGTGGGTCACGGCCATGGCGTTTTATTTCGCGCCGATCGTATTACCGGTGCTCGCGGCGGCGTTCATGTCGCTTATCTCGATCAACGATCTGCACCGGCGCGTCGCGCGCTACCGGGAGATGTGCATCCGGCTGGAAACGGTGCGCAAGGAAATCGCCCACAGCCAGACGTGGGCGGGACTCGAACGCGCGATTACGAAGGCCGAGCGCGTGCTGCTTCAGGAAGTGTTCGAGTGGCACTCGATCACGAGCTTCAGCGAATCGCACTGAGCGGGCGCCGTGTCGGGAGAGGTGGAGCGCGTTGACCTCAACGCGCTGGTTTACGAGCGCGGCGAGGGAAGCGCCTTGTGGTAAAGTCGCTCCACCGTCGGCGTGGTTTTTCCGCGGGAAGAGAAAACGTTTCCGGCTGAACGAGCGCGCCGCCTTACCGCGCCACCGTTTTCACCGGCGCCCATGGCGCGCCGGCGTCAATCCAAGTGCGGAGCAATTCGATTTCGGCGGGGCTGAGCGCGGGATATTTTTCGCGGCGGTCGAGCGGCGGCATCTCCAAGTCCTCGATCTTTCCGCTGACGTAGCGGATGAGCGCGCTCCCGGTGCCGGAGCCGGGCGCGATGGCGGGCTCACCGCTGGCGCCGCCCTTGAGCAGCGCCTCACGGGAAGCGAGGGCGAAACCGCCGCGTGGTTTCTCGCCACCGTGACAACCCGCACACGAGCGCTCGAAGATCGGGGCGATGTCGCGGGTAAAGTCGATCGCGGCCGACGCACTGGCGGTCGCCGCCTCCACCGCGGCCCCGGCCTTCTTTCGCAGCGCCGCGGGCGACTTGGCATACGTTGCCATCATCTCATGCGCGTTCGGCGCCGGCGCCGCGGATTTCACCGGCTCGAGCGTGAAGAGCAGCGCCATCGCAGCCCACGCCGTCGCGCCGGCGGAGATCCACTGGTCCTTGCCGTGGGGAAACTGGCCGTCGAAGTGCGGTTGAAACGGCCAGGTGCGGCTCTTCACCCACCACGAGCCGTCCTCAAATTGCGTGCGCAGGAGAAAAGCCACGCCGCGCTGATAGACCGCCTCCGTGGTCTTCATGCCGCCGGCTTCGTGCAGCGCATACAGCGCGCTGCCGGTTGCCCACGCGTCGCTCGCGAGGCTGGGCAATTGCGCCCAGCCGCCGTCGGGCCGCTGGGAGCGGATGAGGCGCTCGGCGGAGGTGACGCTGCCGCTCGCCGGCACGCCGCTCCAATGCAGGCCGAGCAGTTGAAAGACCGCCTCGTTGTGCGTCGCCGGAATCCGCGCCGCCAGCCAGCGAGCTGAGCGGGCCTGCGACGACCCGACCTCACGCGCGAGCGCGGCCGGCGGATAGTCGCGCACCGCGAGCGCCGCCCACGCGGTGGCGATCACCGGTCCGTCCTCCATGGGCGGCCGGCGATCGAAGCCGGCCCACGAGCCATCGGGCCGCTGCACGCGCAGGAGATAGCGGATCAGTGCGTCGGACATCTCATCCGGCGCATAGTGTGCGGCCTTCAGCCCGAAGAAACCGTAGCCGATGCTCACCATGGGATCGGGCACCGGCTGCGACATCTGGCGGGCGCGCTCGGCCCGGGCATTCCAGCGGCCGGTCAGCACCTCGTGCTGCCGGCCCTCCACCGCATCGTCCACACGGAGACCGCGACCCCGCGCCAGTTCAAACGCGACCGCGGGCAAGTCCTGCTGGTGGCAGGACGTGCATTTCGACCGCTGCACAAAGGCATTGTCCAAAAAAGCCCCCGAGCCGCGCGCGAGCTGATCGAGCGCGGGCTGGAGCCGCTCGCGCGCGAGCGCCGCGCGCGCCGCCGGCGTGGGCGGAACGGCGCGGTCGGGCACGCTTCTCGTGCGGGCGGGCTCTGGCGATTTCGCGCCCGTCTCGCGAAGGAAACGGATCAGCGGCGTATCGGCCCCGACCTTTTCGGCAAACGACAGCGCCGTCGCACCGGCATCGTTGGCCTCATTCACGTCGAGCCCCTTGGCCACGAGCAAGCGCGCCACGGATGGGTCGCCGGTATCGTTGTAGGCCGACCACACCATCGGCGGCATGCCGTGGCCGCGGGGTGAGCGTAGTTTCAAATCTGCGCCCAACTCGACCAGCAGGCGCGCCACCTCGGCATGGCCACCGTAGAGCGCGAGGTTCAGGGAGTGGCCGGCAAAGCCGTCGCTGTAGTTAAGATCCGCCCCGCTGGCCGCCAGCAACCGCACGAGCGCCGCGTCCCCGAGCCACGCCGCCGATTGCAGCGCAACGGAGGCCGCCTGGGGATTTTTCGCCGCGCCCCGTGCGATCAGCAGGTCGATGGTGCGCCGGTCCCCGGCCTCGACCGCGCGACTGAGCATGATTTCCTCGCCCGGTTTCTTGACGGCATGCACATCGGCGCCCGCCTCGACGAGCAGCCGCGCCGCCGCAAACGAATCCGCATGCGCCACCGCCGCCATCAGCGGCGTGTTCTTCTCCGCCGAGACCGCGTTGGGATTTGCCCCGCGCGCGAGGAGCGCGCGCACAATCTCCGCGTGACCGGCACCATAGAGGAGCGGCGTGGCCTCGGCGGCGTTCTTCGCGTCCGCTTCTGCGCCCGCCGCAAGCAGCGCGCGCACGCCCGCGAGATCGTGATTGAGCGCAGCGAGGTGGAGCGGGGTGTTGCCGGCGGCGTCGCGCACGGGTGCAGGCGCGGGTGATTCGCCGGCGGCGGCGAGCGCAAGCGTGGCGAGCCAGACGACCGCAAGACGTGGGGCGGATTTCATGGGAAGGGGGGAAGAGAAAGCTGAACGCTCAACTCTTAACGCTTAGCGTTTAGCGTTTAAGTTCGGAGGAGTCACTTGAGCCTTAAAAGTTAAGCGTTGAGCGTTTACCCGGTCAGGGCGCCACGCGCGCGAGTTCCTGCTCCAGCGTCGTTTTCAGCTCGCGCACCCAGCGGAGTTGTTTCGGCTGCGCCGGCATCGCCGCAATCTCGGCGAGACCGGCCGAAAATGCCGCACGCTTCTCCGTCGCCGAACTTGCGAGCAAGCCGTCCGCAAGCGCCAGCATCGCCGACTGGAAGCGTGTCTCGTGGTCATTGGCACCTGCCGCGCGCAACGGCTGGTAATAGGCCCACGCCGCAGCCCGAATCTTGCGCGCCTCCTCGGCCTCGCCGTTGCGCGCCAGCGCCACAGCCACCAAGGCGCGGTCCGCCGCCAACTCGTCGAGCGCACTCACCGAAACGTCGTCGGACGTGGGCCGACCCGCGAGCAGGAGGCGGCCCGTGCGCGCAGCCTCGCTCCATTGCCGCAGCGTCAGGCTGGCCAAGGCCTGCACGCGAAAGTTGCCCTGCATGGAACCGAGGTGGGAATTCTTCTCCAACCCCGAAAGCGGCTTCAGTGCCAAGATTCTGCCCTCGTCGCGCCGCGCGGCTTGGAGCGCCGCTTCCGTCTGGCCGCCGGCCAACTGCAATTCGGCGCGGGCACCCTGATTCCAAAGGGGCAGCAGGTCGCGGAAGAAACTCTCGGCATCGGTTTGGGCCGTTCCCTTGGCGCGCAGTTGGTCGCCTTCGGCGACGGCGGCGTTGACATCGACGACCCGGCCGAGGGCGGATTCAAGGTTCGACACGCGGGCCGTCGCAAACGCCGCCCCAATGGTCGAGCTCGGCGACCCGCCAAACTGAAGCGCCTCGCGCACCCCGGTCTTGGTCAGAGCGATCGTCTCGTCCAGCCGACCCTGACGCCACAACGACTGCGCCACAAAATTCTGCGCCACCCGGCGATTGGTTCGGGCGGAATCGTTGTCGGGATCAAAACGCAGGAACTCGGTATAGTCGTCGGCCACGCGCCGGCCCAGCGTCTCGGCCTTCGCGTAGTCGAAAGCGTCGAGGGCGATCTGGGCCGTCCGGCTTCCCAGCAGCGCACGGGAGCGCAGTGCGCCGAGATTCCCCGCCTCCCGCTGCACCGCCTCATCAACAAAGCCCATCGCCTCTTCCACGACCGGCGGCACGTCTTCCCCGCGGCCACTGAGGCGCAAGGTCTCGGCCAACCACGCCGTGGTCTCCCCAAAAAAAACGTTCGCCCGCTGCCGCGCGGGCGGATCGTCGCGGAGGGCACGCAACACTGCCCGCGCCTGCTCCAGACTCGTGAGCGCCGGCGCAAACCGCCGGTCGCGCAGCAGGGCGAAACCCAAATTCATCTGCGTGCGGCCGAACTCGAGCTTGGCCTCGCGCGAGGCCTCGGGCACGCCCGCGACCGGACCGATGACCCCCAGCCCGCGCTGCCCGAGGTCGATCGCGACCTGTGGGCGGCTTTGCAGGTAGGCATTGCGGCTCTGCTGACGCAGCACGGCGGCGAGTTCGACCGCAACTTCCGGCGAACGGTCGCTATTTTGCCGCAGCGACTGAAACAACTGCTCGGCCTCGTGCAGCGGCTTCTCGGCGTCGAGTGTCTTGCCCTTGCCGGAGAGCGAGAGGCCGAGGCGGCTGAGGGCGATGGCGCGGTAGCGGTCGCTGCGCGCGTCGCGGAATTCCTTCGGCAGTGCGTCGAAGTAGACAACGGCGCGCTGCGCAAGGCCGCCGACAATCTCCAGCCGTCCCGTCGGCTCGAGCTGCGTGTAGAGATCATCGAGTAGGAACGACACGAGCCGCTCCGCTTCCGCGCGCGCCTGCTGCGCGCGGTCGCGCTCCAATGCCACACGGTCCTCGGCCGCCGCGGCGCGACGCTGGTTGACCCAGCCCCACGCGGCGGCGCCGACCGCGCCGACTGCGAGCACGGTGCAGACGGCGGCAATGAGGCGCGCACGCCGGAGCGCAGAGCGGCCGGCGGTTTCCTTCGCCTGCGTCTCGGCGAGCTGGCGCTCGACCGCCGCCTTACCCTCGCGCGCCTGCCGCACATCGCGACTCGCCTTAACGACGCCGACGAGCACGTCGTGCGTCAGTTCCACGCGACGGACGTCGAGCCGCTCCTCGACGCGCAAGAGGCGGCGGTCAATCAGTGCGGCGAGCGAAGCGGGCGACGCGCCGGCGGCGATGAAACCTTTTTTCACGCGCTCCTCCGCGATGCTTTCGCGGTAGCCGGAATCGGTGAGCAACTCGTCTTCGATAAACGCGCGCACCCCGACGGGCTGGTCGGCGAGCGTGCGCTCGTAGAACTCCGTGAGAATCGTGTCGCGCGAGCCGGCGAGCAGATCGGCGGAAATCTCGGCGTGACCGCGGGTGCGGCGCGTTTCGTTCAGCTCGCGGCACACGAGACTGAGCAGCGAGGGCTCGACCTCCGCCGTGGCGAGATCGCCCGCGCCGGAGACGAAGGTCACGATCTGTTTCGCCACCTCGTCACTCACGAGCGTGCGGCCGGGGCGCGTGACGGCGGCGAGCGCTTGTGCGCCGGTCATGCGCGCGAGGCGCATGCGGTTTTGCGTCACGGAGGGCATCGCGCCCTTCAGGCTTTCGAGGTGCGCGAGATAGTCTTCGCGCAGTGCGAGGAGGATGCGGTAATCGGCCCGCGTGAAGTCGAACTTCTCCATGCCCGCCTCGTCGGCTTCGAGCCGCGCCTCAAGCGCGCGGGGCGCACGATTTTCCACGAGGTCGGCGAGGTCCTCCAGAAACTGCGCGGCGCGCTGCCGACCGAAGTCGTCGCCCTGCGCGAGCGTGAAAATCTCCTCGAACTGATCGAAAATGAGCAGCGGAATGAGGGCGCGGCCCGTGCGGTCGCGGAGGATATCGTCGCGGTGGTGGAGAAATTCCCAGAGCGATTCGCCCTGCGCCGACACGCCGGGTTGCGTCCAGTGTCCCGCGACCTGCGTGGCGCGGAGGATGGCCTGTTTGATCTGCTCCGACGGCGGCGGCGACTCGCGCCCGTAATCGAGGCGCACGTAAACGGGGCAATACCCCTCGGGCCGCAGCCGCGGCACGATGCCGGCGCGAAGGATGGAAGTTTTGCCCAGACCCGACTGGCCGAAGAGAACGGTAAGGAGCTTCCGCTGCACGCGCCGACCGAGCTCGGCGACCTCTTCGTCGCGGCCGTGAAAATAGGCACGCGTCTCCTCGGTGAAGGACGCGAGGCCGAGCCACGGGTTCTGCGGATCGATGGCGGCGAGTGCCGTCGGATCGGAACGCTCAACGTTTAACGCTGAACGCTTAACGTTTAAGTCTGAGAGGTCCGGCTTCATTGGGGTTTGCGGCGCTCGCGGTTGGCTTCGGCGGTGCGAATGCTGGCGGCGAAAATGCGGACGAGTCCCTCGGCTTCCGATATGAGTGGGTCGAGCAACTCGGGCTTGGCCACGAGAGGAACTCGCCGGACAAGGCGCAGCCAGCGGCGGGACTCGCGCAGCTCCTTGGAGCAGACCTTGAGCTTGTGGATGAAATCGTCGCGCGACTCGGCGCCCTCCGCTTCGCCATGATTGCCGTAGGGTGAGGCCCAGACCGCAGCAGTTGATCCGCAACATGATTTCCCGCCCGCGTGCGCTTCATCGACTCCGTGACACGGATCACCCGAATGGAGAATTCCAGCAGCCGCTCCTCAAGATCGAATTTCGCCTCCTTCATTGAGCGTTAAGCGTTAAAAGTTAAACGTTGAGCGTTGCGCTGCGCCGCGCTCAGACGCGGCGCGCGTTAAAGAGGTCTTGAATGCGTCGGGCGAAGTCGGAGGTCACGTCGCCACCGGGCAGCCGCGTGAAATGCACCGCCTTGAATTTTTCGGGCACAACGGCATCGGCCTCCGTCGTGGCATCGATGCACACGGGCAGGACAAACACCGCGCCCTCCGCGATATTGCGCGAACGATCGACGGCGTAGCTCCACTCCCGGCGGAAATACGCCTCGAGCCGGCGCTGCGTGGTCGCGGAAATCACCGCGAGGAAGAATGAGCAACGACCGATGTTCTGCCGGATCTTGCGGTCGTAGTCGTCGCCGCTTTCGAGCCGATCCATGTCGAACCAGGTGGTGATGCCCGCGGCGTCGAGGCCCGCTTTCAGTTTCTGCACCGCCGGCAAATCCTCGCGGGCGTAGCTGATGAAGACGGCGTTTTCCGGCATCTCGCGCTGCGGCGACAGAAAACGCTGCACCGCGAAGGCGGGCATCGTCACCGACTCCTGCCCTCGACGCTGCATCCAACGGCGGTGCAGCTCGGCGACGAATTTCTCGGCGCCGTCGAACATCCGCGTCCGGGCGCTCACCTGCTGGAGAAACGAAACGAGGCGCTCATCGCGCGACGAAGTATCGTCGGCCAGCACCTCGCCCACCTCGCGCGGATCGGAGAGACGGCGGCGCTTCGCCATGCGCAGGAAAAACCGTGCGAGCCAGTTGGAAAAATTCCCGCCGATGAGCAGCAGGTGATTGTGCTCCAGCTCATGAAAAAGTTTCTCCGGCGCGAGGTGCTCGCTCTGGAGCGCGCAGATGAATTCCAGCGTGTCCTCGTCGGAAATCACGTAGGTGGGCGACGCCGAGAGACGTCCGAGCAGATGGTAAACGACGGGCCGCTGCAGCTGCTCGCGCTCGGTGGTGAGATCGGCGACGCGATTCGGCGCGTATGCGATGACCTCAGTGGAGGCGACGCCCGCAAAGCGCTCGGCGTTGAGCGCCTGTTCCAACAGCGGATCAAACGTCGTCGTGACGAAGAGATTGAAATCGGTGATCTGCGCGAGCTGCCGGAGCGCGGGTGGCGTGGCGAAGTTCGTTTCCCGCAAAATGGAACGCAGCCGCGTGTAGGCTTCCTCGCGCCGGCCGCGGGCGGCGAGAAACTGGCAAACCACGTCGTTGAGCGTGTAGCGCAACGGGAGCGTGCCCGGAGCGACGCCGAGGCGCGCAGCGAGTTTCTCGGCGAGCCACTCGTAGAGGAGACGGGAGCCGGTCTCGGTCTCCACGCGCAGGAGCTCCGGGCCGACGATGGGAATCACGCGCTTCTCCTCGATGTAGTTGAGGAGGTCCTCCCACGCGTCGTCGTCAAACGACGGCAAGGAGGAAGCGGGGGTGAGCGCGGTTGTGGTCGGCGAATCCACTCGCGACCATCACGACACAGGCGGGCCGGGGCGCGCGAGGCAATTTTGCACCGCCACGCGCGAATGAAGCGGCAGTGGGCCACCGCCGCTCCGTTCGGCCGTGTCTGACCAGTTCAGAAACGAAACGCTGCGCTCATGCCGAGCTGGCGCGGGTCGGCGCGGTCTTCGTAGCGCGTCTCAATGTAATTCGGGTCTTCGTTGCCGAAGAAGAAGACGCGTTTCTCGTAGCGCGTGTTGAAGGCGTTTTTCGCCCAAAGCGTGAAGGTCCACGCGCGCCACGCGTAGCCGACGCTGCCGTTGACGACGCGAAACGCGCGGCGGGCCTCGTTTTGGTTGTTGGAGTCGAACTGCCGGGCACGGGCCACGAGATCGGCGTTGGCAAAAAAACCGGAGGCATCGCGGAAACGCGCGCCGAGCGTGTAGCCGTAGCGCGGCGTGTTCGCGAGCGCCCGGCCGCCGCCCGTGTTGCCGTTGGTGAGCGTGAAGCGATCAAGCGCGGAACTCATGTGCGCGAGCGTAGCGTGCAGGGAAAGCGCCGGCGTGAGCGCGTAGGCGGCGGAGGACTCGAAGCCGGTCACGTGCGCAGCGCGAGCGTTGGCAGTGAAGAAGCGATAGCTACCGCCGAAGCCGGCGGAGTCACGCACCTGCGTGTCGCGGCGCGCGAGATAGAACGCCGTGAACTCGCCGGTAAGTTTTCGATCGAGCCAATGGCCACGGAGGCCGGCCTCGTAGTTCCAGAGCGTTTCCGTGCCGTAGGTGAGCGGGTCGGCGGGCGGGCTGATGCGCGCATCGACGTTGATGCCGCCCGCCTTGTAGCCGCGCGTCACTGAGACGAACGCATGCTCGTGCCCCGAGAGATCGTGCTCGAGGGTAAGTTTGCCGCCGAACACCGTGTCGTCGAACGCCGGACGGAATGTGATCTCGCGGTCGAAGGCACGGCGCGCAGTGCGGTAGCGGGTCTTGCTACCACGGCCGTCGAGGTCGACGCGCTCGGTGCGGAGGCCGAGCGTGAGGCGAGTCTGCGCGGAGATATCGTGCGCCGCCTGCGCAAAGAGTGCTATATTCTCGCCATAATAGCGCGTGCGCAGACCACGAATGTTGTCGGGATCGGTGTCCGTATAGGCGCCGGTCTCGCGCGTCTCGGAGAAAAACGCCCCGAGGGTCCAGCGATCGATCGCGCCGAGCGCGCCACGGGTGAGAGCGGAATCGACGCGGAGTTCCTGGTTGAACCCGTCGCGATCGCGCTGGAGATCGCTGAAGCCATGGTAGGAGGCGGCAGTCCAGTCGTCATCGTAGCTGTAGCGCGACTGCGTGGTGCTCGCGCTGGTGACGCTGGTGAGGCGCACGCCGGCGAGACCGGTGAACGTTCCGCGCAGGCTCGCGGCGCGGGAGCGCTGTTCGTCGCGGCCGGGCTGATCGCTGTAGGTCAGGCGGCCGTTGTTGTTCAGCGCGAATTCGTCGAAGCCGTTGTGGAAATCGGCGTAGAGGAGCGCGGCGTCCCAGCGCCAGACGGACGAGGGCTGAGCGGTGAGGCGGAGGCGGGCGGAGAATTCGTCGCGGGCGTTGGTATCGCGGTTGAGCGTGGCGTTGCGGCGAAAGCCGTCGCTGTTGCTCTGGTGCAGCGCAAGGCGCGCCATGAGCTGCTCGGGTTTGCCCGACGAAAGCGGGCCGCCGACCGCAAATCCGCCCGAACGCAACGCGTCGCCGCCCATGCTCGCCTCAACCTGTCCGGTCCAGAAAGGCGTGGGCGCGTTCGTGAGGAGGCGCAAGACGCCGCCCGCGGCATTGGCGCCAAACGCCCCCGCCTGAGGACCGCGAAGCACCTCGACCTGACGCACATCAAACGCGCCCCCGATCGAGCCGAGGCCCGTGAAATCGAGATCGTCGACGAGAAAGCGCACGGTAGAATCGGCCGTCTCGCCCTCGTATTGGGAATTCTCGCCAATTCCCCGGATCTGAAAGTAACGCGGCCGCGACGTCCCGCCGGTGAAGGTAAGATTGGGAATTTGGTCGGCGAGGTCACCGAAGTGGCGAACGCCGCCATCGCGCAGCGCAGCGTCGTCAAAAACCGTGACGCTGGCGGGAATGCGGGCGAGCGGCGACGCCCAGAGGTCGCTGGCAACGACGACCGGCTCGAGCTTGACGGGCGCACCGACGGACGCGGCGGGTGTTTGCGCGCGGGCGGCGATGAGGGCGAGAACGAACACCGCAGTGAGCGGCAGCAGATTTTTTTTCGGCGGATGTTTCATGGTGGCGTGAGCCCGCCCTGAAATAGACGGCCGAGAAAAGGGGCGCCGTGCGCCCGATGGCGCGAGTTGCGGCGCCTGCTGTTTCCTTCGTCGGCATGATCCGTTTCAGGTTCGAAGGGTCGAGCGGCCGAGCGCACCGCAATCTCAGTCCTCCGCGGAGGACACCCCTACAGGCGACGTGAGCGGACCTTCGTCGCAGCGGCAGCGCAAGCGGAAATTGTGTCACCGGCCACGAAACATTCGCCGATGGCGACTTCGCTTATGGCAGATCGTAAACCTCGAGGAGCGTCGCTCCAGGAGCTGAGTTACCGCTTTTCACCTGCACCGTGTAAGAACCGGGGGCCAAGGAAAGCACGACGGCGGCATCGCAACTATCTTCATCAACCAAGCGAAACGCTCCCGCACGATCGAAGGCATCGTTCATCACGTCTCCGCCGGCGTGGGTCGGCCCACTCCAGCCCGAGTTGGTCGCGACGAGGCGGTCGCCCTGATACACAGAAAGCACGGGACGGGCGAGTGAGTCGCCGACCCCAAATGCCGAGAGCGTCGGACCGATAGCTCGCACCAGCACGCTGCGATTCTTAGCCCCGGCGATCACGAATCCGCTCACAAGCGCATCGTCACCGGAAACGACTCGAGCAAGGGTCGAGATATTGACGAGCGCATTGCCCTTCGCCGCGCCGGCGGAGCCGCTGAAAATCTGCGTGAGCTTGCGACCCTCACCGACCTTCATGCCAAGGAAGCGGCACGCCACGCTCTCACCACCGTTGTCGTAAACTTCAAGGATGCCATACTGCTGGCTGCCGGCAAAAACACCGCCACTGTAAGGCCCGCCTTTGACAGAACCGTTGCTCGTAAGAGCGGCCGCGTGGAGCACAGTAACGGGAGCTCCGCCGCCTGTGGCATAATCGGAATTCGTGCCATCATCGAACGCGAGGCCGTGCATATCGCCCACCATCAGCACGAGGTTGTTGATGCGGTTGTCGCGAAAAAAATTCGCCAGCTCGGTGCGCTCGGTGGCGTAACCACCCCAAGTGTCATCGCCCAATTTGGCCGGAGCGATCCACGGCATGGTGGAAACCCACACCACCAGAGGAAAACCGCTGTCGCGCGCACTAATGAGTTCCTGTTTGAACCATGCTTTCTGCGCTGCGCCCATGCGACTCTTGGTCGCCGACTCTTTTTGAGCAGCCGGCGCAGCCGCGCTGCGCAGGTCCGTCATGATAAACCGAACGCGGCCAACGGTGAACGACTGCGCCATCGTGCCGCCGGCACCGGGCAACGGGTAGTGGGGAACCCGTTCTTTGTAGGTCGCGCGAGCCGCATCACGACCAATCGAGGTGCCATCGGAGTCGTTGCCGCAGAAATCATGATCGTCCCACATGTAGGCGAGCGGGACGCTGCGGTAGAGCGGACCTTGGGCATAGTGACCGAGGACGTTGTCGTAGTTGGCGCGGTAATCTTCGGGATTGGTGCTGTTCGTATCGCTGTAGTGCAGGTCACCGGTGTTAACAAAAAGCAACGGCTTCTCCTTCGCGATCGCGTCGTAGGCGCTCTGGTCGGCCGCGCGAAAATCCCCGCAGGCACCAAACGCGATTCGGAAAGAAGCGCGCCCAATCGGAAAAGTGCGGAACTGACCGCGGGCAACAGCCTCCGGTCTGATTGCTCCAGCAACCTCAATTACATAAAAATAATCGGTGTCGGGCTGGAGCCCCTGAATGGTCAGTTTGACCGCGTTACCGGTATTCGCAGCCGACGTTACAACCGAAGAAAATAGCGGGGCAACCGACAGCGCTTGGCTCTGGCTGACCTGCAACCGAACCCGCAAGCCCGGGGAATTTAGCCGAACCGCCACCGTCGCGCTGGTGGAACTAACGTTGCCGGACCAGACC
>JANOAF010000250.1:0-5165 GCA_031411015.1 Opitutaceae bacterium | reverse complement strand
CAAGCCGCTCGCGCCGAATTACTACGATTGGAACGCCAACTGGGGCGTCACCTACCGCACGCCGCGTCGCTTCCTCACGCTCAACCTCCGCACCACGATCTTTCCCGAGGCGATCAGCACGGCAGCCACCACGACGAACCTCCTACCCGTCTTCGAGTCGAGCCACCAGCGTTGGGATGCCACAATTAGGCTCCAGTTCACGCGCACTTACTCGCTCGAGCTCACCGGCTCGAATCTCACGAACGACTCGTGGCGCAACTTCTACCAAGGCGGCCGCAACACCTCGCGCCGCACCTTCGGCACGCAATACAGTCTCTCCTTCAAGGCCAACCTCGACCAACTGCGCCTGCCGTTCCTGCAGTAAAGTTCAGCGCTTCGCGTTCGTCAGAAAATCCGCGATGTCGCAGCAAGGGCGGGGTCGCCGAACCCCGCCGAAAAGCGGTCACGCGCAACGTATCTTGAATTTGATCCCGGCGGGGTTCGGAGACCCCGCCATCCGTGAAGCCTACGCATGCCCGCCCTCGGTTGGCGCTGCGGCTACCATCGTTGGCTTTTGCATAGCGCCGACGAATACAGCGAGCCCAAGAAGGGCCAACTCGTGCCGGTAACGAGCGTCAGCGAAGCCAGCGAGGCAATGCCCACACGAAAGCCGAACTATCGGAATCGTCAGAGCCGGTCCTCGTGCTCAAAACCGACACCGAGATTCCGAAGGTGTGATACCAATCAGCCCGATGCTTTTAAGCTGTAGGCAGGCCGTTGGCCGTTTCTACAACAAGCCAATCGGCCAATAGCATTGGGCGATTGGTATGACGTCGATCGCTATAATGTAGGACTGCTCCGGCGATAGAAGCACCGTGGTTCGCATCGCCGGAAACATCATAGCATGGGAAAGATGAGTTCTAGTTTGTCCCACCACCTCCGTTTTGATCGACGCGGGCGGGCCGAGCTGGATGGGTAGAGAGCTGGAGGCAGCGGAAAAATCGGTCAGCACCGAAGGCGTAGGCCACGTGAACACGCATTTCTGTCCGTGGCCAAGATGCCACGTTGCCGTTCACCGCCCGATTCTTCGGCACATCGCTGAAATGATTTGGCCCCCGGAGTGTAGCGTCCAGAGCCTGTTGCTATCGGCCGCGCTCCAGCCAAGAAAAAAGTTAGGGATACACCCCATGTTCAGAGGGTCGTCCATCGACTATCTTAGGAGTCCGACGGACGTGGGCGCCAGCTCCCCAGCGATAGGGTCCGTTGGTGCCAGATCGCCCTCAACCATAAATCGAAAGCCACAAAGTCCATGAATATATCGCTAGCCAAAATCATACCGATTATACTCGGCACCTGCGCACTCACCGCGCAGGCCGCCCTTATTACCGGCCAAATCAATATTACATCGGGTAGTGTAGTCCTTACCCCCAACCTGCTCGGTGCCGTCACCCAAGTGGGCCCGTCTCTGAACGGAATTGTCTCCAGCGTTGAAGGCAGCTATCCCGCCGCCCTCATCGGTGACTCGGTAGCCTTCAAGATTTTCAACGTCGCACTCGGGGCCCAGCCAATCACCAGTTTGTGGTCCGTCACCGATACGGTCGCTCCGATTGGCACCGGCTTCACCTACTCGTTCGACTTAGCTTCGATCACCGCCATTCTTCAACAGGCCGCCTCACCTACCCAAGGCGGGCGTTTGAACATCGATGGGCTCGGAACCTTGCGCTCGACCAATCCGGCACTGGATCCTACGTTTGGTTTTTGGACCTACGGCATTAACTCTGCCGACGGATCCCCCACGAATGGCGTATTCTCGTTTCAATCGAACAACGTTGCCCTCGGTAATCCCAATACGAACGTTCCCGACGGTGGCAGTTCGATGATTCTGTTAGGCGTCAGCCTTCTCGGTATCTTCGCCTTGAGTCGCCGACTTACGTCGCTCGTCTAAGCGATAGCTATTTTTCGCAACGAGACAGTGATTCGATCGCCGACGGACTCCGTCGGCGATTTTTTTTGCGGTCGCGTCGCAACTCGACCCGGCGGGACCTATCCCACGCCAGATGTTCAATTCAACGGAATGATCGCTGGAAACGAAACCTCGCAGCGATGACACCCCGCGACTGCAGGCTTTTCGTCGCTGCTCCTAAAACCTAGAGGTCTTGAGAAGCCATGACCCACTTGCGAACTTTACGCTCCGGTGGCGACAATACCGCACGTCGTAAAACTACGGGCGCGATTCGCAGAGGTGTGAGCGATTCCGTTTCCGAATAGACCGGCAATAACCACTCTACAGCTTCACCCTCAACCGCACTTCGTAGATTTTCGGCCAGCGTTTCCCAGTCAGGAAGAGTCGGTCCGCCGCGGCGTCGTAGGCGATGCCGTTGAGCACGTCAGTGTCCGGACGTATTTCCGTGCGCGGCAGAAGTCCGCTGCAATCGATTAACCCGCGCACCACGCCGGTCGCGGGGTCGATGCGCACGATTTGATTTTCCTGCCAGACATTCGCGAACACTTCGCCGCGGATAAACTCCAGTTCGTTCAAGTGCTCCACGGGCTTGCCCTCGCTCGTCACCTCGACCGTGCGCGTGACGGCGAACGTCGTCGGATCAAGGAAGCGCAACTGCGCGGTGCCATCACTGAGAATCAGCGAGGTGCCGTCGGTCGCGAGCCCCCAGCCTTCGCCCGTGTAGGCAAACTCGCGCTCAAGCCGAAACGTGTCGGCATCGTAAACGAAGCCTTTGCCGTGCTGCCACGTCAGCATGAACGCGCGGTCGCCGATCACGGCCAGGCCCTCGCCGAAATACTGCGGAGCGAGGGAAACTTGTTTCAACACGCGACCGGTTTTCATCTCCACCTCACGCAGGGACGACTGACCGTTGAGTCCCGTGCTTTCCAAAAATCCGCCGTTGCGCACCAACAATCCCTGCGTGAACGCCCCGCGGTCGTGCGGCCACGCCGCGACCACTTCGAAAGTGTAGCGCACGGGCGCAGCCGCGCCCGACTTCGCATCCGCGCCGGCCGCCGTCGGGGGCGACGACGGCACGGATGCTCTGTGCTCGGTTGCATTGCGGCCACACCCGACCAGCGCCAGCACCAGCGCGAGGGGAACCAGCGCGGCGCGCGACTGCGAAACCGGATTTGCATTTTTCATCGGGGCGTTGGCTAATGCCCGCCACTCTCCGATTCAACCTCTCCCTTCCGTGCCCGGAAAAATCCCGCCGCCTCCCCTCCTCTACGCCGCCACCGACCACAGCGCTGACGCCCTCTACTTCGGCCACGTGAGCGTGCCCGATCCGTTTGTAGCGTTTGGCTGGCGCGGGAAGAAAGTCGCGGTCGTCAGTGCGCTCGAATTTGCCCGCGTGAAGCGCACTTCGGATTTCGATGTCGTGCTTCCGCTCGAGGCCTACTTGAAGCGTGCGCGCGAGCTCTGGCCGCAGCGGAAGCCCGGCGGCGCGGAGGTCATCTACCTTGCCGCGAAGGATCACGGGCAGACCCGCTTCACCGTCGCTGACGATTTTCCCGCGGGCGTTTACGAGAAACTGTTCGAACTCGGTCTCGATCTTGAGATCGCCGAGGGTGCGCTCTTCCCCGCGCGTGAAATCAAGACCCCCACCGAGACTGCGGCTATCCGCGAGGGCAACCGCTGTAGCGCGCTCGGTTTTGCCGCGGCGGAAAAAATCCTTCGCGCCAGCAAGGTCAGCGGTCGCAAGCTCCTCTACCGCGGCGCGCCGCTCACGAGCGAGACCCTCAAGTTTGCCATCGAGGTTGCCTGCCTGGAGGCCGGGGCCGTCTCGGCCAGCACCATCGTCGCCGGCGGCGATCAGGCCTGCGATCCGCATGACCGCGGTTCGGGTCCAGTGCGCCCGCATGAGCTGATCGTGGTGGATATTTTCCCCCGCGTCACGGCCACGGGCTTCCACGGCGACATGACGCGCACGTTTCTCCGCGGTCGTGCGAGCGACGCGCAACGCGCTCTCGTGGCCGCTGTCCGCACCGCCCAACTCGCGGCCCTCGGTGCGGTTCGCGCGGGCGTCAATGGCCGCGACGTCCACGCCAAATGCGTCGAGGTCTTCACCTCCCGTGGCTTCGAGACGAAACACAGCCCCAAGGGCTCGGTCGGATTTTTCCACGGCACCGGCCACGGCCTCGGCCTCGCCGTCCACGAGCCGCCGCGCCTGAGCGGCTCCATCGACTACACGCTATTGAAAAACTCGGTCGTGACGGTCGAGCCCGGCCTCTATTATCCCGGCCTCGGCGGTTGTCGCATCGAGGATGTCGTGCAGGTCACGACCACCAAACCGACGATGCTCTCTCGCTATCACTACAACTGGGAATTCTGATGAAAAGCCTTTCGCCACTCCTCAAAAAAATCGCCGCCCTGCGCATCCTCGTCGTCGGCGACGTGATGCTCGATCACTACATCTGGGGCGACGCCACGCGCATTTCCCCCGAGGCCCCTGTGCCCGTGGTGGACATCGCGCGCGACTCCTGGACCGCCGGTGGTGCCGCCAACGTCGCGCTCAACATCGCCTCGCTCGGCGCGCGTTGCACCGTCGCCGGCTTTATCGGCCACGACGATGCCGGTGAACGCCTCACCGCCATCCTCCACGGCAAAAAAATCGCGACGATTCCGACTCCGGGTAATGCGCCGACGATCGTGAAGACCCGTGTGCTCGTGCAGCACCAACAACTTTGCCGCCTCGATCGTGAAGCCGTGCCCACGGCCTATCAATTTCCCACCGCGAAGGCCGAGGCGCTCCTCGCTAAGGAAATCTCCGCGTGCGACGCCGTGATACTTTCCGACTACGCCAAGGGCATCCTGAACAATGAGGTCGTCGCGCGCATCACGGCCCTCGCCCGCGCCGCGGGAAAATTCGTCGCCCTCGATCCAAAGCCAAAGCGCACCCTCTCGTTTCACGGCCTCGACCTGATCACTCCGAACAAGCGCGAGTCGCTCCAGCTCGCGGGGGTCGAGTTGCCGCCGCACGCGCCGTTCCCCGCCGCGGAGGTATGCGCGCGGCTGCACGAACGCTACGCCACCAAACACCTCGTCATCACGCTCGGCGAAGACGGCATGTTGCTCAGCTCCGGCGGGAAAATACTGAAAACCATTCCGACCGCAGCCCGCGAGGTCTTCGACGTCTCCGGTGCAGGCGACACCTCCCTTGCCGGTCTCGTGCTCGCGCTGG
>JANOAF010000249.1:0-4140 GCA_031411015.1 Opitutaceae bacterium | reverse complement strand
GCCGCCGGGCCGCCCGCTCGACGTCGTCGCCGGCATCGGCATCGTGACGAGGGAATAGTCCGTCGCGCGATCCGTCGCGCCGACAATTTCGTAGGTCCGGGCGTCGTCCGTCACCTCGGTGTGCCACTGGTAATTCGCGGCCTCGGGCAACCGCATCGCCGCGACAATGGCCGATTCGACCGGCCCGGCCCGGAGCGCCACCGCCAGCAACCCACCGATCAAAAACTGTGAGGGGAAATTTCGCACGCCGGGTTCAACCGTATGACGGGTGGCAGCGGGCGTTGTTTCGTGGAATCGCGCTGTCACACCGGAGACAAAGTCGCGCCGTCGCTTCTGACGGTCCAAGCGTCGGGGGCATTGCCGCCGTTTCCGTCGGACCGACATTGTGCACCGTAGTCCCTGCTCTCGCTGTCGCGTGCGGACTAAGGACCACCACACCCCAATCGCCCGCCCCGCTCATGAGATTTCCATCGCACCTACTCGCCTGCGCCGTTTGCGCGCTCACCCTCGCGGCCGCTTTCGCCGCCGAACCCACCCTAACCCTGAACGTCTGGCCTGCGCTTCCGCCCGGCGACAAGCCCAACCTCGGCGAAGAAAAGCACGAGACGGGCAACATGGTCCGCGGCACGGTCACCACGCCGACGCTCGCGGTGTATCGCCCGGCCAAGGAAAAGGACACCGGCGCCGCCGTCCTCATTTGTCCCGGCGGCGGGTTCTTTCAGCTTTCGATGGGCCACGAAGGTGCCGATGTCGCGACCTGGCTCACGTCCATCGGTGTCACCGGCGTCGTCCTCAAATACCGCATTCCCCAGCGCGAGGGGATGGCTCGCTCCCTGCCTTCTTCGCAGGATGCGCAGCGTGCCATGAGCATCCTGCGCACCATGGCGCCCACCTGGGGCATCGATCCCCAGCGCATCGGCATCCTCGGTTTCTCCGCCGGCGGCCAGATCGCCGCGAATCTTATCACGGGCTTTGAGCAGCGGATGTATGCCGCCCTCGATGAAATCGATCGCGCGCCGACCCGCCCCGATTTCTCGATCATCATTTATCCGGGCGGCGTCCTCCAGCGGGGCAACGGCACCGAGCCGCCCGCACTCAACCCGGAGATTCGCGTCACCAAGGGAACGCCGCCGACCTTTCTCGCGATCTCGCATGATGATCGCGGGGGCTCGGAGCAGGCGGTCTATCTCTACCTTGCGTTGAAACGCGCCGGCGTCGCCGCCGAACTGCACGTCTGGGGCGAGGGTGGCCACGGTTACGGCATCCGCCCCGGCACCGCCCCGCATACCACCTGGCCCGCGCGCGCCGCCGACTGGATGGCGTTTCGCGGTCTGCTGAAACCGACGCCCATCACCACGCGCGCCGGCGACCCGCGGTAGTTTCCCATGCGCTTCCGCTGCCTCCTCCCGCTCGTCCTCGCGCTGCGCCTCGTCGCGCAGGACAAGTTCGCCGCAATTCCCGCCGGACAAAAAACGTTCGTCGATCGCGGCGAAATTTCCGGCGCCGTGGCGCTGCTCGCCGACAAGGATCACGTGTGGCATCTCTCCGCGGTCGGCGCCAGCGACCTCGCCACCCGCCGCGCGTTGCGCACCGATGACATTTTCTGGATCGCCTCGATGACGAAGCCGATCGCCGCGGTCGCCGTCGGCCTGCTCGTCGATGAGGCGCGGCTCACCTTCGACGATCCCGTGGAGAAATTCCTGCCGGAATTTCGCGGCCAGTGGGTCATCCAGGAAAGCACGGCCGACCGCCGCAGCCTCGTGAAAGCGACGCGCCCGATCACCGTGCGCGACGTCCTGACACACACGAGCGGGCTCGCCGAATATCCCATCACGCAGGCGCACTGGACTATTTCGGAGTTCGCGAAAGTCCTCGCGCGCGAGCCGCTGCGTTTCCAGCCAGGCACGCGCTGGGCTTACTCAACCGCGGGCATCGACGTGCTGGGCCGTGTCGTCGAGGTCGTGAGCGGAGTGTCGTTCGCCGCATTTCTCCAGCAGCGTCTTTTCGATCCGCTCGGCATGAAGGACACGACCTTCTGGCTGTCGCCCGCGGAGGAGAAACGTTTCGCGCACAACTACCGCCCGGAGACGCAGACGGGCAAACTCTCCGAGACGCCCATTGCCTACCTCTACGGCGCCGCGACGACCGATCGCGCGCGGCCGGCGCTCGGGGGCGCGGGCCTGTTTTCCACGGCCGCCGATATCGCCCGTTTTTATCAAATGATGCTCAACGGAGGGATCGCCAACGGCCGCCGCATCCTCGCTGCCGCCACCGTCGCCGAAATGACCCGCAGGCAAACCGCGGACTTGCGCGCCCGGCCCGGCATGCCGTGGGGCCTGGGTTTCTGCGTCGTCGAAGATCCCGCGCAGCTTGAGGCCAACGCCTATTTCTCCCCCGGCACGTTCGGCCACGGCGGCGCCCACGGCACGCAAAGCTGGGCCGATCCCGTGCGCGGGCTCGTCTATGTCTACCTGATCCAGCGCGCCGGCATCCGGGGCAATCCCGACAATTCCGACATGCGCCGCGCGTATCAGGATGCGCTCGGGGCCGCCTTGAACATTTCTCCCGTCACCAAGAAATCCGCCACCGCCCCATGATCTCGAAACGCTTCCTCTTTGTCCTCTGCCTCGCTGCGCCGCTCGCGGCCGAGGTGAAACTCGCCAGTCCGTTCACCGATCACATGGTGCTCCAGCGGGAGATGCCCGTCCCGGTGTGGGGTTGGGCCGATCCGGGCGAACGCGTGACGGTCACCTTTGCCGGTCAGACCCAGACGGGGCCCACCGGCACCGACGGCAAGTGGCGCGTAAGCCTGACCGCGCTCGCCGCCTCCGCGGAATCGCGCGATTTCACCGTCACCGGCAAAAACAAGATCACGCTCCGCGATGTGCTGGTCGGCGAGGTCTGGCTCGGCTCCGGCCAGTCGAACATGGATTTCACCGTCTCGAAAAAGGTGAAATATTTCGCCGGCGTGGATCAGGAGGAGCAGGAAATCGCCGCCGCCAACTACCCGCTCATCCGCATGTTCACCGGCGACGCCGCGAAAGCCTACACGCCGCAGGCCACCGTCGGCGGCGCGTGGAAAGTCTGCGCGCCCGAGACCGTGCCCGCGTTTTCGGCGGTCGGTTATTTCTTCGCGCGCGAATTGCAGCGGGAGCTGAAGATTCCCGTCGGCATCGTCACGCTCGCATTCGGGGCGAGCTGTGCGCACGCGTGGATTCGCCGCGACGCCATGCTCGGCGATCCGGCGTTCAAAGCCGTGCTCGACCGCTTTGACGAGGAAGTGAAGGGCGCAAAAGAACCCACCACCGCCGAGCTCGCGGCGTGGCAGGAGGCGAGCGCCAAGGCGAAGGCCGAAAAGAAACTCGCCCCAAAGCGTCCCGGCTCCAACCCCGTGCAGGATCAGCATAATCCCACGGTGATGTTTAACGGCATGATCGCGCCCGTCGTCGGCTACGCGCTTCGCGGCGTGCTCTGGTATCAGGGCGAGTCCATCACCGCGCCGCGCGAATTATTTCCGCGGTGGAACGAGCTCCTCATCGCCGACTGGCGCAAACTCTGGGGCCGCGATCTCTCGTTCTATTTCGTCCAGCTCGCTGCGCTGCAGAACAACAGCAACAGCCCCGAGGTCCGTGCGTGGCAGGCCGAGGCGCTCAAAATCCCCCATACCGCCATGGCGGTCACCCTCGACATCGGCGATCCGAAGGACGTGCATCCCCATAACAAAGCCCCGCTCGGTGACCGCCTCGCACGCATCGCGCTCGCCCGCGACTACGGCCGGAAGATCGAATACTCCGGCCCGCAGCTCACCGAATCCGCCGTCGAAGGCGGGACGCTGCGCCTGAACTTTTCCCATCTCGGCGGTGGCCTCGTCGCCAAAGCTGGCGCGCTGAAAACGTTCGAGGTGGCCGGTGCCGACGGCAATTTTTTCGCCGCCGAAGCCAGGATCGAAAACAGCACCATCGTCGTGCGCAGCGCCGAAGTCGCCGCACCTTCCGCCGCGCGCTACGCGTGGTCGAACTATCCCGAGGGCGCCAATCTCTACAATGCGGCGGGTCTGCCCGCGGCACCGTTTCGCACGAAGTAGGACCGTATCTTCGGACCGGCCCACCCAAAGCTGCAGTCACCATGTCTCACGGCCTT
>JANOAF010000248.1:0-5976 GCA_031411015.1 Opitutaceae bacterium | reverse complement strand
CAGCGGCTGGAGCGTGGTGAACGTGCCGCCGAGAATCAGTTTGTCGGACTGGAGCGCGAGCGCGAGGACGTTGCCGTTGGGATTCGGATCGTAGGCGGCGTCGACGGTGCCGTTGGTGTTGAGCCGGGCCAGCCGCGCGCGATTGCTCACGGTCGTGGTGGTCGTGGTGCCAGCAGCATTGGTCGTGGTGACGGACGGCGCTCCGACGGGATTGAAGGCCGTGAAGGAGCCGGCAATGATGAGCTTGCTGTCGCTCTGCGCAACGATGGCCGTGACCTGACCGTTGGGCCGCGGGTCGAAGGTTGTGTCGAGCGAGCCATCGGCATTGAGCCGCGCGAGGTTGTTGCGCGGCGTGATCGTGGCGGTGCTGAGCGTCGTCGTGGTGACGCCGTTGGTCGTCGTGAAGGTCGGTGCGCCGCCGGGCTGGACCGTCGTGAACAAGCCGCCGATCACGATCTTGCCGTCGCTCTGGACTAAGATGGCGGCGACGGTGGAGTTGGGCTCGGGATCGAAGGCGGTGTCGAGGGAGCCGTTGGCGTTGAGCCGGAGGAGATGCGGGCGCTGCACTGGCGTGGTCGCGCCGACGCCCTGCACGTTGGTAAACGAGCCGCCGACGAGAATCTTGCCGTCGGACTGCAGCACGATGGTGCCGACCTGGCCGTCGATGCTCGGATTAAATTCCGAGTCGATCGTGCCATTGGCATTGAGGCGGGCGATGCGGTTGCGGGTCTCGCCCCCGATGGTGGTGAACGAACCCCCGACGACCACCTTGTTGGTGGCGCTATCGTAGGCGAGGGCGTAGACGCGGCCGTTGAAATCGGGATTGTAGGCGTTATCGACCGTGCCGTCGGCATTGAGGCGTGCGACGTAGTTGTGCGTCGTCCCGCCGACATTGGTGAACGTGCCCGCGATGACGACCTTGCCGTCGGCTTGGGTTACGGAGGCGAGCGTGCGGCCGCCGGCATCGAGCTCGAAGCCCGCATCGAACGACCCGTCGCCGTTGATCCGCACGAGGTGGTTCCGAATGAGGCCGGCGGTGGCACCGACCGCGATCACGCGGGTAAAATGACCGCCGGCGACGATGCGGCCGTCCGGCAGCGCGGCGAGCGCATCGACGGTGGCGTTAAGCGCGGGCGCAAAATTCGTGTCGAGCGCGCCGTCGGGCAGAAAGCGCGCGAGGTTGCTGCGGTTGCCCTCAGTCGAGCCGCGGCCCCAGGCGGAGTTAAACGTGCCGCCGACCACGATCGAGCCATCGCCCTGCAGCGCAAGCGCGACGACGTTGCCCTCGACGCGGGGAAAAAATTCGGAGTCGAGCGTGCCGTCCGAGTTGAGCCGTCCGATATGGATCCGGTTGGCCGGCGCAGAATCGGTGGGAGGCTGCAGCGTGGTGAAGACGCCGCCGAGGATGATCTTGCCGTCGCGCTGGACGGCGAGGGTCGTCACGGCGTTATTGGCGTTGGGATTGAATTCGGAATCGACCTTGCCCGTGGGATTGAGCCGAGCGATGCGGTTGCGGGACGTGGCCACGGTATCGCCGGCCGGCCAAATCGAGGTGAACCCGCCGCCGATCACGATTTTGTTGTCCACGTGCAGGGCCAGGGAAAGGACAAAGCCGTTGGGACTGGGGTCGAACGCGAGGTCGAGTGAGCCGTCGGTATTGAAGCGCGCGAGGTAGTTGCGCGTGAAGGCCGTCGCCACGCCATTCGGCTGCGCCGAGGTGAACGAGCCGCCGACGACGACCTTGCCGTCGGCCTGGAGCGCGAGGGAAAAGACCTGCGGTTGCAGGAGGCCGCCGAGATTGGGGTTAAAGGTGTCGACGGTGCCATCGCCATTGAGCCGGGCGATCCGGTTGCGCGTGACCGTGGCGCCGGCGGCACCGGGCTGAAGCGTCGTGAAATCGCCGCCGATCACGATGCGGTTGTCGGGCTGGAGGAGGAGGGCGCGGACGGAGGCGTTGGCGTTGGGGTTGAAGGTGTCGTCGAGCGAGCCGTCCACATTGAGGCGGGCGAGGTTGTTGCGCGGGAAGCCGCGGACCGTGGAGAACTGTCCGCCGATCAGGAGCCGGCCGTCGGGCTGGGCGACGACGACATAGACGTTCCCGTCCACATCAGGGTCGAAGCCGTCGGCGGCGGAGGGCGTTTGCGCAAAGAGGGCGGCGGACGTGGCGGCGACGAGGGCGGAAACCCGGAACAGGGAACGCCCGGCCGACCGGAAAAACGGAACGATGAACATAAAGGGGAGCGGATAAGAGATCACGGGAGAACCGTGGGCAAGACCGATAACAGGGGGAGAGGCCCTTTGGTTCCGGGAAAGACGGATTGTGAATAACTCGGCTGCGCGGGCCGGATCGGAGGGGCACCACGAAATACACGAACGACACGAAAAAGTGGAACGGAGCGCGCGCCCCACCCGTTTGTCATGGCGAGAGCTGAAACCAACGCGGCGTCGGGTGGGCACGGCCACGAACTTTTCCAGCCTGTCATGGCGAGGAGCGCAGCGACGTGGCCATCCATCTGAAATTCCAGCTGGATTGCGGCGGTCGGCTTCGCCTCCCTCGCAATGCCAAACGAGGAGAATGGCCTCTCTGCTTCTGATTTTCGTGTCTTTCGTGTATTTCGTGGTGCCTCTTCCGAGATTGGCCCGCCTAATTTTTTCCCGGTTGGAGCGTTTCTCGTTTCATGCAGTCTCACCGCACCGCCATGAAACTCCGCCGTCTGCGCGCCCTCGCGTTTTGCTTCGCTCCCCTCGCCGCCTTCGCCGCGCCGGTCGTGGCCGAATCGCGTGTCACCGCCGTCACCGTTTACACCGACCGCGCCGTCGTCACCCGCACCGCCACAGTCAACCTCACTGCGCCGGGCGCGGCCGAGGTGACGTTTGAGAAGCTCCCCGTCGGCATCCTCGACCAGTCGCTCACCGTCTCCGGCCGCGGCACCGCACAAGCGACCATCCTCGACGTGACGGCGCGCATCGCCCACGTGGAGTTCACCCCCAACGAGCGGGTGAAACTCATCGAGGACCAGCTCCGCGCCCTCGCCAAGGACCGCCGCGGGCTCGACGACCGCACCAAGCTCCTCGAAACCCAGCGCACGAGCATCGACCAGACCGCAGCCGCCCTCTTCTCGCCCGCCTCGAAAGACGTCCCGCGCCCCACCGTCGCGGAAATCACCGCCGCCCTCGCCTTTGTGAACGAGCAGCGCACCAAAATCACCGCCGAACTCGTCGCGCTCGACGACCAGCGCGAGGCGCTCGCCGCCAAACAATCCGCCCTCGAGCGTCAGCTCGCCCAGCTCCGCGGCGCCGGCGGCAAGAGCTACAAGACCGTGACCATTCGCCTCGACGCCGCCACCGCCGGCAACCTCGACCTCGCCCTCGGCTACGCCGTCGGCGGCGCGAGCTGGACGCCGAGCTACGATGTGCGCGCCAACTCCAGCGAGACCGCCATCGCGCTGAGCTACTTCGGCCTCGTGCGGCAGAACACCGGCGAAGATTGGAAAGACGTCGCGCTCACGCTTTCGACCGCGCGGCCCAGCCTCGGCGGTGCGGCACCGGAGATTGGGAATTGGGTGGTGGAGGCGATCGACCCAATTCGAGTGACTCAGGAATCCTTAGCTCGTGAAGCAAAAGGGCGCGCGAGTGCGATGGCCGCCGCCACAGGAGCAATGGAAAGGCGTCGAGCACCGGCCGGTGCCGGCGCAAACCTGCAGGTTGTAGAAATGGCGATGCCATTGGTCATGTTCGACTCCGCTCCCGCCGAAGCCACCGTCGACACCGCCGCCACCAGCGCCTCCTTCAAAATCGCGACCGCCGCCACCGTGCCGAGCGACAACACCGCGCAGAAAATCCCCGTCACGTCTGCCAGCCTCAACGCCGCGCTCGAATACGCCACGACGCCCAAACGGCTCGCTGCCGCGTTTCTCACCGCCAAGGTCGCCAACACGTCCGAATTTCCGCTTCTGCCCGGCGCGATGAACATCTTCCTCGACGGCACGTTTGTCGCCACCGGCGCGCTCACCCTCGTGATGCCCGGCGAGAAGTTCGACCTCGCGCTCGGCGCCGACGAGGGCATCGCCGTGAAACACAAGCGCGTGCAGCGCTTCGTCGAGGACACTGGCCTCACCAGGAGCGGCAAACGCACCACCTACGAATACACGCTCACGATTCAGAACAACAAGAAGGTCGCCGCCCGCGTGATCGTGTCGGACCACGCGCCCGTCTCCCGCCACGAAAAAATCGTGGTGAAGCAACTCGCGCCCGACCCGAAGGAGATCAAGCCCACGAACGAAGGCGCGCTCAAGTGGACCCTCGACCTCAAACCCGGCGAAAAACGCGACCTCACCCTTAAATTCAGCATCGAGCATCCCAACGACCTCCAAGTCACCGGCCTCGAGCACTGAGGCGCCAAATCAGCCTTACCCCACAATCGCGACCGCGCGCTTGCGCATCCTTGCGGAGCCGCTTACGTCTGGCCCCCGCTATGAAACTTCCCCGTCTCCTCGCCCTCATGTCCCTCTTCTCGCTGCTCTTTGGTTTCGCCCGCGCCGAAGCCCTCAAGGTCGGCGACAAAGCCCCGGCCGTCTCCGCGACGACCGACGCCGGCACGAAGCTCAACCTCGCCGACGTCTACAAGAACAACAACTACACTCTCGTGTGGTTCTATCCCAAGGCCCTCACCGGCGGCTGCACCAAGCAGGGCTGCTCGCTCCGCGATGCCAGCGCCGAACTCAAGAAGCTCGGTGTCGCCGTCGTCGGCGTCAGCACCGATCCGGTCGAGAAGCAGAAAGAATTTAAGGAAAAGAACCACTTCGACTACCCGCTGCTCGCCGACACCGACAAGGTCGTCGTGAAGGCCTTCGGCCAGTCTGGCGGCATGATGGCCAGCCGTGAAGCCTTCCTCATCGATCGCAGCGGTAAGGTCGTCTACTACGACAAGGGCCAGACCGAGAAGCAGGCCGAGATGGTCCTCGCGTTTCTGAACGCCAAGAAGAACTGAGGCGAATAAAGTTAACGCAGCAGTTTGTTGTAGGGCGGGGTCGCCGAACCCCGCCTTTTTCGTGCGTGCCCATCGAGCCGGCAGAGTTCGGCGACCGCACCCTACAACTCGTCGTCCCGTGCTCCCGGCAGCGCACTCGCCTGCGGATCGTGGCGCACACGCTCGATCCACGCGCCGATTTCCTGGTGCTGACCCGCGATCGTCGCAGGCCAGCGCGCGGCGACGAGATCGATCACGCGGAGCGCACCATCGGTGCAACGCACAAAATTCCGCGCATGTAGGTCGGCCACGAGATAGGGCTGCGCCGGGGCGCGGGCCGCGCTGCCGCCGAGAAAAAACAGCCGCGGGTGATCGCGGTTCGCGCGCAGGAAGCGCGAGGGAATCTCGATCAGGCCGCCGGGCAGCGAGGCCGACATGTCGTCGCCCTGGGGCAGCGTGTCACCGAGCGCCTGCTTGGCGACGACGATGCCCTCAGGCGTGACGGCCACGACTTCGGTCGCCATCCCCCCGAGCGCGTGGATGAGCAGGAGTTTTTCCAACAGCGCGCGGTAGGTGCCGAGCCCAGCCTCGGCCGCGAGCGCCGCCTCATCACCGCGCCGAAACGTGAACTCGCTCCCGATGCGCTTCCCCTCGCGCGGGAGATAAAATTTATAGACCGAGCCGTCGCTCACCGCCGCATAGGCCCACGCCTCGACGCCACCGCCGATGCGGAGGAGTTTTTCGTTGGGTTCCTCCAGCGGATTCTCGATCGCCTCGCCCGCGGGAAAGCCGAAATCCTCGAGCCGCTGCAGCGGCATGAGCGCACGGAAGCCGCGAATCGCCGCACCGAGCTCCGCCCACTCGACGCCGGTGGGCTCGAGCAGCGCTACTTCGTCTTCGCCGAGCGTGACGAGATCGCGGTCCGAATCTTCTCCGACACCGCATTGGGCTGCCGCCGCGCCGAGGCGAGCGAGCGCTTCCAGTCGTCGCTCGTGATCGTGTTGAAG
>JANOAF010000247.1:0-1620 GCA_031411015.1 Opitutaceae bacterium | reverse complement strand
CTGCGGAGAGTCGATCTCGCTCCGCTCGGTTCGCGGATGAGTTCCTTCGACTTGGCGGGCTTGCCAGTGACGGGGTGCTTGGCCTGGTAGGTGATCTTTTTGCAGAAGTCGTTGCCCTTGCCAACGACCTCACGGCAGAGGTGGACGATGTCCTCGGCGTGGGAGTCGTCCTTGGCGAAGATGAGCGTCTTGGGCACAAGCGTGCGGCCGGGGAACAGCTCGGTCTGCACGACATCGCGATAGGTGCGCAGGATGGTGCGAATCTGATCGGGCACGACGACGGAGCGGTCGAGGTCGGCGGGCGTGTAATCGAGATCGTCGGCGAGGACTTCCTGCCGGGCCTTGCGCGAGGCCTTGCTGCGGTGATCGATGAGGAAGCCTTTGTCCACTTTGCCACCCTGCTCCGTGACGCGCGTTTTGATCCGGTACACGTCGTAGCCGACATTCACGCCATCGGTGACGGCGCGTTCGTGGTTGTATTCGGCGACGCGGTTCTGGTGGAAGTAAGCGATGGTCTGCGGCGCAGGCGTGGCGGTGAGGCCAATGAGCGAGGCATCGAAGTATTCGAGCACCTGCCGCCAGAGATTGTAGATGGAGCGATGGCACTCGTCGGTGACGATGAAGTCGAACTTCTCGATGGGGACAGCGGGATTGTAGGCGATGTCGCGGGTGCGGGTGACGCCGAGCGCGGCGGCGATCTCCGCGCCGGAGAGATCGTCCGCACCTTCCGCGAGTTCCTCGCCCCGCAGGATCGAGTAGAGCCGCTGGATGGTGCAGATGGTGACGCGGCAGACGTCGTCAATGTGCGGCGAGGTGAGGTGCTGGACGTTGTAGAGTTCGGTGAAAAGGCGGCCGGTGTCGGGCGTGCGGTAGCGGTGGAACTCGTCGCGGGCCTGTTCGCCGAGATTCGCGCGGTCCACGAGGAAGAGGACGCGGCGGGCCTTGGCGTATTTGATCAGGCGATAGGTGAACGCGCAGGCGGTGAACGTTTTCCCCGCACCCGTGGCCATGTGGATGAGTGCGCGCGGTCGGTCCTCGGCGAAGGATTGCTCCAGGCCGGTGATGGCCTCGATCTGGCATTCCCTCATGCCGTTCGTGGCGAGCAGGTGAGCGACGGGCATCGCCTTCAGCCGGGCGCGGAGGGTGTCGGTCTCAGCGGCCCAGTCCGCGAGGGTCTCGGGGCGATGGAAGGTGAAGACGCGGCGGGAGCGAGGCGCGGGATCACGTTCGTCGCGGAAGAACGTTTCGACGCCGGTGGATTCGTAGAGGAACGGGAGCGTGCCGGTGAGACCGTTGGCCAGGAAGGCGGGCAGGCTCGTGGCGTAGCGGGCGGACTGGTCTGCGACCGCCGAGAGCGTCGTGCCTTCCTTCTTGGCTTCGATCACTCCGAGGGCCTTGCGATCCACGAGCAAGAGGTAGTCGCAGGGGCCGGTCTTGAGTGGGACTTCGCGAAGCGCGATGCCGCGACCGGCGGAAATAGCCACCGCCTTGAAATCCTGAATGACCCAGCCCGAGGCAGCGAGCATCGCATCAATTTGCTCACGGGCTTTTTCTTCCGGGGTCATGTTCCTAAGTGCCGACCGCGGAACCCTAGGCGACTCCTGCGAGGGGATGAAAGGC
>JANOAF010000246.1:0-28118 GCA_031411015.1 Opitutaceae bacterium | reverse complement strand
CTGGTGATCGGATTTGAGCCGTCACAAAATTTCTCCGTCGGGAAGCGAAGGTCCACTTCGCGAAACGCCCAGACTCGCTGGTGAGCGGTCGACGGCGCGCTGCCTTCAGCCGGGCTTGTATAAAAGCATTCAAAGCGTCCTCCGTCAGGTATACTGCTTTCCCTCCTTTCTCTTCGGACGATTGCAGCAATTAGATCATCGCAACGCTCCGTCACTCGACGTCGTCCCGTCAACCCGCGGAAAACCTTGCAGATTTCCATTTCGACCCATTTCAACCCCACCATCCCGTGAAAGCCTTTCTTCTTTCGTTGGCTCTTTTGGTCTCGGTATCACCTCTGTCGGCGGAATCTTCTTTTTTCCGGTTTCTCGTGGACTCGGCCAAGCAAGGTGAAGCGAGGTCCCAGCTCGTCCTCGCCCTTACCTATCGCGACGGCTGGGAAGGAACCATCAAGGCGGGCTCGATCGCCGCCCGATGGCGCGACTTGGGCGACGAGTTGGGTGACCAGAAGCCCTCACTGGTGTTTGGCCTGTTGGAGAAGGAAAAGGAACGGGTCGTGAAAAATGAAGCCGAGGCCCTGAAATGGCTGAGCTTGGCGGCTGGGCGGGGTGATAACTATGCGCAGGTAATTCTGGGGAAAATCTTGCTGGAAGGAGACGGCGTCCCGGCCGACTGGCGCGCCGGAGCGGAATGGATGAGAAAATCGGCCGATGCGGGTTTTGCGCCGGCCCAATTTCGACTGGGTCTGGTGTATCTGGTCGGCGACGAATCCACGCCGAAAAATAAAATCGAGGCGCTGGCGTGGTTCATCGTCGCGGCCGAAGCCGGCTCGAAGTGCGCCGAGGAATTTCGGGATGAGCAAACGCAGTTGCTGGGGCGCGAAGGCGCCAGCCTCGCGGTCAAACGGAGTCGAATTCTGCTGGGCAAAAGCGAAAACACGGCGTCGCAGTTCCCCGAGTTTTGATTGATGGGCACGACCTGCCCTCGCGTGATCGTTGAGTCGTGCGGCGGGACGTCGGCGTCCGAACCGCGGGGATATTTCCGTCGTTCTCCACCCCTTTTGTTGTGGTGCCGAGCCATCGCGCAGCGCGCCGATGATGACCGGTTGGCCGACGAGTTTATCAGTTGGACCTAGGCGGCGGTGCGGAACGGGCTGAGCTGAAAATGTCTGACTGGTTGAACGCATTGGATTTTCCGAGATTGCGGCGGAGTTCACAGCTCGCGCAGTGTCTCGGGCGAACCCCGTTTTACCCCATGATAAAAATCTCTTTCGTTCTGCGCGTCCTGGTCGCGCTCCTCGCTGCCGCGACGAGTGCCGGTGCCGCCCATCCGTTTCTTTGCGCGGATTCGGCTGGCAACAAAGTCGCAATCGTTTCGGCGGCGGGCGTCGTGGAGTGGGAATATGCCTGCAAGCATCCGCAGGATGTCTGGGCGTTGCCCAATGGAAATTTCCTCATCTGCTACGAGACGGGCGCGGCGGAGCTGACGCGCGGAAAGCAGATCGTGTGGGAATACAAGGCGGGCGAAAAGACCGAGGTCCACGCTTGCCAGCCGCTGCCCGACGGGCGCGTGTTGATTGTCGAGGCCGGGCCAAGCCGAATCATCGAGGTCGATCGCGCCGGGAAGATCGCGAAGGAAATTAAGCTCGAGGTGCCAGCGGCGCCGGTGAAATTGCACAACCAGTTTCGCGGCGTGCGGAAAACCAAGGCGGGGCATTATCTCGTGTCGCGCAAGGGTGAGAATCAAATCGAGGAACTGGATGGGAATGGAAAATCGCTTCGCCGCGTGGCGGTCCCGGGAGATATTCATGAAGTGCTCCTGCTGCCGAACGGCCACATGTTGGTTTCCTGCGGTGACGGGCACAAAGTCCTCGAGTTCGACGTCGCGATGAAGGTCGTGTGGTCGCTCGACGAAAACGAATTGCCGGGAAATCCGCTGCGGCTCATGGCGGGTTTCCAGCGCCTGCCGAACGGCAACACGATTTTCTGCAATTATCTCGGCCACGGGCATCTCGGCAAACAGCCGCATTTTTTTGAGATCACGCGCGAGAAGAAGGTCGTGTGGGAGTTCGCCGACCACGCGCACTTCAAGACGATTAACCAAATCCAATTGCTCGACGTGCCAGGCGACGTGACCAAGGGCGAAATTCTGCGCTAACTTCCTCCCCAGAAATCTATCCTCATGAAAATCCCCGTCCTCCTGACTGCTCTCGTATTCTCCAGCGCCCTCCGCGGACTTGCCGCCGACAACTTCAAGCCCGAGCCGGGCTTTGTTTCGCTCTTTAACGGCAAAGATCTCTCCGGCTGGTGCTATCGCGACGGTCCGAAGACGGACGAAAAAATCGCGGTGGCGTTCGACGGTAAGACCGCTGCCAACGACAGCCGCTTCTCCGCGAAGGATGGCATTCTCATCGTGCATCCGCGCCAGCCGCGACTCGCCCAAAAAATTTGGACCACGCAGGATTTCCCGAAGAACTTTGTGCTGAAGCTGGAGTTTCGCGCCGCGGTGAATGCCGACAGCGGCATCTTCATCCGCAAGCCGCAACTCCAGTGCCGCGACTACCTCGTCGCCGGACCCGACAAATACAAGACGCTGAAAAAATACCGCGCGCAGGACTGGACTGAAATTGAGATCGTCGTGAAGGACGGAGTCGCTCGCTGCACGTGCAACGGCGAACTCCTCGAGGAAGCGATGAAAGTTCCGGCGACCGGCCCCATCGGCCTCGAAGGAGACGTTGGCCAGATGGAGTATCGGCGCATCCGCCTGAAGGAGCAGCCATGAGCCGCGTGCAACGCAGCTTGGTTCTGGCTGGCGCGATTTTGCTCGGTGCGGTCCCGGCCCTTGCCGCCGAGCCCGTGCCCACGGTCGCGATTACCACGCCCATGCCAGCGCCGGAGTGGGCGAAGCTGGAGCGACGGTTGCTCGCCGAGCAGGGGCCGGCGTGCCGCGAGTTTTTTGAGAAATACTACGACGCGCGCGGCTACCTCCAGGTATTCGTGCGCTGGGGCGCCAACGACGGCCCGGACGATGCGTTCGAAAATTTCAACGGTTGGCCGGAGCTACATGCGCTGGGCGGCGACGATGAATTGCGCCGTTTGTTCATGATCGGTCACGAGGGCATGCTCAAACAATACACCGAGGCAAAAACGGTCGAAACGCCCATCGCGCGCGAGGGGATGTATCACAAGGAGTTCATTGTGCAGTCCGACTGGATGCACCACGGCGAGGGGCTGCAGTTGTTTCACCGCATGGGACTTTCGCTCGGCCGGGGCGATGCGACCTACGTGGCCCGCGCGCGGCGTTTCGCCGGTTTCTACATGGGCGAAGATCCCGCGGCCCCGAACTACGATCCGAAATTGAAACTGATCCGCTCGATGCAGAACGGCAGCAAGGGTCCGATGTTGCGGCCGGCGACGGCGCTCGACTGGGTGGGGGATTCCTTCGACGTCGGTAAATTCGTCGCGCAGCACGGCGAGAGCACTTACGAGCAATTCCTCGCGCACTACCGCGAATACACCGATGTCGCCGGCGATCATTTTTTGAATCTCGTCGCGACCACGCTGCCGACCGTGGCTTTCCTCACGACAAGCGATCCGAAATACAAACGCTGGCTCACTGATTACATGGATGCGTGGCTCACGCGGATGAAGGCTAACGGCGGCGTGATTCCCAGCTACGTGGATTATCGTGACGGCAAGATCGGCGGGCCGGAAAACAAGTGGTGGGGCAACGCCTATGGTTGGGGGTTTTCGCCGGTGAATCCCGTCAACGGTCGCCGTGAAAACCGCAACCGCATCCCGCGTGCGACCGTCGGGTTTCAAAATGCGATGCTCCTATCCGGCGATCAAAAATACGCCGATGCCTGGCGCTCCATGATGGACGCCGTGAACTCCCACGCGCGAACGACGGACGGCCGAAAACAATTTCCCACGATGCACGGCGCTGAAGGATGGTATGGCTGGCAAGCCCGCCCGTGGAATGTGGGCGCGCTCGAGCTGTGGTATATGTCCATGCGTCCCGCCGACGCCGCGCGCGTCGAGGAACGCGGCTGGGTGAGCTATCTGCAAGGCGGCGACGCGACCTTCCCCGAGACGGCGCTGCGCCGTGATCTTGAGACGATGGCGCGTCGGACGGAAAGTTTTCGTGCGGACAAAACTCCACCGGAACGCCGGCTCGCCGACAACATGCTCAACTGGAATCCCGCCGCGATCACGGCGCTCACGCAGTTGATGCAAGGTGCGCTCGTCCCGAGCCGGGAGGGTGGGTTGCTGCACGCGCGACTCCGCTACTTCGATCCGGAGCGCCGTCGTGCCGGCGTGCCGCCCGATGTGGCCGCGCTGGTTTCTGAACTTACGGAGGCGAAGACCGTCGTGACTCTGGTGAACACCAGCACTACCACGGCGCGCACCGTGATGGTGCAGGGTGGGGCCTACGGCGAACACCGCTTCGACTCCGTGGAGCGTGATGGCCGCACTGAGAAAATCGGCGCACGCGCATTCAGCGTGAAGCTTGAGCCGGGCAGTGGGGCGAAGCTTACGCTTGCGACCAAGCGCTACGCCGAGACGCCGACCATGTCGTTTCCCTGGGAAAGGAAATGAGGACGCCACGGGTGATCGCGTTGCTGATCGTTGGCGCCGCGCGGCTCTGGGCTGCCGAACCACGAGTCATTGACCTCTGGCCGGAAGGCGTGCCGGGGATCAAAGCCGACGCCGGTCCGGAGAAGGACGACGGTTCGGGCCGCTACACCAACATTCACTATCCGACACTCACGGTCTTTGCGCCGGAGCAGCCAGTTGGGACCGCGGTGATTTATGCGCCGGGCGGTGGCTATGTCCGCGTCGCCGCCGGCGTGAACGGCGGCGAAGTCGTGCGCTGGTTGAATCGCATCGGCGTGACGGTGTTTCTCCTTAAATACCGGCACGCCGACTACGGGCAGCCCGCGCCGCTGCGCGATGCGCTGCGTGCGGTGCGCCTTCTCCGGTCCCGGGCGGAGGAGTTCGGCGTGCGCGCCGATCGGATCGGGATGCTGGGTGGATCGGCGGGCGGGCACGTGACGGCGAGCGCGGGCACCCTCTTCGCCGCGCCCGAGGGAAAAACCGGTGCTGCGCTCGCTGCGGTTAGCGGCCGGCCGGATTTCATGGTGCTGATTTTTCCGGTCATCAGCATGCAGGACGCGTTTAGCCATGGCACGTCGCGGCGCGCGTTGCTCGGTGAGAAGGCGAGCGCGGAGTTGAAGCACCGCTGGTCCGTGGAGGAACAGGTCACGAAGGAAACGTCGCCGACTTTTCTCGTGCATTCCTCCGAGGACACGACGGTCGTGGTGGAAAATAGCCTGCTGTTCTATCAAGCCATGCGCCGCGCGAAGGCGCCGATCGAGATGCATCTTTATCCCAAGGGTCCGCACGGCTCCGGCATGGATCCGAAACTCGGGCCGACCGCGGAGTGGCCAAAACACTGCGAGTTGTGGATGAGGTTCAACGGCTGGTTGCCGGCAAAGTAATGAGACTCTCGAAACTTGCCTGTGCCTGCGAGCGTGTGCGAGTGGACGGACCACCACTCGCTCACGCTCGCGGCTACATCCCAACCAAGGCGATGCAATCTTCGCGGTTTCGAACCCACACGGTATGAATCTCGTCATGGAACAACAGCTCAGTCGTCGTCGTTTCATGCGGATGGCAGTCGCGGCTGCGGCGAGTGCGCCGTTCGTCTGTCGCGGCGCCACGCGCAACGGGTTCGAAATCGGTCTTGTTGCCGATGCGCAATTCGCCGACGTGGAGGCAAAGGGCACGCGCTTCTACCGCCAGTCGATCGGGAAGCTCGGCGCGGCCGTGGACCACTTTAACGGCCGCGACCTCGCATTCTGCGTCCACCTCGGCGACCTCATCGACCGCGAGTGGAAGAGCTTCGATGAAATCACCAAGCCACTGGCAAGCAGCCGGCATAGTTGGCACCAACTGCTCGGCAACCACGACTTCGATGTGCTGGACGAATTGAAGTCCGGTGTGCCGCAGCGACTCGGGATGGCATGGCGCTACGGGTCTTTCGTCCACGCTTCGATTTGTTTCGTGGTTCTCGATACCAACGACGTGAGCACCTACGCCCACGCGGCGGGCACGTCGGAAAAACGTAATGCCGAGCGTGAGCTGGCGCGCGCCAAGGCAGGGAAGCTCCTTCAGGCTCAGACCTGGAATGGTGCCATCGGTCCCGCTCAGCTCGCGTGGCTCGACCGCACCTGCACCGCAGCGCGGGCCGCCTCCCAGAAAGTGATCATCTTCGCCCATCATCCGGTCTTCCCCGACAACCAGCACAATCTTTGGAACGCGACCGAGGTCCTCGCGATGCTCGATCGGCATCCACCCGTGGTCGCGTGGATCAACGGCCACAATCATGCCGGAAATTTCGCCGAGCGAAACGGGGTGCCGTTTGTCACAATGCGCGGCATGGTCGAAACGAGCGACACGAGTGCCTACGCGACCGCTCGCATCCTCGCCGACCGCCTCGTGCTCACCGGCCACGGCCGCGAGCCGTCGCGGGAGCTGAAGTTCCGGGCGTGACGCCGCGGCATCGCGTCATTGGCCGCTGTCCTTTCTTCAACAATCACGGTTCACAGCGGGTCGCTCAAATATCCGATGCCCGACTATTTCTGAATCGAGCGGCGAGCCTTGATCGCCTGCGCCAGAGTCTTGGCCTCAGGATTGTCATGCTGCAATTTGGCTCCCAGCGCGATGAGCAGGACGGCGATAAACAGCGCCGGAAGCCAAGTTCTGCGGATCAAGGTTTCCCACCAGTTGCCTAGCATATGGGGCTTGTTGGTCCGGTAAACGATGGTGCCGGCAAACGCGGCCTCGAACGCCACCTCGAACAGCATCGCGTAGCCACCGACCCACCAGAAAATCCCACTGAGCAGCAGCGCGATTGCCAGGACGGCGAGCACGATTAAACAACCTTCGCCATCTCCGCCTACGTCGGGCCCACCGAGATCCCAGCCTGAGCCACTGCTGGGCTTGCGGGGTTTAGCCGCGTGTTGGCACCAGATGCCGACGGACCAAATGAAAACCCCATAGGAGACGACGGTGCTAATGGCGTATCGAGCCGGGATAGAATACACCCCTTGCGACACAAGGATGGCGCTGCAGGCCCAACCGCTGAGCCACATCGCGAGAAAAAAGACGCCCGTCGCCACCACAGGCGGCCGCTTGTCCAGTCCCTCATCAACGAAGCGCCGCTTTTCCTTTTCCTCTTTGCGAGCGTCCCAACTCATCGAGTGGAGTCCTTCATGCTTTGGCTGGAGCACCCCGGGTCGCGGGAAGTGGTCATGTGTGAACAGTGAACTGAAAACTCAGCGTAGCACAGGGCGGCAGCGGGATAGCCTCAAGTCGTCGCTATTTCCTGTTCCTCGGGCCGAGTGCAACACTCCCTACTTCACCGCCGCCCACACCCGCTGCACGTCGTCGTTGTCTTCAATCTCCTGGAGAAATTCGCCGACCTCAGCGCGCGCGGTCTCGTCCAGTTCGACGAACGACTTGGCGACGTAGCCCAACTCGGCAGTCGTGACCGACCAGCCGTTTTGCTTCAGCCACGTCGCGACCGCATGGACGGCAGTGCGGTCCGTGAGGAAACGCGCGCCGGCGTGGCCCTCGGGAATGTCATCGTTCTGCGCATGCGTGAGAGGCTCGAATTCATTCGCCCCCGCCTCAATGCCGGCGGCCTCAAGGTCTACAGTCGGGTCGGGGTGGTGGGCCTCGATGATGCCGGGGTGGTCGAAGAGGAATTTATTGCTCCCCGCACCGCCGAGGTGGCCCTTCTTGAACAGCACGCGCAGGTCGCTGGAGCTGCGGTTGTGGTTGTCGGTCATCACCTCGATGATGACCGGCACTTTGTGCGGCGCATAGCCTTCGTAGACGACGTGCTCAAGATTGACGCCCTCACCGCCCGTGCCCGCGCCCTTGGCGATCGCGCGCTGGATCACATCGCGGGTGACGCTGGCTTTCTTGGCCTTCTCCACCGCGGCATGCAACCGGGCGTTGGCCTCGAGGTCACCGCCGCCGAGTTTGGCGGCAACAGTCATTTCCTTGACGAGTTTTCCGACCGTCTGACCCTTTTTCAGATTAACGATCGCGCGTTTTGCGTGGAGCCATTGACGTCCCATGCGCGCGAGATTGAGAAGCAAAAGGGAGCGGGCAACGTCGAAGTTCGACGATCAGTGATGGCAGTCTCCGCTGTAGCAAAGCCAGCACATCAACAGGACGATGACTGAGAATATCGCGACCAGAATCATGAAGGACCGGGCGGTTGGGTGGGGTAGATATGCCTGAAGCGAATTGACGCAAGCAAGCGATCCCGACGAAGCCAGACAAAATTGCCGCCCGGCAGAAAATTACCGTCCAATTATTTTTGAACGCGCCGGCCCGGGCGCGCCGTTCGTTGACCGGGCCGCCGATTTAGCGTCCGCTGGGAGGGCTGTGCCGCGCGCGCTTCCCACTCTCGTCCCGACCCCGGTTTTGCCCACGGTCGTTCACCTCGACGCCGACGCGTTCTTCGTGTCTTGCGAGCTCGCGCTCCGGCCCGAGCTCCGCGGCACCAAATGCGCGGTGGGCGGCCGCGAGCGGGGCATCATCTCCTCGGCCAGCTACGAGGCCCGCGCGTGCGGCGTTTACACGCCGATGCCGACCCAGCGAGCCCTGCGCGTGTGCCCGGATCTGATCATGCTGCCACACACCAGCGGGCTCTACTCGAAGATGTCGCGGCAGATGTTTGATGTCTGCGAGACCCTGACGCCCCACGTGCAGCGCAACTCGATCGACGAAGGCTATCTCGACGTCGCCCCCTGCGGCTTTGCGACCGCGGCGGAAATCGAGGCCCGCGTGCGCGCTTTGCAGAAGCGACTCTGGGACGAGTTGCAGGTGCCGGTCTCCTTTGGCTTGGCGACCAATAAACTCGTGGCCCAAATCGCTTCTAAACTCCGCAAGCCACGCGGATTCGTGGTCGTCGCGCCGGGCACCGAAGAATCATTTCTCGCTCCGCTGCCACTCGGAAAATTGCCCGGGATCGGCGCGAAAACCGAGGCTACGCTCGCGGACACCCACGGCCTGCGGTTGATCGGCGATGTGGTGCGGGCGAGCGAAAGCCGGCTGGAGGCGGCCTTCGGTTCGAGCTGGCGCGCCATGGTCGCGACCGCACGCGGCGAGGATGATCGGCCGGTGGAGACCGAGCACGACGATGCGAAGAGTTACTCGCAACAGGAGACCTTTGGGCGCGACATCGCCGACTTCGCCGAAATCGAGCGGATCGTGAAGCGCATGATCGACGAGTTGCTGCCGAAAATCCGCGCCGACGGAAAACACGTGCGCACGATGACGGTGAAAGTGCGCTATCCTGATTTCACCCAGGAGGCGCATGGTCGCAGTCTGGCTTCGGCGACGGATTTGGAGGCTCCATTTTATCCTTTGGTCGATCCACTGCTGCGCGCCGCGTGGCGGAAGCAACGTCCGCTCCGCCTTGTCTCGGTGCGATTCTCCACGGTCGAGGAAGGTGCCGGCCAGTTGGAGATGTTTGCCGAGCGCGACGAGAAGCGCCGCCGTCTCGCCGGCGTGCTCGACCGTCTGAACAACGCCGGCCGCGACACCGTCGTGCAACACGGCCACCAGCTTGCCAAGCGGCGGGCAGATTCCTAATCACTCTTCCTTAACATGCCGATCTACGAGTATTACTGCGCGGACAACCACACGATCTATCAATTCTACGCGAAGACGATTGCGCAGGGCGCGACCACGCCGCGTTGTCCCGACAACCGCAAATTTCGACTGAAGAAAGTCGTCTCGGCCTTCGCCATAACCAGCGGCGGTCCGAGCAGCGAGCCACCGCCGGCCCCACCGAGTGGCCCCGATTCTTCCGATCCGTTGGATGACCCCAAGAACGAGGCCACCATCGCTGCGATGGAGAAGGAATTCGACAGCATGGATGACAACGATCCGAAGGCGATGGGCCGGATGATGCGCAAAATGTCTGACCTTTCCGGCGAAAAGATGGACGGAAAACTTGAGGAGGTCGTGCGCAAACTCGAGGAGGGCACCGACCCTGAATCGCTCGAGGAACAACTTGGTCCCATCGACGATGCCGAGTCATCCGGTGATCCCGAGGGTGGGGGCATGGGCCTCGATCCCGGCATGCCGTCCATGAAGGAACCGAAGGACCCGAACGAGCCGCGACACCGGTTCAAGGCCCGCATGACCGCGCCGCGCCGCGATCCCAAACTCTACGACTACGAGTGAGCAGGTAATCACTGATGAGCACTGACAATCCGGAAATGGCGGGATTAGAGATCTGAATTTCACTTCATTCGCGGTGGGTCCGAGACTCCCAAGCTTATTTCGACTCGGTGGGGAAGTAGCCGCGAGCGGGAGCGCGTTGTGGTCCGTACCATAGCGAACCCAAGCGTCTACGGGGTGGGTTCGAGGGTTTCATACTGGGATTGATCAAATGCCCCGGAGCTTGCTCCGGGGAGCTTTACTCCGATCGATTACGGTGCGTCAGTGGTGAAAATGTCCTCGCCCGAATTTGTCGCTCGCATCGCAGCGGCCAAACGCGCTGTGCTAGCGCAGACCGAATTGCTTCATGGCCAGTTCGGCCGCGCTGAGAGCAAGTGGAAATCCGACGGCTCGCGCGTTACCGCCGTCGATGTCGCGATCTCGGAGGGGATTTTCCGTGAACTCGCGGCGCAGTTTCCGGGCGACCAGTTTTTCAGCGAGGAGCTCGCCGAAAGCGACGCCCCGATTCCAGTCACCGCGCGATTCTCCTGGGTCCTCGATCCGATCGATGGGACGAATAATTTTGCGCTCGGTCTCGTGCACTGCGCCATCGCGCTCGCGCTGTGCGAAGACGGCGAACCGATTTACGGCGTAGTCTATGATCTCAGCCGCCGGACCTTGTTGCACGGCGGACCGGGGTTCGGCGTGTGGGACGGCGAGCGCGTCGCGCGGGTAGGCACGGCGCCCCAGTCGCGCGAGACGCTGCTCGGTTTCCACAGTCCATTCGACCGCGGGCTCATGCCGGTCGCGAGCGAGCTCCTAGCGAATTTCAAAATCCGCGGGCTCGGCAGCGCGACGCTGCACCTAACCTACGTTGCGATCGGCCTGCTCGACGGCTGCGTCGATTTCAATGTGAAGATTTGGGATCTGGCCGCCGCGATTCCGCTGGTTCGGGCCGGCGGCGGCGAAGTGCATTTTCTCAACGGTGAGCAGCTACCGATGCGCGCCTTCGATTTGAAGATGAAGAAAATCGTCTACGTCGCCGGCAGTCCGGCGATGTGCACGCGGCTGCGTCAGCTCATGTCGAATTGAACGTGGGCTATTCGCCACGGCACGTTACACTTGGTAGGTCTTCAACGGCACCGGATCGAGGATGCGGGTGTTCGGCATCGCGGCCGTCAGCTTCTCGTTGAACCACGCGCGCGCCGGTGGATCGCCGTGAGTGAGGACCACACAACGGGCCCCGGTCTGAATCGCGAACTCGGCGAGTTCCTCGCGGTCGGCGTGGCCGCTGAGTTCGAAGCGCTCGACGCGCGCGCGGACCTTGGCTTTCACGTTGGCCGTCTTGAAGAGAAATTCGTCCCCCGATTTGGCGGCGAGCAGCTGGCCGCCAGGAGTGTCGGGATCACAGTAGCCGACAAAACCGATGGTGTTGCGCGCGTGGCCGATGAGGCCGGATGCGAAGGCGTAGCTGGGCGTGCGCTCGACCATCATGCCCGAACTCACAATGTAGATCGCGTTCTGCTGCGGGTCTTCTCCCGCCGGAATCTTGCGGGGCGTGGGCTTGACCTTAAGATCCTTGAGAATCGAGCGGCTGAACTGCACGTGCTTCGTCTTGCGGGCGATTTCGTCGAAGTAATCCGCGAGATCGATCCCCAGTCCGCCCGTGTAGATCGGGCACTCGACGAGGCGGCCAAATTTTCGGGCGTCGTGGAGAATCGAAAAGACTTCCTGCATTCGCCCGAGCGCGAAAACCGGGAGCAAAAATGATCCGCCGCGCTGAATCGTTTCGTTGATGGAGGCGACGAGGCGGGCGACTTCGTTGACGCGTTCCTTGCCCGGGGCGCGTTCGGTCGAGCCGCGCGTTGTTTCCGTGACGAGAGTATCGAAGTGGCCGGCGGGAAACTTGGCCCCGGGGAGCGTGCGCTGATTTTCAAACAGCACGTCACCGGTGAAGAATAGGTTGCGGCCTTTGTGCCGAATCTCCACGGCCGCCGCGCCGACCACGTGGCCGGCCGGATGGAAAATGATCTCGATTTCGTCCTTGGTGCCGCGGAAGTGCTTGGCGTGGTTGAAGGGCAACCCCGCGATCCGTTTGCCGCAGCGGTCAACTTCGTCGTGGGTGAAGAGCGGGTAGTCGGGGATGTTATCCTCCTCCTTCTGCCGGAGCATCACGTTGGCGGAATTGTGCAGCATCCGCTCGATGAGCATCCGGCTCGACACCGTCATAATCACCGGGGTGTTGGGGTGCTCGCGCATCACCACGGGCAGGCTGCCGATGTGATCCAGATGGCAGTGGGTGATGATGATAAGGTCCAGCGTCACGCCCCGCAGCGCCTTCAGATCCGGGGTCGCGGCGCGACCGACCTTCTTCGGATGCAGACCGCAATCCAAGAGAATGTTGAGTTCGCCGAGCTGGAGAAACAGCGAATTGGCGCCGATGCCGCCATCTCGATTCAAATCAGTTAACTTCATGAATGACGGAACGAAGACCGATATCGCCGCGGAGAACCAGAACCAATTTCTGGAGACGCGCGCTGCGGAGCCAACCTTATCCTTTCATTGGCACTTACCCAAAGATGTGACTCGTGGGTTTGAAAGTAGGGCGGGTCTCTGACCCGTCTTCGGCCGCGAGCAGGGCAGGTCGGAAGACCTGCCCGACTCAAGAAGATCGCGGAATGGTCATCTCAAAGCCGGGCAACAGCACGTGGATGTGGCTGCCGAACTCGTCGACGCCATGAAAGCTACCTTCGGCCGCGGCATCCTCGCCGGTGACGTGGTAGCTGTTATAGGAGAACTGCTCGCCCGGCGTGAGCCGCGGCGTCTCGCCGACGATCTTGTCGCCTTCGATCACCAGCCGGGTGCCATCGGCATGGAGGACCACCCACTTGCGCCCGAGCAACGTGACGGTCCGGTCGGAGCCATTGTGAATCGTGATGAAGTAAACGAAGGCGTGCGGTTTGTCGGCCGGGAGACTGGCGCCGCCGTAGTGATGGCACAGTTTATCGAGACGGGCGGTGAGACCGGACAGTTCGCGGGAAGTGGACACGGCAACACCAAACTCGAAAAACGATTTTCTGAAAGCTGCAAAATCCGCTTTGCGCGCGGACGCTTTCGCGTTTCATCGGTTCCACATGGCCAAACTCGCCCTTCTCTCCGTCTCCGACAAGCGCGGTCTCGTCGAATTCGCCACCGCGCTCGTGCGCCAGCACGGCTATACGCTGCTCTCGACCGGAGGCACGGCCAAGCTCCTCGCCGAGAAGGGGCTGCCGGTCACGGAAGTGGGCCAGCACACCGGTTTCCCCGAAATCATGGAAGGACGGGTCAAGACGCTACACCCGAAAATCCATGGCGGCCTTCTCTGTCGGCGGGACAAACCTGAACACCTTGCGCAGGCGAAACAGAACGACATCGCGCTCATCGATCTCGTGGTGGTGAACCTTTATCCTTTCGAGCAGACGGTGGCGAAGCCCGGCGTGCATTTCGAGGAGGCGATTGAGAATATAGACATCGGCGGTCCGTCGATGCTGCGCAGCGCGGCGAAGAATCACGAGAGCGTGACGGTGGTCTGCGATCCGGACGATTACGCGCGCGCGCTCGCGGCTTTCGCCGACGAGACAACGTTGCCGGAGCTGCGCCGCCAGCTCGCGCTGAAAGTTTTTCAACGCACCGCAACCTACGATGCCGCGATTGCCCGCTACTTGGAGTCGCAGGCGGCGGAGCCCGACCTTGAGGCGCTGAGTGGTTTTCCTGCGACGCTCTCGCTCTCGTGGAAGAAAGCGCAGTCGCTCCGCTACGGCGAGAACCCGCACCAAAAGGCCGCGCTCTACGGCACGTTTCACGAGCACTTCGCGCAGCTCCAGGGGAAGGAACTTTCCTACAACAATATTTTGGACAACACGGCGGCGACCTACCTCATCGGCGAATTCGAGCGCCCGACGGTCGCGATCCTCAAGCACACGAATCCGTGTGGCGTCGGCAGCGCTGACAACCTCATCGAGGCGTGGGAGAAAGCTTATGCTACGGATCGGCAGGCACCGTTTGGCGGCATCATTGTCGTGAACCAGACGCTCGACGGCACGCTCGCGGCGGCCATCGCGGAAATCTTCACCGAGGTGATCATTGCGCCGCGCTTCAGCGATGAAGCGATGACGATTTTCGCGAAGAAGAAAAACCTGCGCCTGATGATCGCAAAAGGCGGCATCGGTGCGGATGCGTTGCAGGAAATCCGCTCGGTGGTCGGCGGCGTGCTCGTGCAAGACCGCGATCGCACCCTGGGGAATGTGCGCGAGTTCAAGGTCGTGACGCAACGGGAGCCGACGGCGGACGAGTGGGCCGCGATGATGTTTGGCTGGAAAGTCGGCAAGCACGTGAAGTCGAACTCGATCGTTTACTGTCGCGGCGAGCAGACACTCGGCGTCGGCGCGGGCCAGATGGCGCGCGTGGACAGCTCGCGCATCGCCGTGTGGAAAGCCGGCGAGGCGAAGCTCGATCTCCGGGGCTCGGTCGTGGCGAGCGAGGCGCTGTTTCCGTTTCCCGATGGCTTGCTTGCGGCCGCGGATGCGGGCGCCACGGCGGCGATTCAACCGGGTGGCGCGATGCGTGATGCCGAGGTCATCGCAGCGGCCGATGCCCGCGGGATGGCGATGATCTTTACCGCTAGCCGGCACTTTAAGCACTGAACTAGGTCTCCCCTTTACCTGCCATGAAACTCACTTCGCTTCTCCTCGCGCTTACGTTCGCACTCGCCGGCTGCTACACCAACCCCGTCACCGGCCGCCAAACGCTCGTGCTGCTCTCGCAAAGCGAGGAGCTGAAACTCGGTGCCGATTCGTTTAAGCAGATTCGTGAAAAGGAAAAGCCCTCTACCGACGGCGGAAACAACGCGCGTGTCACCCGCGTGGGACAGCGCATCGCGGCGGCGGTCGGCAGCGACCTGCCTGATGCCAAGTGGGAGTTCGTCGTATTCGAGTCGAGGGATGTTAACGCCTTCGCGCTGCCCGGCGGGAAGGTCGGGGTTTACTCCGGGCTCCTCAAGCTCGCCGAGAGCGACGCCGAACTTGCCATCGTGATGGGCCACGAAATCGGACACGTGACAGCGCGGCACGGCAACGAGCGCATGTCCGAGGCGATGGTGATTTCCGGGGTGGGCGCGCTCGGAGCGGCGGTCGTCGAGGCGAAGACCGAGGATACAAAGACGAGGCAGCTGTTCGATCTCGCGTATGGCGGGCTCACGACGGTCGGGGTCGCCTTGCCCCACTCGCGCGGCAATGAAAGCGAAGCCGACAAAATGGGTGCCATCTACGCGGCGCGCGCCGGCTACGACCCGCGGGCCTCCGTTACATTTTGGCAGAAGATGATGGCGCAGAAGCAGGCCGCCGGGGGCAAGCCCGGCGAAAAGGTGAGCGCAATGATGTCGACCCATCCAGCCGATGAGAAACGTATCGCCGACCTGAAGGCGCTCATGCCTTCCGTTGTGCCGATCTACGAGCAGAACCGCGGGAAGTATCAAAACTGAGTTTTCCGTTGGCGACGTCGTTGGTTTTGCCCACCGTCGCTGGATGTTCGATCCCGTAGAAAAACTGAAGGAGTTCATCCGTCACCCGAGCGTCTCGACCGATCCGAAATGCGGCGAAGGGATGAAGGGCGCGCAGGAATTTATCGCGGGACTCCTGCGCTCGCTCGGCTTTGCCGTCGAAGTGGTGGCGACGGACAAACATCCGATCGTTTTCGCGGAGCGGGGCGGTGACCCGAGCTGGCCGCATGTCGTGATCTACGGGCATTACGATGTGCAGCCGGCCGATCCGCTGAATCTTTGGAAGACGCCGGCGTTTGAGCCGACGATCATCGGCAACCGCATCTACGGTCGAGGGGCGGCGGACAACAAAGGGCCGCTGCTGACGAATGTCGCGGCGGTGGCGCAAGCGCTCGAAGCGAATCCCAAACTGCCGTTGCGGATCACGTTTCTCATCGAGGGCGAGGAAGAGATGGGCAGCCCGAGTTTCCCGAAATTCCTCGAGCGGTTCGCGCCGAAGCTGCGCGCGGCGGATTTCGTTTATCTGTCCGATACGGCGCTGCCGAACGAAAACCAGGTCGTGATCACCGCGGGTCTGCGCGGGCTCGCGTTGTTCGATGTCCACATCACGGGCCCGAAGGGTGACCTGCATTCCGGGCTGCACGGTGGCGTGCTGCGCAATCCGATTCAGGCGCTCGCGGAAATCCTCGCGACGCTGCACACACCCGAGGGGAAGGTGAACGTGCCCGGTTTCTACGACGCGGTGCTCGACGTGCATCCGTGGGAACGCGAAGAACTGAAGAAACTCGGTGCCGACGAGAAGGCCTACGCGGAATTTCTCGGCATCGACACGTTTTATCCGACCCCGGGATTCTCGCCGTTCGAGTCGTCGCGGTTTCAGCCCACACTCGAATTCAACGGCATCGGTGGCGGCTACCAAGGCGAGGGCACGAAGACCGTAATTCCGAGCAAGGCCTTTGCGAAAATTTCCTGCCGGCTCGTGCCCAACCAAAAGCCGGACGTGATTAAGCAACTCGTGATGGACGCGATTCGCGCGCGCACCCCGAAGGGCGTGAAGCTGGAGTTCGTCGATCAGCACAAAGGCGAAGCCTACGTGGTCGTGCCGCCGGGGCGGTCGAACACGCCGAAGGACCAATCGCCGGTCCTCGCGCGGGCGTTTCGCGCCACGGATCAAGCGGTCACGGAAGTCTGGGGACGTCCACCCATCTATCTGCGCGAGGGCGGAAGCGTGCCGATCATCGCCGACATCAAGCGCGTGACGGGACTCGACTCCGTGATGTTCGGGCTTTTTCTGCCGGAGGATAATCTCCACGCGCCGAACGAGAGTTTTAATTTGGACGTGATGAAGAAGGGAATCGAGACGACGCGGCGGATGCTCGTCGCGCTGGCGAAAGGATAGGGCCGCATCGAGAAAGCGGGCAGGAGACAGGAAGCGTAGGCCAGCGCGCGCCCAAACCGCGCCCGCAAGCGGGCTGCCTACGGGAATCGAATGAACACGTCGGGATTTTTCCGGCGGCCAAAAAAAACGCCCCGGAAAAATCCGGGGCGTTTTCGCAGAGTAGAATTCAGCCGAGGCTCAGAGGGTCTTGCCTTTGGCTGGCGCGTTCGGGTCGAACGGCGGTTGCGCACCTAAGGGCATGGCACCACCAGCGGCGGCGGGGTCGACGACCACGAGGTCGACGCGGCGATCCTTGGCCATCGTTGCGTCGTCGGCGTTCTTGGCGGCTTCGAGGCTGCCCTTGGAGAGAGTCTCAACCCGCGCGACGGGCACGCCGAGGGTGACGAGATATTTCTTCGCGGCGCTCGCGCGACGGTCACCGAGGCTCAAGTTGTATTCCGCGGTGCCGCGCCAGTCGGCGTGGCCTTCGAGGATGAGACGGTGCGTGGGATTCTTGTCCAAGTATTCCTTGGCGGCTTTCAGTTTCTCGCGCTCCGAGGGCTTGATCGACGACTGGTCGAAATCGAAATAGACCGTTTGGGCTTGGAGCGCGGAACGATTCTGGCCGGCGGAATCGAACAAGCTGTCGCGCGTCTGGAACACACCCGCATTCGGATCGAAATTCGCATTCGTCACACCGGCGGTGTTGGTTCCCGAGCCTTGTTGTCCAATTGCCGTCTGACTGGGATCTGGCCGCAGGGGCTTCTTAGTGCAGCCCGCGAACACGAGCGCGGCGCCAGCCAGGACGAGGGAAAGTTGCTTCGAGACGAGTTTCATGAGAGGAGGAGGATCGGGACGGTTGAAAGAGCTATGGGGCAACCGCGCGGCGTGCGGCAAGATTTTTAGCCCGGAAATTTCACACCGGTTGTTCACAGGGGCCGGGAACAAAGTTGAGGCCAGTGCGGCCGAGTCGATCCGGAGCGAGACTCACGTCGCCTTCTTCGGCTCGATGAGCCCGATTTCCAACGCGTAGCGCGTGAGGCTCGCGACGTCGTGGAGGTTCAGCTTGCCCATGAGATTGGTGCGGTGGTTGTCCACGGTCTTCACGCTGATGCCGAGCTTGGCGGCAATCTCGCGGGTGCTGTGGCTCTCCGCCACGAGCTGAAGAATCTCGCGTTCGCGGGCGGTAAGGAAGTCGTGCGTATTGCTGCTGGCGGGATTGGCTACGACATTGCGGAGCAGGGCGGCGACGGCCGGTCCGAAGTAGGTGCCGCCGTTGGCGACGGTTTCCAAACCCTTCTTGAGTTCGAACAGCCCGGCGGTTTTTTCGACGAAACCATGCGCGCCGGCTTCGAGCATTTCGCGGATGAGGACGGGGTTCTCGTGGCCGGAGAAGATCAGCACGCGCATCTGCGGCAGCTTTTTGGAAATGCGGCGGAGGATATCGACGCCGTTGAGGCCCGGGAGCTTGGCGTCGAGCACACAGATATCGGGATTCGTTTCGATACAGAGCTGGACGGCGGCCTGCCCGTCGCCCGCCTCGCCCACGATTTGGTAGCTGGCGTCGAGCCTCAGGATATCGGCCAGCATTTCCCGAATGGCGGTCTGGTCTTCGATGATCACGAGGCGTTTCATAGTGGTGGATGGCGCTGGCATGGTGGGTCGACCGGGATTCGAACCCGGAACCAACAACTTAAAAGGATGCTGCTCTACCATTGAGCTATCGACCCCCGAGCCAAGCGAACGGTGAAAATGGGTTTTCGCAGCGCGGGTTTGCAAGAATTTTCTCCCTCGGCGGATGCGCACCGCCATTGATCGACTTGCGCGCCGCACCTATCCACGCGAGATTCAGCCAAGATTCGTGGGAACAATTCAAACATATACCAATCAGAGCGAGGCGGAACGCATGTCCGCCAAAGCCCAAGAAGTAGCCCTGGATCGTCTGCTGGTTGATCGCTTCAAAAGCGGCGACCAGAAGGCATTTGATGAAATGGTCTCACGTTACTGGGATCGCATCTACGCGATGGTGCACCAGCTCTTGCGCAACCAGCAGGACGCCGAGGAGGTCACGCAGGATGCTTTCATCCGTGCGCACCGCGGTTTGGTCAATTTTCGCGGCGACTCGGCCTTCTCCACCTGGCTTTACCAGATCGCCACGAATCTAGCGCGCAACCGCTACTGGTATTGGTGGCGGCGCAAGCGGGACAAGTCCGTGTCGTTCGATGCCCCTTTGAGTTCAGAAAATGACCTGACCCTCGCCGACGTGATCCCCGCCCAAGTCGAATCCCCCGACGACATTACCGTTACCCAGGAATTCGTCGCCCGCATCGGCAAAGGGATGGAGCGCCTTTCCACCAAGCACCGTGAGATCCTCGTCTTGAGGAACATCAAAAACATGTCCTACGAAGAAATCGCCGCCATCCTCGGCATCTCCGTGGGCACAGTAAAAAGCCGAATTGCCCGCGCGCGCGACAGCCTGCGCTCCAAGCTCGGCGAAGACTTCAAATGAAAGACCAAGAGTTCATCGAATTGCTCAACCTCTACCTCGACCACGAGATTGCCCCGGCCGATGCCGCGCGGCTCGAAGCCGAGGTGCAAGCCAGTCCGCAGCGCCGCGCCGTCTACACCCAATACTGTCGGATGCAGAAGGCCTGCACCTCGCTCGGAGCTGACTTCCGTGCCGCCCACGAAGTGGCCTTCGATCCTGCGGTCGCCGCAGTAGAGCGTGCGCGCCGTCGTCGGCAGGCGGCGTTTTATGGCTTTGGTTCTTTTGCTGCGGCCGCCGCTTGCGTGGCATTTATTTTGATTGGGCGGGGCCGACCGGCGGTGAATGAGGCCGCGGGCAATCGTCCCGTTGAAATCGCTGCCACGACGCCACCGCGCACCGGCGGCATCGTGCAGCGCCCGATGATGGTCGCGGACCCATTGTTGCTCTCCGTTCGCAGTCACTCCGAGGCCGAACTAGCCATGGTGGTTCATCAGACGCCAGAGAGTTTGGCGTGGATTCAAGGCGTGCAGCTCGCGCCGCTGCAACTCGGCGTGGCCGCCGCGGAGCTGCGCTTCGATGCGTCGCCCACGACGCTCCGCCCCGAGGTGCGCACACTCGTTACTTCGCCCGGGACCGGTGAAAAGGCTGCGGAGATGACCGCGTTCCGGTTCGAGAAATAAACGCTGCGCTCAGCTCCGTTTCTCCCAGGCGGCGTCGAAAGCGCCGCCTTGTTCATGCCCGCATTTTAGAATCAACCGCTGAGTGCCCGCTTGATCAGGCTCTCGGTCGTCGCAGAGGCGCCGAGGGCCAGTGAGGCACGACGCACCGCTTGGTCGGCATCCGCGGCCTTGTAGCCGAGGGCGGCGAGGGCCGAGACCGCGTCCCGGTGGGAATTGGCCGCGGGCGGTGCGTCGCCAGCGGTGAACGGTGCGGCCGAGGCATCGATACTCGCGCTGCCTCCGACCTTCGATTTGAGCTCCACCACGAGCCGCTCCGCTGTCTTTTTCCCGATGCCTTGGGTCTTGGCGAGAGTGGCGATATCGCCCGACCGAATTGCGCCTTCGAGGGAGGCGAGCGAAAGCCGGCTCATAATGCCCAGTGCGCCTTTGGGCCCGACGCCCGTGACGTTTTCGATCATCAGGCGAAAAAAATCCCGCTCCGCCGGAGTGGTGAAACCGTAGAGCGTCTGTGCATCTTCGCGGTAGATGACCAGCGTGTGTAGTTTCACGCTCGCCCCGAGCGTTGGCAAACGCTCGGCGGTGGTGACGGGCACGTTCACCTCATAACCAAATCCATTGAGCTCGACGATCGCATGGAGCGGTGTGGCCGACGTGAGCGTGCCCTGAATCGAGGTGATCATCGCGACGGCCGGTAAGCGTTGGTCAGGACTACTGCAGCCCCAGCACGTGCTGCATGTCGTAAACGCCCGGCGGCTGTGGGACGACCCACTGCGCCGCCCGCAACGCCCCGCGCGCAAAGATCCCACGGTCGCTCGCCTTGTGGGTGAGCTCCAGCCGTTCGCCGAGCGCGGCAAACATCACCGTATGATCGCCGACGACATCGCCGCCGCGCAGCGAGTGGATGCCGACCTCGGTCGATGTGCGTTCACCCGTGATGCCCTCGCGACCGTGGCGCAACGCCTGCGCGTTCAGCTTCCGCTCTTCCAAAATGATTTCCAGGAGGCGCGCGGCGGTGCCGCTCGGAGCGTCCTTCTTAAATCGGTGGTGCATCTCGATCACCTCGGCATCGTAGTCGGAGCCTAGGATGGCGGAGGCACGGCGAGTGAGAGCGAAGAGCAGGTTGACGCCGACGGAGAAATTTCCCGCCCACACGCAGGGAATCTGCGCGGCGAGCGCGAGGAGATTTTTCTTTTCATCGGCACTGTGCCCGGTGGTGCCGAGCACGACGGGCTTGCGCTGTGCAACTGCGAGTTCGAGCAGGGACTTGGTTGCCAGGTGGGAACTGAAATCAACGACTACGTCGCATTGCGCGAGCGACGTCGCGATGTCGTCCCCGACATCGACAGACCCGACGACGGTAATGCCCATTGCCTTGGCCGCGTCGGCGACGGCGTGCCCCATGCGGCCCTTGCCGCCGTTGATCATAATTTTCAGTGCCATGGCGCGCGGCTCAGTCGAGCGTGGCGAGCACCTTCGCCAACGCCTTCGCATTGGCGGCGCTCATCTCGCACAACGGCAAGCGGACTTCGTCCGATTTGATGATGCCGGCGCGCACGAGCGCGGCCTTAATCGGCACGGGGTTCGGTTCGATGAACAGCGTCTTGAAAGCCGGGTAAAGCGTGCGGTGAATTTTAGCGGCCTTCGCGAAATCGTTCGCGAGCGCGAAGCGGACCATCTTGCCGATTTCGCGCACATAGAGATTCGACGCCACGCTGATTACGCCCTCGGCACCGACGGACATGAAGGGCAGCGTGAGCGAGTCGTCGCAGCTCAGCACGGTGATATCTTTCCCGAGCGCCTGCTTCAATTGATCAACGCGATCAACGCTGCCGCCGGCCTCCTTGATCCACGCGACGTGCTTGTATTTCGACCGCAAGCGCTCGACCACACCGACGCTAATCTCGATGCCACAGCGGCCGGGAATCGAATAGAGGATGATCGGTTTGTCGGTGGAATCGGCGATGGCGGCGAAGTGGCGGAAAAGACCTTCCTGGCTCGGCTTGTTGTAATACGGCGCGACCACGAGCATCGCATCGGCTCCGGATTCGTGTGAAAGCTTGGTAAGATGCAGCGCCTCGTATGTGGAATTCGAGCCCGTCCCGGCAATCACGGGAACCCGGCCGCGCGCCTCGGAAATCACACAGCGGATCACGTCCATGTGCTCCTCGTAACTCAGGGTGGGCGACTCGCCTGTCGTGCCGACGGGCACGAGTCCGTCGATGCCACCCTTGATTTGGTGCACGACGAGTTTTCTCAGGTCGTCATAGGAGACCTGGCCGTCGCGAAACGGAGTGGCGAGCGCAGTGATGGTGCCGGTGAGCGGACGCAGTTTCATGTAAAACGGGCAATGAAGCCTTGCGGAACAGACGACGGCGAAATAAGGAATCGCAACGCTTTTTTGCCCATGTCCACGAGCAGCGCCATTACACCGCACACCGAAATGCTGAACGATCTGCTCAAGCTCGCCGTCGATAGCGGCGTGAGTGACGTGATCGTGAAGTCCAACAAACCCGGCTACGTGCGCATCGCCGGCCGGCTGAAGGCGGTCGATATGGACCCGATTTCCTGCCCGGAGGCGGAAGCGTGGGTGTGCGAACACGTGCCGCAGATTTTTCGCGCGAAGTGGGATGATGAAGGGCAGGTCGACTTCGCCTATGCCGCAGAAGGAATCGGGCGCTTCCGTGTGAACGCCTTTCACCAGCGCGGCCTGGTGAGCATCGTGATGCGCCACGTGAAGAGCACGGTGCCGAATTTCGACCAGCTCAACCTCGGCGAAACCGCGGGTGCGCTGATGAAGCTCGCCGAGGCGAAGGACGGCATTCTTCTCGTCTGCGGCGCGACCGGCTCGGGCAAAAGCTCGACCATGGCCGCGATGCTTAACTGGATAAATCAGACGATGGACAAACACATCGTCACGATCGAGGACCCGATCGAGTATACCTTTCAGGACGACAAGTCGCTGTTTCAGCAGCGCGAAATCGGACTCGATGTGCCGAGCTTCGGCCTCGCGATTAAATCGGTGCTGCGCCAAAATCCCGACATCATCCTCATCGGCGAAATGCGCGATCGCGAGACGTTCGAAACCGCGATCAGCGCGGCGGAGACGGGGCACTTGGTTTTTTCGACGATGCACGCGGCCACGGTTGCCCAGTCGCTCACGCGCCTCTTTGAATTTTTCCCGGCTGAGGAAGTCGTGCAGGCCCGCCGCGCCATCGCGGGTTCGCTGCGCGGTTTCATCTGTCAGAAACTCATCCCGACGATCGAGGGCAACAACCGCGTGCCGGCCAATGAAATCCTTCACGCCGACGCCACCGTGCGGAACCTGATCCTGGAAGGGCAGAACGAACGCATCCAGAGTCTGCTCGAAAGCAACGCCGACTCCGCGACGTTTTCGTTCAACAAGGATCTCTACCGGCTCATCAAAGCCGGCAAGATCAGCAAGGCGGACGGTCTCAAATTTTCCCCGAATCCGCAGCAGCTGGAGATGAACCTCAAGGGGATTTTTATCAAAACTTGAGTGTGCGATTTCCCAGCCGGAGCCTTGGGGCTTTTTTGTTGGCCCAGCTGATTGGCTCGGGCGTTTCGGTCTCGTGCGCCGCTGAGCATGCGCCGTCGGACGGATTCGACAAGGTGCGCAAGGAACTCGAAGCGACGAAGAATACGCGGACACCGGCTGCGCAGCCTGCGGCCGGGATGTCGTCGTCAGCGTTACCAGATTGGCAGGGAGCGACAATCATTCCGCCTCCGACATCGCCGGCGGGGCGGAAAATTCCCGGACGCGAAACCAAGCCTTCCAACTGGCTGGTGGAAGCGATGAGCCAAACAAACTCCTCGCTCGGTTCGAGTGGCACCGAGGAAAACCGGGCAACCGCTGTCGGTGATGCTCGTCTGCTTCCAGAAAAAAATGTGAGTCGACGTTTTGGTTCAGAGAAAGCAGCTGCCGGCGGCGACCTCCGCGAACTGAAACCACTGGCCGGGCAACCGGTCGCGTCCGATCCGTTCGCACGCTTCATGGGTGGCTGGATGACGCCGCAGGACTATGCACTTCTCAAGCCGGTGGCGGTGGGAGAATCCACCCCGCGCGATGCGAGCCGGGAGACGGGCAGCGTCGCGCCCTCGCTCAATGCGCGAACGCCGGAGCTTTCGACTTCGATTCGAACGCATGGCGTCGTGGAATCCGCCAGAAAACAAGTGCCGTCTCCGGCGCCTCGCGAAAATCCCTATTTGCAGGCCCTCGCCGCGCCCAGCATCGCCTCCCGTCCCGCTCTAGCCGCCCCGAAGCCAACGACAATTTCGCCTTCGCGGCCGGTCGCCGGGACCGTCTCGATTCAGCCGGCTGCGACCCCGCCGCCCCCAGCCAAGGCCCCGGATTTCCCGTCCGCCACTGACGACGAAAAGTATTTCAAACAGCTCAAACGTTTTTAGGGCTTGGATTCGCCGAGTGCGTTCTGTTGTGTGGCGCGTTTCCATCATGGCGTTGGCACTTTTATTTGCAGGACAGGGAGCCCAAAAGGTCGGCATGGGGCGGTCGCTCTACGAGCAGTCGGCGGCCGCGCGGTCGCTTTACGACGAGGCAACCCGCGTGCTGGGCTGGGACTTGAAGAAGCTGAGCTTCGAAGGTCCCGAAGCAGAACTTACGTTGACCAAGGTGTGCCAGCCCGCGCTCTTCGTGCATGGATTGGCGTTGCTCGCGGCGCTGCGCGAACAGGGCAAGCTGCCCGCCAGCGAGCCGCGTTTGGCGCTGGGACTTAGCTTGGGCGAGGTGACGGCCTATTCTGCGGCGGGAGTTTTCGATTTCGCCACGGGCCTACGGATCGTGGCGGAACGCGGTCGCCTAATGCAGCAAGCCTGCGAGCAGACCAGCGGCAGCATGGCTGCAATCATCGGTGAAGATCGGGGCAGGGTGGAGGAACTCTGCCGCGAGTTCGACGTCGAGGCCGCGAATTTCAACGCCCCCGGCCAGATCATCGTCTCGGGTGAGAAAACGAAAATTGCCGCGACCGTTGCGGGGGCGAAAGAGCGCGGCATGAAGAAGGTGATGCCGCTCAACGTCGCCGGCGCCTACCACTCTCGCTTGATGGAGCCGGCGCGCGCGGCATTCGCGGCGTATCTGGAGCCGATCAGTTTTGCCGCCCCAAAACTCACCGTTTTCACCAACACGACCGGGCAGGCCATCAGCGATCCTGCCGCGATCAAGGCTGCGCTCGTGCGTCAGGTCGTGTCGTCCGTGCGCTGGGAAGAGTGCATGCGCGCCGCCGCAGCTGGGACGCCTGAGTTTTGGGAGTTGGGACCGGGTGGGGTGCTCGCCGGTTTGGCGCGCCGCACTGAAAAATCTTGGACTGTGAAGAGCTTTTCTGAATTCGCCGATTTGGCCGCCGCCTGAACCGATGCCTGCCAAATACACCCGCAATTTCTGCATCATCGCCCACGTCGACCACGGCAAGACCACGCTCTCCGACCGTCTGCTCGAACATACCAACACCGTCGCGATGCGTGTCATGACGGCCCAGCATCTCGACTCGATGGATCTCGAGAAGGAGCGCGGCATCACCATCAAATCGCATCCGGTCACGATGACCTACCGCGCGAAGGACGGACACGATTATAAGCTCAACCTGATGGACACGCCCGGCCACGTGGACTTCTCTTACGAGGTCTCGCGTAGTCTGGCGGCTTGCGAGGGAGCGGTGTTGCTCATTGATGCGGCACAGGGCGTCGAAGCACAAACGGTGGCCAACGCCCATCTCGCCGTCGGCCAGAACCTGAAAATCATCCCGGTCATCAACAAGATCGACCTGCCGAGCGCGAACCTTGATCTCTGCGTGCGCCAGCTGGAGGACATCCTCACGATTCCGGCCGAAGAGGCGATTCTCGCGAGCGGTAAATCCGGCATTGGTATCGTCGATATTCTCGAAGCCGTCGTGGCTCGCGTGCCGCCGCCGCGCTGGGCAACTTATCCGCACGTGCGCGCGCTGGTGTTTGATTCGCTCTACGATTCCTACCGCGGCTGTATCGCCTATGTCCGAGTATTTTCCGGCACCATCAAGGCAGGCGATATGATGATGCTGATGAGCACCGGCCAGAAGGCCGAGGTGAAGGAAGTCGGCGTCTTCATGCCGAAGATGGAGAAGATCGCGTCGCTTGGCACTGGCGATGTCGGCTACATCGTTTCAAGCATCAAAAACACCGCGGACGTGAAAACCGGCGACACCGTCACGCTCGCGGCACGACCCGCGACCGAGATGCTGCCCGGTTACAAGGAAGTGCGTCCGCTCGTCTTTTGCGGCCTCTATCCGCTTGAGAGCGATGACTACGAGAAACTCAAGGCCGCGCTCGGCCGCCTGCGGCTCAACGATGCGGCATTTGTCTATTCGTCGGAAAGCTCGCTCGCGCTTGGCTTCGGCTTCCGCTGCGGCTTCCTCGGTCTGCTCCACATGGAGATCATCCAGGAGCGCATCCGCCGCGAGCACGACGTCGAGATCATCTCCACTTATCCGAGCGTCATCTATCACGTCGTGAAACACGGCGGCGAAGAACTCGATGTGGACAACCCCGTTAACATGCCGGACCCCGGCACGATCCTCGAAATTCGCGAACCCACGATCCGTGCGTCGATCATCATTCCCAACGATTCGATGGGCGACATTCTCTCCATCATCATGGAAAAGCGCGGGGTCAACGAGCGCACGGACTCGCTCGACTCGAACCGCGTGATGCTGCACTGCATCCTGCCACTCAATGAAATCCTCGTGGATTTCAACGACCGCCTCAAAAGCGTCACGCACGGTTACGGCTCGATGGACTACGAGCTCGGCGACTACATCGCCTCCGATCTCGTGAAGATGGACATCTTGATCAACGGCGATCCCGTCGATGCGTTTTCGTGCATCGTGCATCGCGAAAAGGCCGATGCCCGCGGCCGCCAGCTCTGCGAAAAGCTCGCCGAGATTATTCCTCCGCAAATGTTCAAGGTCGCGATTCAGGCCGCCATCGGCGGGAAGATCATCTCCCGCGCCAACGTGAAGGAGATGCGCAAGGACGTGACCTCAAAGTGCTATGGCGGCGACATCAGCCGCAAGCGGAAGCTCCTCGACAAGCAGAAGGAGGGCAAAAAGAAGATGAAACAAATCGGCAAGGTTTCCATCCCACCAGACGCCTTTATCAAGGTGCTTCAAAATAACTGATCGCCGCGCACCGCGGCAGAACCCAGCTCAAAGATGTTCGGATTCTTCGCCTCGCAGGAAAAAAAAATGCGCGAGAACTCGGCCAACTGGCTCGAGCTCGCCACCAAGGTTTTTCACTATCGCCGCGATATTCTCGCCCCGGCGCTGGTGGCGGAGCTTCAGTCGCGAAGCACCGAGCTCAAAGGGATGCTAAAGGAGAAATCCGGAGCGGAGCAATTGAAGCTCGGCATCGAGCGACTTGAGGAGGTTCTGAAACGCACCGGCGGTGCGCATTACCCCAAGTCGGCTTTGGTCGAGAACGTGGAGTTTTTCCTCGTGGCGGCGCTCGTGATTCTCGGCATCCGCACGTATTTCATCCAGCCCTTCAAGATTCCGACGAACTCGATGTGGCCGACCTACAATGGCATGACGCCTGAGGCGTTCCGCACCAAAGCCGAGGAGCCAAGCCTGCCGATGCAAGCGGCGCGTTTGGTCGCCTTCGGTGCGTTTCCGACGCGAGTCGACGCACCTGGTGACGGCGAGGTCCTGATTCCTGTTCAGGTGGGATTTCAAAGCGTTCGGGTTCCATTTCGCAAGGTGCCCGGCCGGACTTGGCTGGTTATTCCCA